>NZ_JAATOU010000002.1:0-326285 GCF_011806445.1 Pseudoalteromonas sp. HF66
TGGTCGAATGCACCGGTCTTGAAAACCGGCAGGGGTTTGTAGCCCCTCTAGGGTTCAAATCCCTATCTCTCCACCATCATTGAAGCCGCTGAATTTATTCAGCGGCTTTTTTGTTTCTGCCGTTTTATTCCTTTGCCAAGCAAATTACGACTATTGTCGATATTTCGCATTTTCCCTAGTTAGTCCATGCTTAATACTTCTCGTATTATCTTTGTGGCATTAGGGAATTTATGAAACATCGTTTAGCAAAGAGTGTAGGACTTTCTTTATTATCGCCTGTGATCGTTGGTTGTATCTTAGGCCTTTATTATGCGTTTTCACTTGAAGGAAATGGCTTTAGTATTTTCTTCAACTTACTTGTCAGTGCAATAGCCAATGCACACATTGTAGGCTTAACTATGGCTGCATTTGTGGTACCTGGCTACCTGCTTATGTATAAGTATGCGAAAGTAAATTATTCAGGTGTGCTGACACTGGGTTTACTAGGTGGAGCTATCTTTAGTTACTTATTGAGTGCTACAACAGGTATGGCATTTGTAGTCAATGCTGTCATGTCTGCCCTTGCAGCAGGGCTGTTTTTATTTGGTTTAAGACAGGGCCTTACAGCACAATCTTCTCATCAATAGCAGAATAATTAATCAAGCTGAATGAAATTGAGGGCAAAATGTTTTTTTTTGCCCTCAAAAGGTTTCATTTGTCGTCTACAAAGAGTACCTTTAGCTACTGTATGTTTAATAAGAAGTAGTTTGGTATGCAAAAGCAAGATTTTTACCAGTCATTAGTTAAACAAACTGAATCGCTAATCACTGGTGAATCAAATATCATTGCCAACATGGCAAATATTAGTGCGTTGTTATTTACCTCACTAGAGGACGTAAATTGGGCGGGCTTTTATTTGATGGATTCACCTGAAGAATTAGTGCTAGGGCCGTTTCAAGGTAATCCTGCATGTATCCGTATTCCAGTAGGTAAAGGGGTATGTGGAACTGCCGCGCAAACACAACAAACACAACTCATTGAAGACGTGCATGCATTTGCTGGCCATATTGCCTGTGACGCTGCATCTAACTCAGAAGTAGTTGTGCCGATTTTCAAAGACGGTAAAGTATTTGCTGTACTTGATATCGATAGCCCAAGCATTGCGCGATTCGATGCTGATGATCAAGCTGGTTTAGAAGCATTGGTAAAGTGCTTTGAGGCAAATCTAAAATGAAAGATCTGCTAAATGTGCAAGATTACCTCTTTGCAATTGCTGATGTTGGTGATTGGGAAGGGGAAGAAGAAGTTGTTGCTGAAAGGCTCAACGACCTGATTCACATGGCTTGGGATCGTCTACCGGACGACCTTGACTGTGAATCAATTGATGAAATTATAAATGGTATTTGGGAACACCTTCGTGGTGATTTAGCGCTTATTGAAGCGGACTTCGAAGAGTTGACCGACTGGGTAACACACTATGTCGATTCATCACTTGATGAAAAGATGTAATAAAAGGTTCTAAGATGGAAACCACAAACAAGCTAAAAGATATTAATGAAGTACTGGATTTCTTATATCAAGAATTTCCACAATGTTTTAAACAAAAAGACGGTATTCAGCCGCTTAAAGTCGGTATCTTTAAAGATATTGCTGAGCGCATTGAAGGTTCTGAGAAGGTAAGTAAAACTCAGGTACGTCAAGCATTAAGAAAGTACACCTCAAACTGGCGCTATTTAGAAGCTGTGACAAAGTCTGAGTTCCGTATCGATCTTGATGGTAATCAAGACGAAAAAGTTGAACAAGAGCACATTGAGCACGCACAAAAAGCGTTAGAAGAAAGCCGCGCTAAAATGGCGAAGCGTAAGAAGCCGCAACGTCCACGTAAAGACGGTGACACAAAATCTTACAAAAAGAATACTGGCCACCACGCTAAATCAGGCGAAAAAGGCGCTAAAGTAAGTAATAAGCCAGCTAAAGCTGCTCCTGCAAAACGTTCAGGAAAAGTTGAACCTTTACCTGCCTCTGAGGTCAAGGTTAATAGCAAAGTTAAAGTTAAACTTGGCCAAGCACTTGTAAACGCAGTTATTACTGAAGTGAATAAAGATGAAGTTCACGTTGAGTTAGTAACAGGGATGCAAGTTAAGACCAAAGCAGACAGCCTGTATATCATTTAATAGCTGTAAAAAATAAAGGAGTTGTGTATGAGTAAAAAGTTTACGCTCATTCCGTTAGTCGCTGCCCTGTTTTCAGGTTCATTATTGGCATCTTCAGACAATTTGACTGAAAAAGATCTGCCAGTACTCAAGCAAGAAAGCCAACATAGTACGGCAAGCAAACGGGTGACAAACTTATTTACTCGTGCACATTACAAACCAATTAAATTTAACGATCAATTATCTGAAAAGGTTTTTGATCGATACATTGAATCTCTCGACTACAACAAAAATGTATTTTTAGCGTCTGATATTGCTTCTTTTGAGCAGTATAAAGATCAGTTTGATAATGCATTGTCGACAGGTAAATTGGGATTTGCCTTTGATATTTTTAACTTAAGCTTAAAACGTCGTTTTGAACGTTATGATTATTCTTTATCGCTGCTTGAAAACGAAATGAAGTTCGATAAAGAAGATGAGTATCTGTTCGACCGTGAAGACGCCAATTGGGCAACAAGCCAAGCTGAGCTTGATGAACTTTGGCGTCAACGAGTCAAGTACGATGCTTTACGATTAAAAATGACGGGTAAAGACTGGCAAGGCATTAAAGAAGTCTTGACCAAACGATACCACAATGCGCAAAAACGCTTAGTGCAAACTAATAGTGAAGATGCTTTTCAAATCGTGATGAATTCATTCGCACGAAGCATTGAAGCGCATACCTCTTATTTATCACCTCGCCGTGCTGAGCAATTTAAGATGGACATGGATCTTGAATTAGAAGGCATTGGTGCTGTGCTTAGCTATGATGAAGACTATACAGTAATTCGTAGCTTAGTACCTGGTGGCCCGGCTGATAAGTCAGAACAAATTAAAGCAGATGACCGTATTATTGGTGTTGCCCAAGAAGGTGAAGAGTTTGTTGATGTGATTGGCTGGCGTTTAGATGACGTAGTTGATCTGATCAAAGGCCCAAAAGGGACAAAAGTTCGCCTGCAATACCTAAAAGGTGCAGATGCTCACGGTACACCTAAAGTAGTTGAAATCACTCGTGATAAGATCCGCTTAGAAGACCGCGCTGCAAAATCTGAAGTATTTGAAGCAAAATACTCTGACTTAACCAGCAAAATTGGTGTTATTGAAATTCCTGGTTTCTACAACAATTTATCGCAAGACGTTAAAATTGAAATTGCGAAATTAAAAGAAGCCAAAGTAGACGGTATTATCATTGATTTACGTCAAAATGGTGGGGGCTCACTCTACGAAGCAACTCAGCTTTCCGGTTTATTCATAGACCAAGGTCCAGTAGTGCAAATTCACACGTTAAATAATCGTATTGAAGAGCAAAAAGACCGTGACGGCGTCACTTTTTATGATGGCCCACTCACTGTTTTAGTTGATCGTTACAGTGCATCAGCCTCAGAGATTTTTGCTGCAGCAATGCAAGATTATGGCCGTGCAATTGTGATTGGTGAACAAACATTTGGTAAGGGTACAGTACAGCAGCATAAACCCCTTGGCCGCGCCTATGACTTATACGATCACCCATTAGGTAGCGTGCAATATACAATCGCTAAGTTCTACCGTATCAATGGCGGAAGCACGCAGCACAAAGGAGTGATCCCTGATGTGTCATTCCCATCAGCAATTGAACCATCGGAGTGGGGCGAGAGCCAACAAGATAATGCCTTACCTTGGGATAGTATCATTCGCGCTAAATATAATTCTGTCGATAACTTGAAACCAGCTATTGCTTACGTTAATAAGCTTCATGATTCGCGAATTGCAGATGAGCCGGAGTTTGGTTATGTGTTTGATGACATTAAGCGCTACCAAGAAGAGAAAGACCGTAAAACTATCTCACTGGTTGAAGCGACGCGTTTAAAAGAGAAAGATGAAAGTGAAGAGCGTGCTTTAGAGCGTGCTAATGAACGATTAGTTCGCCTTGGTGAAAAGCCAGTAGAAAAGCTTGATGATTTACCTGATAGCCTTGATGAACTAGACCCTTTCTTAGAAGAGGCTGCATTAATCACGCAGGATTTTATTAAATATGGTCGTATTGCTAAGAAATAATTGGCAATTAAATAGCAATATTGATTAATAAAAAGGCGCTTAGGCGCCTTTTTTGCTACCTAAAACAGGTCAGGTTGTTATAATTGCAGGATATGGCTGCCCAAAAGCCACTGAAGTTTTGCGTCAAGCTTACAATAATAATTAAACACGCCACATAAGACGTGTAGGAGACTATCTTTTGAATTCAATTGAAGAGAAGCCAATTAAACAGGCCAGTTTTTTAGATGCCTTGATCCCAATTACTGTGCTCGTGTGCCTGCTAGGCGCCGCTGTTTATTTATTCGGTGATAATTCATCATCAGGTCCTAACCAAATCGCTTTATTATTCGCTACTTTTACTGCAGCATTAATTGGTTTAAAAAATGGTTATACCTGGAAAAAACTAGAACAAGCCATGATTGAAGGGATCACCTTATCACTCGGTGCAATCATCATTCTGCTAATGGTGGGTGCCTTAATTGGTACTTGGTTGTTATCGGGTACTGTACCAACTCTAATTTACTATGGGCTACAAATAATTAATCCTAGCTGGTTTTATGCGGCTAGCTGCTTAATTTGTGGCATTGTAGCTATGAGTATAGGCAGTTCTTGGACCACAGCGGCGACCATTGGTGTGGCGTTATTAGGTGTTGCAACAGGCCTTGGCCTTGAACAAGTTGTAACGGCGGGTGCGGTTATTTCTGGTGCCTACTTTGGTGATAAATTAAGCCCACTTTCTGAAACAACTAACTTAGCACCTGCTGTCGCTGGTGCTGATTTATTTGAGCATATCCATCATATGCTTTGGACAACAGTGCCAAGCTTCATCATTGCCTTAATCATTTTTATCTTTATGGGCTTTAATGCTGGAGGCTCAACAGAAGCAGGGCGTATTGATGAAATCGTTAATTTATTAGAGCAAAACTTTAATATCGGTTTTGAAATGCTAGTACCACTGGTTGTGTTATTGCTTTTAGCAATTCGTAAAATGCCGGCGTTCCCTGCAATATCGATTGGTGCGGTGTTAGGTGCGATTTGGGCTATGTTATTTCAGTCAGATTTAATTAACAGCCAAATTGATGCATCACAAGGCCATCTGATTGGCTATTTTAAGTTAGTTTGGACAACTTTCTTTGATGGTTTCAGTATTGACACTGGCGACGAAAAAATGGACTCATTATTAAGCGGTGGAGGTATGGCTGGCATGCTGACAACCACTTGGCTAATTATGACGGCCTTAATGTTTGGCGCAATCATGGAAAAAACTGGATTACTTGATATGTTCGTTAAGAGCATCTTAAAAATTGCTAAAAGCACTGGCTCTCTTATTACTGCAACTATTGCAACTTGTATTGGTACTAATGCAGTTGCAGCTGACCAATACATCGCAATTGTGGTTCCTGGTCGTATGTTTAAAGACGAATATGAAAAGCGAGGCTTAAAGCCGGTAAATCTCTCTCGTACGTTAGAAGATGGTGGCACAATTACTAGCCCTCTTATTCCTTGGAACACCTGTGGTGCCTATATGCAAAGTGTTTTACTAATCAATCCATTTGATTATGCCATGTACGCATTCTTTAATTTAATTAATCCATTATTAGCGATTGTTTATGCCTATTTGGGTATTAAAATTTTACGTATTACCCCAAAACACCTTAAACAACAAGCTAACGCTGAATAAACTATTTAGGCCCTGCTAAGCAGGGCCATTTGGAGTCAGTTATGTCTGCTACGAATAAACCTCAAGCTCAATATTTAAAAGATTACCAAGCCCCACAATTCTCAATTCAACACATCGATTTACATTTTGAACTAGCGCCGTTAAAAACATCAGTACAGTCAACTATGACAATCAATCGTACTGACGAAAGTAATGCTGATCTTTCTCTAGATGGTGTTGATTTAACACTAATTTCTGTGATGGTTGATGACAAAGCTTATAATGATTACACGCTCGAAGATGAAAAGCTGATCATTCATAATTTGCCTAAAAATTTTATACTTAAAATTGAGAACCAAATTGACCCGCAAACAAACACCTCATTAGAAGGATTGTACCTGTCAGGCGGTGCTTACTGTACGCAATGTGAAGCTGAAGGTTTTAGAAAGATTACCTATTACCTCGACCGACCAGATGTACTTGCCAGCTTTGATGTGACAATTATTGCCGACAAAAAGTACACTCATTTACTGTCTAATGGTAACCAAATTGAATCAGGTAACTTAGATGACGGACGTCACTTTGTAAAATGGCAAGACCCATTTAAAAAGCCAAGTTATTTATTTGCACTAGTTGCTGGTGATTTTGATGTGCTACGTGACCATTATACAACCCAGTCTGGTAGAAAAGTTGAATTAGCCTTGTTTGTGGATAAAGGCAACTTATCGAAAACGCCCCACGCGATGACGTCTTTAAAGAAGTCAATGCAATGGGACGAAGAGCGCTTTAACCTTGAATATGATTTAGACATTTACATGATTGTTGCCGTTGATTTCTTCAACATGGGTGCAATGGAAAATAAAGGTCTCAATATCTTTAATTCAAAATGTGTTTTAGCAAATCAAGAAACGGCCACCGACAAAGATTATCATACGATTGAGTCTATAGTTGGCCACGAGTACTTCCATAACTGGACAGGTAATCGAGTCACTTGCCGAGACTGGTTCCAATTGTCGTTGAAAGAAGGGTTAACGGTTTTCCGTGATCAAGAGTTTAGTAGTGACTTAGGCTCCCGTGCACTTAATCGTATTGATGCAGTTAAAGTTATGCGAACTCACCAATTCAGTGAAGATGCAGGGCCTATGGCGCACCCAATTCGACCTGAGAAAGTCATTGAAATGAATAATTTTTATACTGTGACTGTGTATGACAAAGGAGCTGAAGTTATCCGTATGATGCACACCTTACTGGGAGAAGAGAAGTTCCAGCTAGGTATGGCATTGTATTTCGAGCGCCATGACGGGCAAGCTGTTACCTGTGATGATTTTGTGGCTGCAATGAGTGATGCATCCGGTATTGATTTAACGCAATTTAAGCGATGGTACAGCCAAGCGGGTACACCAAAGCTCAATGTAGAACAAGTGTATAATGAACAAAATCAGACTTTTACATTGAGTATTGAACAATTCGCACCTGATAATCAGCCCAATAATGCCTTATTACACATACCGTTTGCTATTGAGCTTTTAGATAGTGAAGGGCAGTCGCTACCTCTTGTGATTGATAATCAGCCACAAGATTCGGTATTAAATGTTACTGAAAAAACGCAGAAATTTGTTTTTGAAGATATTACACAGCGCCCAGTAGCAGTGCTACTTGAAGATTTCTCAGCGCCATGCATTGTTAATCAAAATACGTCTGCAGCTGATCTGTTACATATTATGCGTTTTGCTCGCAGTGACTTTTCACGTTGGGACGCTCAGCAGCGTTTATTTACGAATGAAATGAAAGCGGCGATTGCCAGTGGTGAAGCTTGTTTATCTGATGATATCTTGTCGGCATTAAAGCTACTAGTTGATAATCGTGAAGGTGACCTCGCACTAATTGCGGAGCTGTTAAAACTGCCTAGCTACGATACTCTTGCTGCAGAATATGCCGTCATCCCTGTTGATGACATTATTGCTGTGCAAAATGCATTTGAATCGCAAATTGCCAACTTCCTAACAGAGTCATTGGTTAATTGTTTTAACGCCCTTGATGACGATGGTTCAACATCCGCTACAGCCGTTGCCGTACGTGCTCTTAAGCAACTTTGTTTATACTATTTAGCGAAAACAAATCATAGCGAAGTTAGCAGCTTAATTAGAGAATCTGCAAACAGTAGCAATATGACCAACGCCCTTGCTGCATTAAGTGCTGTGGTTAAAGCAAACCATCCACTGTGTGACACACTGCTAAATGAGTTTGATGCTAAATGGCGTCATGATGTGCTTGTTATGGATAAATGGTTTGCCTTACAAGCAATGAAAGATTCAGCAACGAGTATCAACGATATTAAAGCACTCTATGATCATCCTAGTTTTGACTTTGGTAACCCTAACCGAGTGCGTGCTTTGGTTGGTAGCTTTAGTCACTTTAATATCACTCAGTTCCATCGTGCAGATGGAAAAGGGTATCAATTACTAGGTGATTTACTGGTTAAGCTTAATGATATTAACCCGCAAAATGCATCGCGCATGCTGACACCGTTTATGTCATGGAAACGCTATGATGAAAATCGTTCAGCGGCAATGAAAGCACAATTGCAACGCTTAGCTGATTTAGATGGTCTCAGTGATGATTTGTTTGAAAAAGTTGAGAAAGCTCTCGAAAGTTAATGAATGAGTATTACTTTGCCTTGTATCTGAGTTATTCAGAATGTCTTGATTACTATCATGGTAAATATAAATCTGTGCAAGTCACAGAGGATGGTGGCAAGACTGTTCGCTTTGATGCAAACCATTTACGCCCTTTTATTTCATCCTTAGGTATAAGAGGGCGCTTTAGGTTGACATTAACCGCTGAAAATCAGTTTTTAAAACTAGAGAAAATTAGTTAAAAAGCAGCTTTGGCTGCTTTTATTTTGTACTTTTTAATCACTAAAAAGTTAATTTTCACTGTCTACTATTTTCTAAATTTATTATATTTTTGTTAATTCGATTTGTTCTATTGTTAATTTACGTGTATAAAATATCTGGTATGACGTCTTACCAATGCGTAAACGTCACATTTTTAAATAAATATTAACCGATTGAACGCGTTCTATATTGTAATTTTACTGTTTCGCTTCTATCGTTAGAAAGATACTAAAAACAACAATTTGATCACAAAACAACCCGTTACAGGGGGATGAACACAATGATAAAACGATCGCTTTTTGTTAAAAACAAAATAGCTTTGGGACTCGCGGCGGCTACACTCGGACTCTCAAGCACATCTTTGCACGCGGCAAACTTTGAATTAGGTGACTTTGACATACGTTTTGACTCTAATTTCTCTTATGGCCAAAGTATTCGTGTTGAAGACCGAGATTTCAAACATATAGGTAAAAGTAATAACCCTTCATTCGATTGGACGGGTTATCATTCTGCTTTAAATCCAATCTATTCTTCTGCTGATGTATGGAACCAACCAGGTGCATATTCAAATAATGGTGATGCAGGTAATCTTAATTTTGATAGTGGTGATTCATTTTCAAAATTATTAAAAGGTAACCACGAGCTATCAATCAGCAAAGATAACTTTGGTTTCTTCACTCGCTTTATGTACTTCTACGACTTTGCGTTGATGGATGGTGATTACGCATATAGCAATCCAACTTCAGGCAATAAAGTTGATCCATGTGATGATGACGACACAAAAGAACAAGTGTGTGCTGATTTACGTTTACTCGATGCCTATGTATGGGCAAACTTTGATTTAAATGAAGGTCGTAACCCACTGTCTATTCGTTTAGGCCAACAAGTTGTTAACTGGGGTGAGAGTACTTTGATTTCGCATGGTATCAACGTAAACCCAGTTGATATCGATCGATTAAAAGCCCCTGGTGCAGAATTAAAAGAAGCGTTCATACCTGTAGGTATGCTTTGGGCATCTCTCGGTATTACAGATAATTTAACGCTAGAAGGTTTCTACCAGTATGAATGGCATGAAACACGTCTTCCTGCGGCAGGTACATATTTCTCGACCAACGATTTCGCGTCTGAAAATGGTTATCAGCAAAATATTCAACTGGGCTTCACCTCTAACCCAGATATTGATTTAGCATTCTTAACAGAAAGCTTAAATAATTTAGATGACATTGTTCGCTCGCAAGGTGTTGATCCTACATCAGCACAAGGTCAAGCAATGATGGCACAAATGTACCTAGCTTACCCGACCAAAGTGGCATTAAAAGGCAAAGGTTCTGCAGGTAAAAACGAACCTGATGACGGTGGTCAATATGGCTTACGCCTAGGTATGTACTTACCTGAATTAAACGACACTGAAGTGGCGTTATACCACATTAACTATCATAGCCGTCGCCCGGTAATTTCTGGTCAGGTATCTAACTTCACTGATGCGGCAATAGCTGCCGATATCGGTATGTTACTAACGACAGAAATCACAGAAGATAATGTAACAGGCTTACAAGCATTCACTAAAGGCCAATTAGAATACCCTGAAGATATTAAGCTGTACGGTCTTAGCTTCAATACATCAGTCGGTGAAACAGCGCTTGCTGGTGAATTTGCATTCCGTCAAGACGAACCACTACAAATTGATGACGTAGAGTTACTTTACGCGGGTATGCCTGAGCAATTAGCGGTTGCAGGTATTCGTCCTGACTTTGCTGGTATTTCACAAATGAGTTTAGGCGATGCTACGAGTGTTGTAGGTCCAGGTGAAGTTGCACAAGGCTTTATTCTTCGTAACACGGCACAATTACAATTTACTGCAACGCATTTATTTGGTCCTTCGCTAGGTGCTGATAGCTGGGCGGTAGTTGGTGAAATTGGTGGTGTACGTATTAATGATATGCCAGATTACGATGAGCTTCGTTTAAACGTTGCCGGTACTGGTCGAAGCGGTATCATGCAAGGCCCATTAAGCGATGATTATTCAACGCTACACTTAGGTCTTTCAAACGGTCCTGAAACGAATCCATTCCCAACGGCTTCTGCATGGGGTTATCGCCTAATTGCCAAAGGTGATTATTATAACTTCTTTAGCGGTGTTAACTTCTCGCCACGTTTTGTGTTCTCGCACGACGTAAATGGTATTACACCTGATCCAATGTTCTTATTTGTTGAAGACCGTAAATCGCTCGGTGTTACCATGAACTTCAACTATCAAAATGCGTGGTCATTCGACTTTAGCTACAACTCGTTCTGGGGTGGTGGCGCAACGAATACTTTCTCTGACCGCGATTATGTTTCTTTCAATATTAAATATTCAATCTAAGGGTAAATTATGATTATTAGAAAACCTACCCTCATCGCAGCAGCATTTTGTGGCGTTTTCGCAAGCTCAAGTGTACTTGCAAAAATTACCGCTGATGAAGCGGCTCGTTTAGGTAATGATTTAACGCCTATTGGCGCAGAAAAAGCAGCAAACAAAGATGGCTCTATTCCGGCTTGGACTGGTGGTATAACAAAACCACCTGCTAGTTATAAGCCTGGTATGCATCATCCTGACCCGTTTGCTGATGATAAAATCTTATTTACGATTGATAAATCGAACGTTGACCAGTACAAAGATTACTTGAGCCCAGGTCAAGTTGAATTATTCAACACGTATCCTGATACGTTCAAGATGAATATTTACCCAACTCGTCGTAGTGCGTCTTATCCTCAGTTTGTATACGATGCAACTAAAAAATATGCAACGACAGCTGAGTTAGTAGAAGGTGGTAACGGTATTAAAAATACCGCTGTAGGTGTTCCGTTCCCAATTCCTAAAGATGGTTTAGAAGCTATTTGGAACCACTTACTACGTTTCCGTGGTTTATCAATTGCGCGCTCTGGTGGTCAAGCAGCACCGACAGCGTCAGGTTCATACAACTATGTTGGTTTTGATGAGCAACTATTAGTTGAATACTCATCACCTGAAGCAACGCCAGAGAAACTACAAGAATCTAATATCTTGTTTAAGTTTAAGCAAAAAGTAACTGAGCCTGCTCGTCTTGCAGGTACTGCGTTACTAGTTCATGAAACCATGGACCAAATATTAACGCCACGCCAAGCATGGACATACAATTCAGGTCAGCGTCGTGTTCGTCGTGCACCTAATGTTGCCTATGATGCACCGGGAACAGCAGCTGACAGCTTACGTACGACAGATGATTTTGATATGTTCAACGGTTCTCCGAATCGTTACAACTGGACATTAAAAGGTAAGCAAGAGCTTTATATTCCTTATAACAGCTACAAGCTTCACAGCGACAAACTAAGCTACGATGATATTTTACAAGCAGGTCATATCAATCCTGAGCATGTTCGTTATGAAAAACACCGTGTTTGGGTTGTTGAAGCGAACCTGAAAGAGGGTACTCGTCATATTTATAAGAAACGTGTTTTCTATATTGATGAAGATAGCTGGCAAGTACATGTAACGGATATCTATGATAACCGCGATCAAATGTATCGTGTAGCGATGGCTCATGGCCTTAACTACTATGAAGTACCGACTCATTGGAGTACGTTAGAAGTTTATCATGACCTTAACTCTCGTCGTTATTTAGCAATTGGTTTAGATAATCAAGAAAAAATGTATGATTTCTCACAATCATTCAACGATAACGAGTTTACTTCAAGCGCATTACGCCGCGAAGGTCGTTAATAAAATTAAGGCACCTGACTCCAGGTGCCTTTTGCAATTCGCGTAAGTCATCAGTACACGCAATAGGTTTCCCAGTGACTTTTTTGACTTCTCTTTTTTATCTTTTCGAAGGCGATTTATCTTTATGAAGTATTTGCTTTATGCCTGTCTTGCTTATAGTGCTTCATGTTTTGCTCAAGACATGCCTATGCCGCAACAAGCTATTAGCGCTGTTAACGCAAACAAAACTCTACTCACCGACATTGAACTAGCTGGCTCAAATCTTGTTGCTGTTGGCAAACATGGTGTGGTTATTACAAGTACAGATGCTAAAACTTGGCAACAAGCGAGTGTACCGACCCAAGTACTACTCACTGCAGTTGATTTTTATAATAGCGATTTAGGCTGGGCCTGTGGTCATGATGCAACCATCATTAATACACAGGATGCAGGAAAAACCTGGCAATTACAGCAGTCTCTACCAAACATGGATAAGCCATGTTTAGATATTTTATTTACTACTGCTGAGCATGGTTATGCAGTAGGTGCTTACGGCATGTTTTTTGAAACTAATGATGGTGGCCAAACTTGGCAGAAACGTTTTTTAGATAGTCTATTATTTGAGGAAGACCGTGAATACCTCAATGATTTAAAAGACAGTGATCCAGAAGGGTATGAAATTGAAACCGCTTCAATACTCCCACATTTTAATCGTATTGTTAAAACCGATAATAGCTTATTCCTAGCTGGTGAAATGGGGTTAATGGCACAAAGTTTCGACAATGGACAAACATGGCAGCGTCTTGAAGAGATCTATATGGGCTCTTTCTTTACGTTTGCGTCAACTGCAGATCAAGGTGGAGAAGACCTAGTTGCAGGCCTTAGAGGCAACATTTTTACTCGCCAAGCTGGCAGTGAACAGTGGCAGCAAATACCACACGACAATTATGCAACCGTTAATAGCGCGATTAACTACAACAACCAGTGGCTATTATTTGCTAACAGTGGGGTGATTTTCCATATTAAGAATGACCAACTTACAGAAGAACAAATGGCCGATGGTAAATCGTTACTTGATGGTGTTGTGTTTCAAGACAAACTAATTATGGCTTCAGAAAATGGCATTAAAGTGAAGGAGTTGAATCCGTAATGCGTGGTTTTTTAGATATTTTAGAAAGAGCGGTGTTTCGTCATCGCTTATTCGCAATTATTTCCTTTGCTTTGATCACCTGTTTTTTATTATTCAAGGCAACACAAATTCAATTAGACGCATCGTTTAATAAAAATATACCGCTCAATCATGACTATATGAAGGTTTACACCAAACACGAAAAACAATTTGGTGGTGCAAACAGTATTTTGATTTCAGTCTGTGATGCAGACGGTGATATTTTTAATGAAGAATTTTTTACCCAACTTAAAGCAGTTCATGACCAGCTTTATTTTATTCCCGGTGTGAATCGTCCATTAGTAAATTCAATCTTTGCACCGAGTGCGCGTTTTGTTGAAGTGGTTGAAGATGGGTTTGCTGGCGGTCCAATTATTCCGGCAAACTTTACCGCTGACAAACGTGGTCTTGCGGTTGTAAAAGAAAATATCGAAAAAGCAAAAGTGGTTGGCCGCATGATTGCCAGTGACTACTCTTGCGCGATGGTGACAGCCCAATTACTCGAAACTGACCCGCAAACACAAGAAAAACTAGACACTTTAGCGTTTGCTGAAAAGTTAGAAACGCAAGTCCGTGATCCGCTCAGTACTGATAAAGTCAGTATCCATATCATTGGTTTTGCAAAAATGGCAGGTGATGTAGCTGAGGGGGCTAAAGGCGTACTGTTATTTTTTGCTATTGCGATTGCTTTCACATTCGTGATGGTTTGGTTATTTTGTCAAAGCTTAAAGCTGACGATTTTACCGATTGCGTGTTCAATCATTGCGGTTGTCTGGCAGTTAGGTTTGTTATCGACCTTAGGCTTTGGTTTAGATCCTATGTCAATTCTAGTGCCGTTTTTAGTGTTTGCGATTGGCGTAAGCCATGGTGTGCAAATGATTAATGACATCGGTAAAAAAGTGTCAACAGGTAGTTCAACTCGGGTTTGCTGTCAGGCAAGCTTCAGGGCACTTCTGATCCCAGGTGGTATCGCACTGTTATCTGACACAATTGGTTTCTTAACTTTACTAACCATTGATATTGGTATTATTCGCGAACTTGCCATCACAGCGAGTTTAGGTGTGGCGGTAATTATTTTCACTAACCTGATTCTATTACCTGTATGGGCATCTTATATGCGCTTTGAAGGCACTGTGCATATTCAAGCGGGTACTCACACAGATAAACCAAATTTCTTAGATAAGTTACGCGAACTATTAGTAAAAGCTACTGATCGTAAAACAGCTGGTTTTATTATCGTCTTTACGGCTGTGTTATTTGCAGTGGGTTACTGGCAAGCTGACAAAATGCGTATTGGTGACTTACATGCTGGTGCGCCATCTTTGCACCAAGATGCCCGCTATAACCAAGACACCTTTTTGATTTCTGATAAATACACCATTTCATCAGATATCCTAAAAGTGATTGTAGAAGCGTATCCTGCTGCGTGTACTGAGCATGATGTTATGGAACGTATTAGCCGCTTCCAATGGCAAATGGAGAACGTTTCAGGGGTGCAATCAGCAGTGAGTTTAAGTTCTGTTGCACAGTCAGTGAATGCCGGCTTTAACGAAGGTAATTTAAAATGGCAGAGTCTGCCGCGCAATACCGCCAGTTTAGTGCAAGCAACATCGCGCGTCGAAACAAGCTCAGGTTTACTCGATGGTAACTGCTCTGTAATGCCAGTGATTATTTTCTTAAATGACCACAAAGCAGAAACTATTGACCATGTAGTAGCAAAGGTTAAAGAGTTTGCTGCCGCTGAAGGTACGGATAAATTGAAGTTTAAGCTCGCGTCAGGGCCAGTAGGTGTAATGGCTGCAACGAACGAATCGGTATCGGCTGCACAGCTACCTATGATGCTTTACGTTTACGGCGCCGTAATCCTGCTATGCTTAATTAGCTTTAGAAGTGTTAAGGCTACGGTTGCAGTCGTATTACCTCTGTACATCGTATCAACCTTAGCGCAAGCGTTGATGGTACAACTTGAAATAGGTTTAACAGTGTCGACATTACCAGTTATCGCTTTAGGTGTTGGTATTGGTGTCGATTACGGGATTTACATACTTTCATCAATGATGGGGCAGCTAAAACAAGGTGTGGCACTGGAAGTAGCTTATCGTAATGCATTAGTAGAGCGTGGTAGTGCAGTGCTGTTCACAGGTATTACCTTAGCCATTGGTGTTAGCACATGGATTTTCTCTGATCTGAAGTTCCAAGTGGATATGGGTATTCTTCTGACCTTCATGTTTTTGGTTAACATGTTGGGTGCAGTACTACTTTTACCTGCAATTGGTAGCTTCCTCTGGACTGACCAGAAAAAATAATGTGAATAATTGTGCTCCAATATGGCCAGTAATGGCCATTTATATCTATATTTTGTGAATAGATGACCAAATAGCTGAAAAGCTTAAAATGATTTCATCGAAAAGGCTGTTTATTAGCTGTAAAAGAGTTAGAATTTACCTGACTCCACGCTAATAAATGGCTGTACAAATATTCTACTAATCGATAAGTAGTATAGATTAAGGAACATACAATGACACGAAATGAAGGGCAAGCCTCGGTTATCTTAGATAATGTCTGTAAGCTGATCCAGAAAAAAGTTCACGCTGATAATGTGTTACTCGTTGAGAAATTCGCCAAAGCCTTGTACAGCAATATGTCTAAAGAGGATTTGGCTCATCGCAACGATAGTGACTTATATGGCGCTGCACTAAGCCTATGGAACTCGCTAGAAAAAAATAATTCTGATGACGCGGTTGTCCGTGTTTTCAATCCTGAAGTAGCAAAAGATGGCTGGCAGTCATCGCACACTATTGTTGAAATCATCGCGAAAGACATGCCTTTCCTAGTTGATTCTGTGCGCATGGCCATGACCCGCGCAAACATCGCTTCTCACTTATTACTTCACTCTCCGCTGAAAATCCAACGTGATAAAAACGCTAAAATCACCGGTATTTCAAGCTTAAAAGCTGAGCAAGAATCAACGTCGACAAAAACTGTGTTCTTTATCGAGATTGATCGTCAAACAGATGCAAAAGTCATTGAGTCTTTCAAAAAAGAACTTGAGAGTGTGTTAGTTGACGTATCTATTGCTGTAGAAGATTGGCAGCCAATTCGTGAAAAACTTATTGCGGTAACGAAAGACTTACCAAAACGCCATCATAATAATAACGAAAGCGAAGTTGCAGAAACGGTAGAATTTTTAGACTGGTTAGCAAAGGATAACTTTACGCTAATGGGTTACCGTGAGTATGAACTTTCGCCAGTGCAAGGTGATTACCAGTTAAAAGGTAAAAAGGGCACTAGCCTTGGTCTAATGAAAAACACAGACGAAGAGCATAGCCGTTTACTTTCAGAATTACCTGAAGTAGCTCGCCAAGAAGCACGTAGCAGCAATTTATTAATTTTAACGAAAACAAATTCAGTATCTCGTGTGCATCGCCCTGCGTATATCGACTATGTGGGTATTAAGCGTTTTGATGATGCGGGCAATGTAATTGGTGAAGACCGTTTCCTTGGTTTATTCTCATCAAGCTTTTATAACAACAGCGCCGCTGATGTACCTGTACTGAAAAGTAAGATTAACCGCATTATGGAAATGTGTGACTTTGCAAAAGGCACTCATGCATACAAAGCGGTATTAAATATTTTAGAAACGTATCCACGTGATGAACTTGTTCAAGCACGTGAAGCTGATCTACTTGAAGTTGCCATGGGCGTATTACAAGTACAAGAGCGTGATATGTGCCGTATTTTTGTGCGTAAAGACGCATATGGCCGTTTCTTCTCTTGCATGGTATATGTACCGCGTGAGCGCTATAACACGGCTCTTCGTCGTGAAACGCAACGTATCTTAGCCAATGCATTTAATTCTGACGAAAAAGTCGAATTTACTACTTTCTTCTCTGAGTCAACATTAGCCCGTACACATTACACGGTGCGTGTGACTGACAATAATATTGAATATAACGTGAAAGACATCGAAAACAACCTAATTGAAGCTGCCCGTACTTGGGAAGATAGACTCCAATCTGCACTACTTGAAAGTGCAGGTGAAGCACGCGGCAAAGAACTAAACCGTAAATATGCACAAGCGTTTGCAAGTGCGTATAAAGATCAGGTTTTACCAAGTGCTGCGGTTGTTGATATTGAAAAACTTGAACTTCTTACTGACGAAAACAAACTAGAAATGTTGTTTTACCGTCCACAAGAAGAAGCAAATACCAACGTTGTTCGTTTAAGCTTATTCCATAAAGATGAGCCAATCCACTTATCTGACGTAATGCCAATGTTAGAAAATTTTGGTTTACGCGTAGTGGGTGAAACACCTTACTCAGTTAAAACGACTGACGGTAAAGTTAATTGGATCATGGATTTCACCATGCTAATTGACAATAAGGGCATTGCTGATTTTGATAAAGTATCAGCACGTTTCCGTGCCGCACTGACTAATGTTTGGAATAACCGATTAGAAAACGATGGTTTCAACCGTTTAGTATTAATGGGTGGCTTAACAGGTCGTGAAGCGTCTATTCTTCGTGCATACGCTAAATACATGCGTCAGATTGGTGTAACTTTCTCGCAAACATACATCGAAAGCACGTTTGCCAATTACCCACATATTGCTTCGCAAATCGTTAACTTATTCACTAAAAAGTTCTCTGTTAAGAACCCAGGTAGTGAGAAGGCTCTTGAGAAGCTAGTTGCACAAGTAAATCTTGAACTAGAAAACGTAGCAAACCTGGATGATGACCGTATCATCCGTTTATACGTTGATATGATCAATGCAACCCTAAGAACGAACTTCTTCCAAAAAGAAGCGGATGGCCAATTTAAGTCTTACGTATCATTCAAGGTGCAACCTTCTATGATCCCAGAAATGCCATTACCACTTCCTGCGTTCGAGATCTTCGTATACTCGCCGCGCGTTGAAGGTGTGCATTTACGTGGTGGTAAAGTTGCTCGTGGTGGTTTACGTTGGTCAGACCGTCGTGAAGATTTCCGTACTGAAGTACTGGGTCTTGTTAAAGCGCAACAAGTTAAAAACACGGTTATCGTACCAGTTGGTTCTAAAGGCGGTTTCGTATGTAAACAGCTACCAACAGAGCGTGAAGCATTCTTCAAAGAAGGCCAAGAGTGTTACAAGATTTTCATCCGTGGTTTATTAGATATCACAGATAACATTGAACGTGGTGAAATTGTGCCACCAGTTGATGTTGTTCGTCATGATGAAGATGACCCGTATTTAGTTGTTGCTGCCGATAAGGGTACTGCGACTTTCTCTGATATCGCTAACGGCATCGCAAATGAATATAACTTCTGGCTAGGTGATGCATTTGCATCAGGTGGCTCAGTAGGTTACGACCACAAGAAAATGGGTATCACGGCAAAAGGTGCGTGGGAATCTGTTAAACGTCATTTCCGTGAAATGGATATTGACTGTCAAACAACTGATTTCACTGTTGTGGCAATCGGCGACATGGCGGGTGACGTATTTGGTAATGGTATGTTGCTTTCTAAGCACATTCGCTTACAAGTAGCGTTTAACCACATGCACATCTTTGTTGATCCAAACCCAGATGCAGCGACATCTTACCCAGAGCGTGAACGTTTATTTAATCTACCGCGTTCTTCTTGGGAAGATTACAACAAAGACCTTATTTCACAAGGTGGTGGTGTATTCTCTCGTGCGGCTAAATCAATTAGCTTAAGCCCAGAAATGAAGAAAATGCTCGGCACTAAGAAAGCGAGCATGACACCTAATGAGTTAATCAAAGCAGCTCTAATGATGGAGTTTGATTTACTTTGGAATGGTGGTATCGGTACTTACATCAAGCACTCTAAAGAGACTGATGCTGATGTTGGTGACCGCGCGAATGATGCACTTCGTATTAATGGTTCTGAGCTTGGTGCGAAGATCTTAGGCGAGGGCGGTAACTTAGGTGCAACACAATTAGGTCGAATCGAATTTGCTGCTAAAGGCGGTCGTGTTAACACTGACTTCATTGATAACGTGGGTGGTGTAGCATGTTCAGATAACGAAGTTAATATTAAGATTTTACTTAATGGTCTAGTTGCTGAAGGTGACTTAACGCGTAAGCAACGTGATGAGCTACTTTATTCAATGACAGATGAAGTATCTGAGTTAGTATTAAAAGATTGTTATCGTCAAACGCATACCTTATCGATTACTCAATCAAAAGGTACGTCGACGCTAAAAGAAAAAGTACGTTTCATCCACGCACTTGAAAAAGATGGCAAGTTAAACCGTGCAATCGAGTTTATTCCAACTGATGAAGAACTTGCAGAGCGCGCAGCAGCGGGTAAAGATTTAACTCGTCCAGAGCTATCTGTATTAGTTTCTTATGCGAAGATGGTACTTAAAGAATCTCTAGTGGTTGATGAAATCACTGAAAACCCATACTACCGTCAATTATTAGTTAAGTCTTTCCCAGTGCCACTTCGTGAGAAGTTCAACGATGCAATGGATAACCACCCACTTCGTAAAGAAATTATCGCAACTAAACTTGCGAATAATATCGTTAACGATATGGGCCTTAACTTTATGGTTCGTATGCAAGAAGAAACTGGTGCGAATGAAGCTGAAATCGCACTTTGCTACTCAATTGCAAAAGAAGTGTTCCAGATGCCAGAAACGTGGTCATCAATTGTTGCGCTTGATAATAAGATCCCAGCAGCTGTGCAAACAGAAATGCTATATCAGTTACGTCGTACGGTTCGTCGTGCAACACGTTGGTTCTTACGTCATCGCAATAAAGCACAAACGATTGAGCAAGCAATTGAATTCTTCGCACCAACATTTGCTGATTTAAGTGAAAACCTAAACAGCTATATGGTTGAAAAAGAGAGCGAGCGTCTAGTTAAAGCAGCTGACAAGTTAATTGACAGCAATGTACCAAAAGCACTAGCGACACGCATAGTTTCACTATCAAGCTTATTCTCTGTAATGGACTTAGCTGAAATTGCAAATAATTCAGAGCGTAGTATTGATATGGTTTCTAATACGTACTTCAAGTTGGGTGCACGTATGGGCCTTCATTGGTTCCTTGACCAAATCACTAACCAACCGGTTGCGAACCACTGGCAAGCACTTGCTCGTGCGTCATACCGTGAAGAGCTGGATTGGCAACAACGTACATTATCAGCTGTGGTACTTAATAGCTTTGCAGCAGATAGCAAAGACATTGATGCACAAATTGATGAGTGGATGGATAATCAAGATCTACTATTACAACGTTGGAAGCAGATGTTATCTGAGTTCAAAACATCGCAAAGCCACGATTTTGCGAAGTTCTCAGTGGCACTTCGTGAACTAATGTTGCTAAGCCACAACTGTGACACTTCCAAATAAGTGAAAAGTCGTTAAAATACATACCCCAGCTCGCTGGGGTATTTTTTTGCCCTTAATTTGCAATGGTCCGTTTTAAACGGCTACCTTGTTTATTTTACCTGAGGAACAAACCATGTTTTATGATCTAGCTCGCCGTTTTATGTTTACCCGTGATGCGGAGTGGGCTCATGAATTTGCACTTAATAATTTACGACGATTTGCTCATACGCCATTGAGTGCTGCGTGGTCTCAATCTGTCCCTAATAAACCTGTAAATTTTTTGGGGTTAGAATTTAAAAATCCGGTAGGTTTAGCAGCAGGCTTAGATAAAAATGCAGAGTGTATTGATGCATTTTCGCAAATGGGCTTTGGTTTTGTTGAAGTAGGTACTGTTACCCCACGTCCTCAAGCTGGTAACGATAAACCACGTATTTTTCGTCTACCTGAATCAAATGCGATTATTAATCGCATGGGTTTTAACAACAAGGGTGTTGATAACCTAGTTAACAATGTTAAAGCGGCGAAATATGACGGAATTTTAGGTATCAATATTGGTAAAAATAAAGATACACCAAACGAGCAGGGTAAAGATGATTACATCCACTGTATGCGTAAAGTGTTCGAACATGCATCATACATTACGGTAAATATCTCTTCACCGAATACACCTGGTCTACGCGACTTGCAATACGGTGAAGCGCTGGATGATTTACTACAAAGCTTAAAGAACGAACAACTTGATTTAGTTGCAAAGCATAACAAACAAGTACCTATGCTGGTTAAGATCGCCCCAGATCTTGATGAAGTACAAATTGCTCAAGTAAGTGAATCATTGATCAACAATAAGATCGATGGCGTTATTGCCACGAACACCACTCTTGAGCGCGCTTTGGTGCAAGGACAACAATACGCAAATGAAGCGGGTGGTTTATCTGGGCAACCAGTTCGTCAGCGCTCAACCCACGTGGTTAGCGAGCTTAAGCGCTTAACCGAAGGTAAACTACCGATTATCGGTGTGGGTGGTATCGACGATGCGGAGTCGGCAAAAGAAAAATTTGCAGCAGGTGCAGACCTAGTTCAAGTTTACACTGGTTTTATTTATAAAGGTCCGGAATTGGTAAAAACGATCCTAAATGGCTTATAAGGATCAGTTATCTAAGCAATTGATCATTAATAAAATGTTCTAAAAAATCATTTTATTAATGGTCTGCTTTAGTTATAATTTATGATTAAGCGCACAGTATTTATTCTTTAGGGAGGAGACATGTTACAAGCATCTAAGCAATGGAAATGGCTTGCTTGTGCGAAAAACAATCGTCTTTTGGTTGATCTTGACCAAGATATGCAACTGTGCACGCCTTATAAACTTCGCCAACTTACCGATGCTGTGCTAAAAGAACCAAATTTTAGCCTTGAAGATGCTGCTTTTTATCAGCAAGTTTATCAATACCTCGAAACTTTCTCATTATGGAATCCTGCAGAGCTTTGCCAAATTGCTCTTAATGCCACAGCGGTAAAATTTCATTTAAAGCCAGTACTTGCAAAAAGTTGGTTTTTTCATGAGTATCACGGCAGCCAACCAAGTGTTGAAGCTGTAGTGAAGTTGTGCTCACAAGCACAAGAGGGTGAGTTTTTAATTGTCGACCATTCAAGTGAAGCCTCAGTGTGTATTAACTTAAGTCAACATTTTCAATTAGACGAAAATCTATCACTTGAGCAGTTTGAGGCCATTAAGGTTTTAAATAACCGTATCCATCCTGTTTATATTCAACAAAAACAGTTTAAATCTGCCTAATATCCCTGCAAATGTTGGCGTTTTTGTTCGCCAAGCTATGCTATAATCCTGCGCAATTAGCATTTAAGGGTTTTTACTTTGCAATTTATCGCACTTACTTCTATCGGAATAGAAAATTTACTTGTTGATGAGCTTACAGCACTCGGTGCAGAAGTCTCAAAACAAACCGTGGGCTCTGTACGTTTTGAAGCTGATAGCTTATTAGCACAAAAGATTTGTTTATCGAGTCGCTTTGCCACTCGTATCATGATGCTGATAGAAGAAAAAGAAGGCGTAAAAGACAAAGACAGCCTTTATCAATTTGCACGCTTGCAGCCTTGGCAAGAATGGTTTGGTCCTAAACAAACCTTTGCTGTTGATTTTAGCGGTACTAATAACGACTTAAAAAATACGCAATTTTCAGGTCTCGTTGTTAAAGATGCGATTGTCGATTATTTTGCGGATTTATTCGAGCAGCGCCCAGATGTTGATAAATACAACGCCAATGTTCGTGTTGTAGCTAGATTGAACCGCCAAGGGGTCGCGCTTTATATCGATTATTCTGGCCCTCGTTTATCTGAACGTGGTTATCGTCAAGATCAAGGCAAGGCTCCAATTAAAGAGCATTTAGCTGCAGCTCTTGTAAAACGTAGTGGCTGGCTTGAAAACGTACAGCAACCTTTGTTCGACCCATGTTGTGGTTCTGGTACCATTTTAATTGAAGCAGCCAGCATGGCACGCAATGAAGCACCGGGGTTATTCCGTGAAGGTTTCGCGTTCGAGCGCTTGCCAAGTTTTCGTATTCAAAAATATAAAGAGTTAAAAGCTGAATTAACTGCTCAAATTACAGATCCAAAGTTATGGCTTATTGGCCATGATATTGATGGCGGTGTGATTGCAAAAGCTCAGGAAAACGCCGAGCGAGCAGACCTTGGTAATGTGATTAAATTTAAACAAAGCGATGCGACTAAGTTAACCTCTGTAGCGAAATTACCAGGAGTGGTGATTTCAAATTTACCTTATGGTGAGCGCTTAGGTTCAATGGCTGAGCTGGTTAACTTACACCGTAGTTTAGGTGTGGGCTTTAAAAAGCACTTTAACCATTGGAAGCTTGCTTTATTAGGCACAGACGAAAGCCTATTTAAATTATTAAAACTTGTTAAATTAAAACGCTATAAGTTCAAAAATGGCCCGTTAGATGTTGTTTTAAATCTATACCAACTAGACGATAAACAAGTAGAGCTAAGCAAAGAAGACAAACCTGCACTTAATTTTGAAGGCTCAACGGCATTTGCAAACCGCTTAAAGAAAAACAAGCAAAACTTAAAGAACTGGTTAAAACAAAATGAAGTGAGCTGTTATCGCGTTTATGATGCTGATATTCCAGAATATAACGTAGCTGTTGATGTTTATGATGACTCAGCTGTTATTTTTGAATATGCTGCACCGAAAGAAATTGATGATAATACGGCACAAAAACGCTTACAGGATGTCATAAGCCTGACTGCTGAACAGTTAGCAATTGCACCTGAAAATATCGCAGTTAAAGTGCGTAAAAAACAAAAAGGTGAAGAGCAATACACTAAAGTATCAAAACAAAATCGCACTCAAGTCGTCGAAGAGTTTGGAGCTAAATTTAAAGTTAACCTTTTTGATTATTTAGATACTGGCTTATTTTTAGATCATCGTTTGGCACGCCGATATATTCAACAAAATTCGCAAGGCAAACGTTTCTTAAACTTGTTTGCTTATACTGGCAGTGCATCTGTGCATGCGGCAGTAGGTGGTGCTAAAGCTATCACCACCGTTGATATGTCAAAAACTTACTTAAAGTGGGCGCAAGAGAACTTTGCGTTGAATGACCTAAGTAATACTCGCTATCGTTTTGAACAAGCTGACTGCTTGAAATGGCTTGAATATGCTCAAGGTCAATATGATTTAATCTTCTTAGACCCACCGACTTTCTCAAATTCAAAACGTATGAAAGATGCATTTGATGTACAACGCGATCACATTAAATTACTTACGTGGGTTAAGAAAATCTTAAGCCCGAACGGTACGCTTATTTTCTCAAATAATAAGCGTGGCTTTAGCATGGATGAAGTAGGGCTAATGGGTCTGGGTTTAAAAGCAGAAAACATTTCTGATAAGACTCTATCACCGGACTTTAAGCGTAATAAGCAAATCCATAATAGTTGGCTTATTACCCATGGCTAATTTTACCCTGTACCACACTGATGGCTGTCATCTGTGTGAAATGGCCGATGAATTATTAATTGCTGCAAACGCTTCGTTTGTAGCAAAAGACATTATGGACAGTGAACAGCTGATTGCTCTATACCAAACCAGTATTCCGGTTGTTGAAGCTCATCAAGGTGAGAAATTATGCTGGCCTTTTGATGCTGAGCAGTTAGCGCAATTTATTGCTGATAATAAAGAATAAGAGTAGTAATCACGATGGATTTAATCAGAATAGCCAAAGCGCAACTCGCTTATGGTACACATCCGCTACTAGATGATGCCGATGCCGTTATTGAGTCAGGTGAGCGTGTATGTATCGTTGGTCGTAACGGTGCAGGAAAATCAACACTACTAAAAGTACTTGATGGCCAAGTGACATTGGATGATGGCGAAATCAACCAATTAGGCGGTATTCGTATTTCTCGTCTAGAGCAAGATCCCCCCAAAGGGGCAGCAGGTTCAGTATTTGATTATGTTGCTCAAGGCATGCCAGATATTGCTAACTTACTGATAGAATATCACCACGTTAGTAATCAAATGCAAACAGACTATAACGATAAATTGCTGAACAAATTAGAGCGTTTATCTAATGAATTGGAAACAGTTGATGGCTGGCGTTTTGATACCCGTATTCAATTAGTTTTATCTCGCTTAGAGCTGGAGCCAGAGGCCAAACTTGAATCATTATCGGGTGGTTGGCTACGTAAAGTTGCTCTAGCAAGGGCTTTGGTTAGTGAACCCGACTTACTGTTACTTGATGAGCCAACTAACCACTTAGATATGAGTAGTGTTATTTGGCTTGAGCAGTTTTTAAAAGAGTTTAAAGGCGGTATCGTTTTTATATCTCACGATCGTGCGTTTATACGTGCAGTTGCTACTCGTATTCTCGATTTAGACCGTGGTAAGCTTGTTTCATATCCTGGTGATTACGCAACTTATCTTGAGCAAAAAGCGCATGATTTAAAAGTAGAAGAAACACAGAATGCACTGTTTGATAAACGTTTAGCTGAAGAAGAAACGTGGATCCGTCAAGGCATTAAAGCACGTAGAACACGTAATGAAGGGCGAGTACGCGCACTAAAAGAATTACGTAAAGAGCGTAAGCAACGTGTAGATCAAGTTGGTAAAACTGATTTCAACATTGAAACTGCTGATCGTTCTGGTAAGTTGGTGTTTGAAGCTAAAAACATTTGTCATGCATTTAAAGATAAAGTGATTGCGAAAGATTTCTCGACGCTTGTTATGCGGGGCGACCGAGTTGGTCTTGTGGGACCAAACGGTATAGGTAAAACAACGCTGCTGAAAATTTTATTTGGTGACTTAGTTCCAGATAGCGGCAGTGTTAAACAAGGTGTTAATTTAGAATTTGCCTACTTTGACCAATACCGCCAAAAGCTCGATGAAGAAGCTACAGTGCAAGACAACGTTGCTGAAGGCAAGCAAGAAGTGATGATGGGCGGTCGTTCTCGTCATGTGTTAGGTTACTTACAAGACTTCCTATTTCCTCCGGCACGTGCTCGTACGCCTGTAAAAGCACTTTCTGGTGGTGAAAAGAATCGCTTATTGTTAGCAAAGCTATTTTTAAAGCCATCTAACATTATTGTACTCGATGAGCCAACCAATGACCTTGATATCGAAACGTTAGAGCTCCTTGAGGAGATTATTAACCAATACCAAGGCACCGTATTGATAGTTAGCCATGACCGTGAATTTATTGATAATACCTGTAACTCTGTATGGGCCTTTGAGGGGAACGGCAAGATCACAGACATTGTTGGCGGTTACAGCGACTATGAAGCATACGCCGCTCATTTAGCTGAGCAAGAAAAACAACAACAGCAACAAATTAAGCAAGAAAAGCCAGCCGTTGTTAGCCAAGATAATACACCAAAGAAAAGTAATAAACTCTCTTACAAATTAAAACTTGAATTAGAAGAATTACCCAGTAAAGTGGAACAACTTGAAAAAGCGTTAGACGCTCAGCAAGTTGTGGTTAATGACCCTGACTTTTTTAAGCAAGATGCTGCAATTACAACAGAAGCATTGAACCATTTAGCCGAGTTAGAGTCTGAGCTTGAAGCCGCTTTTGAGCGCTGGGAAGAACTCGAAGATTTAAAGAATCAGTAGTAAGGATTAAAATGAAATACAAATTACTCGCTGCCAGTATTTTAGCCACCCTAAGTACCTCAGCGATGAGCGCAACCTATAAATTAGAAGAATTAGGTGGAATCGAGGGCGCGAAGTTTAACTACATTACAGATGTTAGTGAAAATGGACACATTATTGGTTTAGCAAATGGTCTTTACAAGTTACCAGTAGATATCTCTTATATCGATTTTACGGATTCGTTGATCAAAGACGCCTATGATACCGCTAAAAAACAATTTGAATTAATTGATAAAGAAATCACATTTACGTTAGATGACATTGAGAACAACGATGCAGTGAATACTAACGCTGATGCTCATGCATTCATGGTTAGTTTTTTAACTGGACGTGCAACTGACTCAGAATACCAAAAGCTATCAAGTGCAATCGCAACACGTTACACCGCAGAAGGTTCGACAGAGCAAGTTTTATTTGATGAGCAGTCAGTTGATTTTGATGGTTTAACTCGCTCGACTTCTAACTTACTTAATGCTGTAACAGATGATGGTGTGATGGTAGGTTGGGGTAGTGCACCCTATGAGAAAACATCGTTTACTCAAACAGATGAAGACGAAGAAGAAACGCATTTCTTAAGAGATTTTATCAGTCGTGCCATCGTAATCTCAGCCGATGGTGTAAAAGTTGAACTTGCCCCTGAATTTGATGATTTTGGTGGTGTTAGTTCGGCGAATGATATTGTCAAGAGTGCCAATGGTTACGAAGTTGTAGGTACAGTATCAACGAACATTGCTGCTGACCCTTTAAAAGATATTGAAGATAAATGCGATAACGAAGATGAACCTGTTTCTGATTGTGTGGAATCATATAATCGTCAATATAAAACAGGTATCTATAATAAACAGGCTGTGAAGTGGACGTTAGATAGCAATTTAAACATTACTAACACTGAGATGCTTGGTTTAGGCTTAACACCGAAAGATGACGAAGATTTCGCTTTTCGTAGCAACGCAATTGCGATCAATGAAAGTGGCTTAATCGTCGGTACTTCTGATGTTCGATACAAAGGCAGAGATACGCGAATTACAATGCCTGTTATCTTCGAAAATGGTGAAGTAAAAGAGTTTATTGATCAAGAAGATGATTGGATCTCAGGTCAGCCTTTAGCTGTTAACAACGATGACGTTGTAGTTGGTTATGCAAGTAAACGTATTGACGGCACAAACCGAACAAAATTCTTTTACTATGACAAGAAAAGCGACAGTGTTGTTTTCCCAACGGATTACTTCTCGAGCTCTAGCTCATTAGCAAACGATATCAATGATAATGGTATTGTAGTTGGTGAAGGCGAGACAGATATCTACAATACGTCAACTCGTCGTCGTGAAGGTTTCATGTACACCATTGGTGAAGATAAAATTGTTAACTTAAACGATTTATTACCGTGTTTCGAAGAAGATGGTGAGACTCGTTTTAAATATACGGTTGCTGAAGCAAAGGCAATTAACAACAATAACGAAATCTTCGGTGTTGCGACTAAAACAGTTGAAAAGACAGATTCATTTGGCAATGTTGTTGTAGATATTAACGGCAATACCGAATACGAAAGTGTTGCAGTTGCTGTTAAGTTAACTCCAATTGATGGCAATGTTGAAGAGTGTCAAGCTGAAGAGGTTGAGCAATACGAGCGTCAATCAGCAAGCTTCCCTTGGTATGCATTACTGCTATTACCATTTGCAGCAGCACGTCGTATATTTAGAAAATAAAAACTTGGTATAAAGTAAATTACTTTCAAACCTAAATAAAAAACCCAGCTTAAAGCTGGGTTTTTTGTCTATACTGAAACCAGTTATTTTTTATGGCGATGTATCCACGCTTTACGAACAGAGCGTTTCCAAAGCATGTCGGTAGCAAAATAGCCTATGATTGCAGCAGCTGTTGCACAAATGAGTGAACCGACTAAAAAGGCTGGGCCAATTGTTGTTAGACTATCTATAAACCATTGCCAGCTTGGTTCAAATTGGAAGTGCTGCTGTGGTTGAGCAAGTGCAATAGTGCCAACAATATATGAACAATAGAAAATAGGAGGCATGGTCAGTGGGTTAGTGATCCACACTGTTGCAACAGAAATCGGTAAATTCACTCGAAATGGAATAGCCAGGGCGGCTGCAAGAACCATTTGAAAAGGAACAGGGATGAACGCAAAAAATAAACCAACCGCAAATGCACCGCGTGCTGAGCGTCTATTTAAGTGCCATAAATTGGCATCATGCAATAAACGACCAAAAATTCTTAAATACTTGTGTTCTCTTACCTTGTTATGATCAGGTAAAAAGCGTTGGATCGTTTTTTTAGCCATTTAAAGCAACCATTTACATCTATTTGGTTATGCAGCGGCTTTGTCATAGGCTGTTTTTTCACCCTATATACATTTAGCACTGCGGCGTTTTATATAATGAGTTTTGCTGTATTGCTAGCAGGTGCCTATTTTAAGCCTTTTTTAACTCTATTGTCAGGGTTTATTTGCGCTATTTTAGTAGTGATTTTTCATTACTTCATTTTTTACTCAACCTCTGACTGTCAAATCGATTATCAACAAAGGCGATTAGTTCGATTTGAGGTGGTTGAAACATACAGTGAAAAAAGCCCTTACTATCTAAAAGCCAATTTAAAAAGTATTGAATCTTGTCCTGCTACGATTAGACCAACTCCTTTTGCGATGCTAAGTATTCCATCAGATAAACCCGTTGTTTCAGGTGATGAAATAAGTGCATCCCTAAAACTTAAGCGTTATCGTTCTGTTAAGAATTTCTATAGTTTTGATAGAGAAAGGCAAGCGCTACTCGAGCGAATATTTTATAAAGGTCGAAGCGTAGGAGAAATAACTTATCTAGATCATCATACCAATACGAGTTTACGTGATAGATACCTAAAATACATAGATAAAATTACAGCAAATAGCCGATTACAGTGGCTCTATTATGCGCTTTTAACTGGCGATAAAAGCAAAATAAGCTACGAAGATAATAATCAATTGCGTGAATTAGGTTTAAGTCATTTGCTTGCTATTTCAGGACTTCATATCGGACTTATATATGCAGTAGGGTTTTTTAGCTCGAAGTGGTTGCTAAGAGTCAGTCATTTGCCTATTCGGCAATCATTCCAACTGAATAATATTTTTGCTTTATTTGGATTTAGTTGTTCATTTATTTATGTCTACCTCAGCGGTTTCATTGTCTCTGCCAGTCGTGCACTTGTAATGCTTGGGTGTTATTTGGTTATTTATAATTTGGGTAAAAATCCGCTGCGTTGGCGCTCAATTCTTTATGCTTTATGTATCGTATTGTTGATAGATCCATTTGCAATGTTGAACCCTGGACTCTATTTTAGTTTTATAGCGGTAACAATAATATTTTTATTAACTAGAAATACACTAGATGTAAGACTTGGATTTTTAAACAGGTTTGTTCAACTCTTCCAGATTCAGTGTGCTTTGTTTATCGGGTTACTTCCCTTATCTCTTTATTTTTTCAATGGCACGAGCATTATCGGCTTATTGATAAATCTTATTGCCGTGCCTTTAGTCGGTTTACTGATATTACCACTGCTGATTTTTTATAGCTTGTTTTCGAGTCTATTCGATATTACAAGTTTATTGTCTTTAGTAGACAGTGTACTGTATTTGAGTTATCAATTGTTGCTCTCTATTCCCCATGATTGGCGCTGGTTTCCATTCAGCGAGTTTGATTTTTCATTATTAGTCATTAGTTACAGCACATTGCTTATTTTGTTATTTTGTCCAAACAAGTACGTTTGTTTAATACCCATTTGTATTTATGCCGTTGATTTCAAGTTACAGCCCAAAGCTCAATTTCAGTTAGACGTGTTTGATGTGGGGCATGGTTTAATGGTGATGGTGAGTGCCAATAACAAAGCCATTATCTATGATTTAGGGCCTCAGTATTTTGGCCGTTACGATTATATTCGCCGAGTATTACTTCAAAGCATTCGTAAACAACAACTCTCTGTTGTTGCAACCGTGATCAGTCATTTAGATAACGACCATTCTGGCGGCTTAGCTAGTTGGCAATTAGCAGGCTATGCAGAGACTTTAAGCATCTTCCATCCTAAAGGGCTTGAAGAGTCGTGTAAAACAAACAGTCTCACACTTGAAGGGGTCAAAATTAATAGTTTTCATGCCGACGACAGTAGAGATAATCGAAACGATCTGTCATGTTTATTAAAAATAACGCGTTTAAACTATTCAGTGTTACTTACGGGCGATATTTCGACAGCTGCGGAAACCAAGCTTATTGAAAATGGTGTCGACCTGCAATCGACTGTTTTATTGAGCCCACACCATGGTAGTAATACCTCTTCAAGTAATAGATTTATAAATGCTGTAGAACCTGAAGTGGTTATCCATTCATCTGCTTACCAAGGACAATGGTTATTTCCTCACCCAGATGTTGTAAAACGATACAATGAGCACCATATACGACAGTTCTCAACTGCAGAACTTGGCCATATTCGTATAAAATTCTATGAAGATAATTATCGTATAGAGTTTGCGCGCGAGCAGGAAAGTTATTGGTTCGAACAAGATTGACGTTTTGTTTTTACCCCCTTAAGGCTACAATAGTCAAAGTCTATGAATAAGAGAGTGTTATGGATCAAACTACATCCCAAATCTACAAGCGATTAATCAGTTATGTGGGTGATTATAAGTTAATCGCGTTTTTCGCCATTGTGGGCATGATTGGTTATTCTGCCATGGATGCATTGTTTATCAATTTAATGAAACCGTTCATTGATGATGGTTTAAATGACCGTAACACGGATGTTTTAACTTACGCTCCCTTTGTTGTAATTGCATTGGTATTAGGTCGAGGCATGTTTAACTACATGTCGTCTTACTGTTTAAGCTATGTGGGCTCTCAAGTTGTGAGAACCCTGCGCCAGCAATTATTTGAACATATTTTACATCTGCCAGTTTCTTTTCATGATAAAAATTCGAACGGTGATTTAATATCTAAAATCACCTTTGATACCGAGCAAGTTCAACAAGCCATTACTAAAGCCTTATTAATTGTTGTTAGAGAAGGGGCGTTTGTCGTCTTTTTACTTTTCAATATGTTTTATACCAGTTGGAAGCTTTCACTGATATTTTTAGTCATTATTCCGCTGGTGGCTGTTATTGTCGCATTTGTATCAAAACGATTTCGTATGATTTCGAAAAAAATCCAGTCTGCAATGGGTCAAGTCACTCGCAGCTCAGAACAAATGCTATCTGGTCATAAAGTTATTCATGGTTTTGGTGGTCAGCAGCAAGAAATCTCACAGTTTTCTGCAATCAACAATCATAACCGTCAGCAGCGCATTAAAATGGACGCGACCAAAGCATTAAGTGTCTCCGTAATCCAAATATTAGCTGCAAGCGCGATGGCGGTTATTCTATGGGTCGTGTCTATGCCGTCAATGATTGATACCATCAGTTCTGGCGACTTCGTATTACTTATTTCATCAATGATGATGTTGTTACGTCCACTTAAGCAACTATCAAACGTAAATAGTGACTTACAACGTGGTATTTCAGCAGCGCAAAGTATCTTTTTAGTACTTGATGAAGAAGTAGAAAAAGACACTGGCAGTTACAGCGTTGATAAAGTAACAGGTAAAATTGAAGTAAACAATGTGACCTTTAAATACCCAACTAAAGATGAGCCTGTATTAAAGAATTTATCACTTTCGATTAATGCTGGCGAAAGTATTGCTTTAGTGGGTCGTTCAGGCTCAGGTAAATCGACCATTTCGAATTTATTACCACGTTATTATGAGCTTGAAGGTGACAGTGAAATTTTGCTTGATGGTGTCAACATCGCTGATTACAAACTGACAGACCTACGTAAGCAATTTGCACTGGTTTCACAGCAAGTGGTTTTATTTAACGACACTATTACGAATAATATTTGTTATGGACTCGAGCGCGAATTAACAAACGATGAGTTAATGGCAGTTGCTAAGCAAGCCCATGTCTGGGAGTTCGTTAAAGATTTACCTGATGGTTTAAATACCATGGTAGGTGAAAACGGCGTAATGTTATCAGGCGGCCAACGTCAGCGAATTGCAATCGCGCGTGCAATTTTAAAAGATGCTCCTATTTTAATTCTTGATGAGGCTACATCTGCTCTCGATACAGAGTCTGAAAAACTGATTCAGCAAGCACTTGATAGCTTAATGAAAGAAAAAACATCGATTGTGATAGCACACCGTTTATCAACAATAGAAAACAGTGATTGTATTTATGTAATCGACCATGGTCAGGTTATCGAAAAGGGCACGCATAGCGAGCTGCTTGAAAAAGATGGCACCTATTCCGCTTTATGTAAAATGCAGTTTGGTGAGCAGTAGTGAGTGTTATTGAAAAAAGCTGGTATAAAAAGCCAGGTTTACTCAGTGTTTTGTTGTTTCCTTTGAGTGCGCTTTTTTGGCTTATCTCTACACTTCGTGCCTTGCTTTATAAGCTTAATATACTTAAGGCTTTTAAAGCGCGTGTTCCTATAATAGTCGTCGGCAACATTAGTGTCGGTGGCAATGGCAAAACGCCATTTGTTATTTGGCTTGCTGAATACTTACAACAGCAAGGTTTAAAAGTGGCAGTGATCAGCCGTGGCTATGGTGGTCAGTCTGATTCGTATCCGTTGTTAGTGACTGATGAAACAACTACAACACAAGCAGGTGACGAACCTGTGCTTATTAAACGACGCTTAGGCTGTGTTGTTATGGTAGGACCGGATCGACAAGCTAGCATTAAAAAATTAGAACAACATGATATCGATGTCATCATTTCTGATGACGGAATGCAGCATTATAAAATGGCGCGTGATATTGAGTGTTGTATTGTTGATAGTGAACGTCAATTTGGTAACGGACTGCTCATGCCAGCAGGTCCGCTTCGCGAAACAAAAGCGCGTTTAAAATCGGTTGATCTAGTAATTGAAAATGGTGGCGACGCACAGAGCCGCTATGATTTAACGTGTAGTCCGTTTAGAGCCGTTAGCAATGCAGAACCGATCGGTTCAGTACAAGATAAAGGCCATGCCGTAAGTGCTATTGGTAACCCAAAACGCTTTGAAATGAGTTTAAAGCAGCAGGGTATTAGCTTGTTATCTACCCATCATTTTCGTGATCATTATGCTTATCAAGCAAGTGATTTTAGCGATTTTGCAGATGACGCTGTGTTTATGACAGAAAAAGATGCAGTTAAATGCTTTAGTTTTGCAAAGCCTAATTGGTATTATTTACCTGTTGATGCAAAACCGACACCGGCAGTTATCGAAAAACTTAATTTATTATTAAAACAAAAAGGGATCCTCAATGGCCTTTGATACAAAATTACTTGAAATTATCGCTTGCCCAGTGTGCAAAGGTAAATTACGTCTTGATAAAGAGAATCAAGAGCTTATTAGCACTGCTGCGAAACTTGCGTATCCAATCAAAGATGATATTCCGGTGCTACTAGAAAATGAAGCTCGTGAATTAAGCCAAGAAGAGGTTGATAAGTGGAATTCGTAGTCGTCATTCCAGCACGCTACGCATCGACGCGTTTACCTGGTAAACCACTTGCTGATATATGTGGCAAGCCTATGATCCAACACGTTTATGAAAAAGCGGTTGCTTCCGGTGCATCAAAAGTCTATATCGCGACTGACCATCAAATAGTGTTTGATGCAGTTAAAGAGTTTACCAGTAATGTACTGATGACACGTGAAGATCACCAATCGGGCACTGAGCGTTTAGCTGAGGTCGTTGAACAATTAGAGCTAGAGAGTGACACCATTGTAGTGAACGTACAAGGTGATGAGCCTTTATTAGCAAGTGAAAACGTATCTCAAGTTGCTAAGCTTCTTGCTGATTCGGATGCACCTATGGCTACATTAAGTACAAGTATCGATGAGATTGAAGATATTTTTAATCCTAATTGTGTAAAAGTCATTAGCGATGTGGATAACAACGCCCTGTATTTTTCTCGATCGCCAATTCCCTATCACCGTGATGCGATGATGAAAAATGATCACTCTCAATTAAATTTAGCTGATTTTGCTCGTCACATTGGTCTTTATGCCTATCGCGCAGGCTTCATCAAAGATTATATTGAGTTGCCGCAAACGCGTTTAGAGCTACTAGAGTCTTTAGAACAGTTACGTGTACTTTACCATGGTCACAAGATTAAAATCGCTAAGGCAAAATGCGCTCCACAAGCAGGCGTTGATACCCCTGAAGATTTGGCTCGCGTCATAGCTGTGCTTGGCAATTAAATAATGCATGATGTAAACAGCGTTCATCTTCATGCAAGTGAAGATGATTTCCATGTTTTTTATAAACCTGCAGGTGTTAGCTTTCATAGTGAAGAATGTGCTGGGTTTGTTGTACTTGCTGAGCAACTGGTAAATGAAAAGCTATATCCAGTTCATAGACTCGATAAAGTTACTTCAGGTTTGATTATTTTAGCCCGTAGCAAAGAAGCAGCAGCTGAATTCACCGCGCTGTTTAGTGCTCATAAAGTTAACAAGTTTTATCTAGCACTCAGTGATGCTAAACCAAAGAAAAAACAAGGCTGGATAAAAGGTGACATGCAGAAAAGTCGTCGAGGGGCATTTAAGTTATTAAAGAGTCAAACTAACCCTGCTATAACAAGATTTTACTCAAAAAGTATTCGAGCAGGATTACGTGCTTATTTGTTAAAACCATTTTCTGGCAAGACTCATCAACTAAGGGTGGCGATGAAAAGTTTAGGTGCACCTATACTCGGCGATACACTCTACGCAGGAAGCAAGGATGAACGAACAAATTTGCATGCCTATGCACTACAGTTTAGTTATAAAGAGCAACTTAAAGAATATCGCTGCGATTATACTTTAGGCGCTCATCTCAATGAAGTTTTTAACTCAGACGAATTCAAAGAGTGGACAGCTCCTTGGACGTTGGATTGGTAAATGAAAGAAACAACACAAGACATCCGTTTTGGTGGCATTAAACGTTTATATGGTCATCAGCAATTTGATTGGTTACAACAAGCACATTTTTGTGTCATAGGTATTGGGGGCGTAGGTAGTTGGGCCGCTGAAGCGTTGGCTCGAACGGGTGTAGGGCAACTAACTCTCATTGACCTTGATGATATATGTGCTACGAATGTGAATCGTCAAATTCATGCTTTAACTGGTACGGTAGGTGAGGCAAAAGTTGAAGCCATGAAAACACGTTGTGAGCTGATAAACCCTGATATCAAAATTAACGTTATTGATGACTTCATTACGCTAGATAACATTCGTGAACATATTCAAGGTTTTGATTATGTAATTGACTGTATTGATGCTGTTAAAGAAAAAGCGGCGCTAATTGCTCATTGTAAACGTATAAAGTTACCCGTTATTACTACCGGTGGTGCAGGTGGGCAAACTGATCCAAGTCAAATCAGCTTTGGTGATGTAGCTAAAACTACTCATGACCCTTTGCTAGCAAAAGTACGTTATATTCTTCGTAGGCAGTACAACTTTAGTAGCAATCCAAAGCGTAAATTTAATGTTGATTGTGTTTATTCAACAGAGCAGCTTGTATATCCAACCTCTGAAGGTGAGGTATGCCAAGCAAAACAAGGTGCAGATGGCTCAATGAATATGGATTGTAACAATGGTTTTGGCTCAGCCACGATGGTAACTGGAAGCTTTGGCTTTTTTGTTGCAGCCAAAGCAATTAGAAAGTACCTTGATAAAAAACAGCGTAATGTATAAGACTTATCGTTTTTGGTCGGCCATGGTTTGAATTCTATCAACCATGGCTTTGATGCCATTACCCCGAGAAGGGCTTAAATGGCTAATTAGACCGAGTCGTTCAAACTCATCATATGCATTAATTTGTGCTGCTTGCTCCGGTGTTAGACCATTGTATAAGGCTAAAATCAAAGCCAATAACCCCTTTACGATACGAGTATCAGAGTCACCAGCTAAAACGAGGCTGTTTTCTGAGTGATCAAAGTCAATATATAGCCAAACTTTACTTTCACACCCCTTAACGAGCGCATCATCAACTTTTAGTACCTCAGGCATAATAGGTAATTGCTTACCTAACAGCATTATTTGGCGATATTTTTGCTGCCAGCCTGCAGCCGTTTCAATATCTTTACTAATGGCTTCAAACGTTGAATTCATATTTTATCCACAATTAATCTAATATTTCGATACTACTTTTAACGGCACTGATAAATGCATCTACGTCATCTTTATTGTTATATAACGCAAAACTGGCTCGTACTGTACCAGGAATACCTAAATGGCTCATTATAGGTTGTGTACAATGGTGACCACTGCGAACTGCAACGCCAAACCCATCAAGTAGGGTGGCTAAATCAAAAGGATGTTCATCGCGATAATTAAAGCTGATGTTACCAATGTTATCTCTTTGGTTTGAATAGATTTTAATACCATCAATAGCAGCCAATTTATTTATTGCATAATCGAAAACTGTATGCTCATGTTGACGTATCTGCTGAAAATCTAAAGATGTTAAATAATTAATGGCTTCAGCAAAGGCGATTACACCAGCAATATTTGGAGTGCCGGCTTCAAATTTACCTGGCGCCTCTCGAAAAGTGCTATGAGTAAGGCTCACTGCTTCAATCATTTCACCACCGGTCTGGTAAACGTCAAGCGAATTTAGTAGCTCAAAACGTCCATATAGACCACCTAATCCTGTTGGTCCGAGCATTTTATGGGCAGAAAATACATAAAAATCACAGGAAATTTCTTGTAAGTTAGGACGTAAATGCATAGCAGCCTGTGCACCATCAACTACAGAAATCGCATTTGAGGCTTTACATGCTGCAAGGATAGGTCCTAAATCAGTAATATTTCCTAATGTATTTGATGCATGGGTAACAGCGACAATTTTTGGCTGATGCAGTTTTATAAAGTCACTGCAATGAGCACTATCAATGACCAAATCATCTTCAATAGGCATAATAATAAGCTCGGCGCCGGTACGCTGTGCTAGTTGTTGCCAAGGGACTATATTGGCGTGATGTTCAATAGCAGATAGGGCAATTTTATCGCCAGGATTAAGCCTCGAAGCCAGACCATTTGCGATTAAATTAATCGATTCGGTTGCCCCTTTGGTCCACACTATCTCATTATTTTTTACTGAAAAATAATCTGCAAGTAGCGTTCTTGTATGCTCATATTGGCGTGTCGCGTTTTCACTGAGTGTATGGCGGCCGCGGTGCACATTGGCGTTCTCGTGGCTATAAAAACGGCTAAGTGCATTAATAACTGCCTGTGGCTTTTGTGAGGTAGCCGCTGAGTCTAAATACACCAAAGGCTGCTCATTAACTGTTTCATTCAGTATTGGAAAGTCAGCACGTATTTTTGTGATATCGAACATGAAAGGCCTTAAGCTACAAGAATGCGACGATTTTAATTACTTTGTACAAATAGACAAGTGCAGGGCAACAAAAAAGGCCGCAAAGCGGCCTTTTTTAAACGCAAATTCGTATTAACGCTTGTCTGTTGGTACGTAATCGCGTGAAGTTTCACCAGTATATAACTGACGAGGACGGCTGATCTTGTGACCAGGTTGAGAAAGCATCTCATCCCAGTGAGAGATCCAACCAACAGTACGTGACATTGCAAAGATTACAGTGAACATGCTTGTTGGAATACCGATTGCTTTTAAGATGATACCTGAGTAGAAATCTACGTTAGGGTATAATTTCTTCTCAACGAAGTATGGGTCTTCAAGTGCGATTTGCTCAAGCTTCATAGCGATATCAAGAAGTGGATCTTGAATGTTTAGCTCAGCAAGTACTTCGTGACACGTTTGACGCATTACAGTCGCACGTGGGTCGAAGTTTTTGTATACACGGTGACCAAAGCCCATAAGACGGAAAGGATCAGATTTGTCTTTCGCTTTAGCAACGTACTCGTCGATACGGTCAACAGAACCGATTTCTTCTAACATGTTAAGACATGCTTCGTTAGCACCACCGTGCGCAGGACCCCATAAAGATGCGATACCAGCAGCGATACACGCGTAAGGGTTAGCACCTGAAGAACCTGCTAAACGAACAGTTGACGTAGACGCGTTTTGCTCATGGTCAGCGTGAAGCATGAAGATTTTGTCCATTGCTTTAGCAAGAACAGGGCTTACTTTGTATTCTTCAGCTGGTACTGAGAACATCATGTGTAAGAAGTTTTCAGCGAAGCTTAAGTCGTTACGTGGGTAAACAAACGGTTGGCCTACGTTGTATTTGTAAGCCATAGCAGCGATAGTTGGTAATTTAGCAACTAGCTTGATTGCGCTTGTTTTACGTTGTGTTGCATCTGTGATGTCTAAATCTTCGTGGTAGAAAGAAGAAAGAGCACCTACAACACCACAAAGCATTGCCATTGGGTGAGCGTCAAAGCGGAAACCTTGGAAGAAGTTTGCAATTTTAGTATCAAGCATTGTGTTGTGCGTGATTTCTTGAGCAAACGCTTCGTATTGTTCTTTAGTAGGTAACTCGCCGTTTAATAGTAAGTAGCAAAGCTCGATGTAGTTTGATTCATCAGCTAATTGCTCGATTGGGTAACCACGGTGTAATAAAACACCTTTGCCGCCATCGATGTAAGTGATTGAAGATTCACAAGAACCGGTCGACATGAAACCTGGGTCGTAAGTGAAGTGGCCGTGAGAACCTAACGTACGTACGTCGATTACGTCTTGGCCAGCAGTGCCTTGGTAAATTGGAAGTTCGATTGGATCAAGACCATCAATATGGACCGTGGCTTTCTTATCCGCCATCTATTTATCTCCTATTAAGATAACAACTCTGATTGTTATGTTCTGAATCTGTTTAAGCACATTCTTTTCATTTTAACGTGAAAGAGGGGTGTAAAGTCAATTTTTATAAACATTATGCACAAATGGATAATAAATATTCTACCAGGATTAAATATTATACTATTGGCTAATTCGCAAACGTCTCTTACTAAACAAGAATTGTAAAAAGACCATTGGCTATATATACTATCCAAGGTTTTATACCGTATTGTCTGTAGGTAAACTTTATTTTTACATTTGAGTTTTGCATCAGTGTGAACTTTTTGTGTATCAACACGGTTTACTTAGATAGTTCCATCGAAATTCATTTTGATGGGTTTTAGAAAAACAAGTAGATGAGCTCCTAAGTGGGCAAGATGGGCAAGTAACTGTGAAAAAGCAAAGACCTGTAAATCTAGATCTAACAACTATATCTATGCCGGCAACGGCTAAAGCATCAATTTTTCACCGCGTCACCGGTGTTGCATTATTTTTTGCTTTAACGTTTGTCATTTGGGCTTGGTCTGAGTCTCTTTCTTCTGCAGAAGGTTTTGAATTCGTCAAGGGTCTGTTCAGCGGATTCATTGCCAAATTCATAGCATGGGGCACCATTTCTGTATTGGCGTATCACTTAATCGGTGGTATCCGCCATATCATTATGGACATGGGTCACTGGGAAGAACTTGAATCAGGTAACTTCAGCGCTAAAGTTGCATTAGCTTTAGGTGTTGTAGCTGCAATTCTAGCAGGAGTGTGGATATGGTTTTAAATCAAGCAACTCTTAAACGTGATGGTGTACAAGATTTCGTATCACTACGTGCAACTGCATTAATAATCAGCGCTTACGCGATTTTTATTATCGGTTATTTTTTATGTACGCCAGAAGTCACTTTCGAAGCCTGGCAGGGCCTATTCTCTAACCTAGCAATGAAAGGGTTTACCTTAATTACCCTAGTTTGCATCATGGTTCACACCCGTATCGGCCTTTGGCAAGTTCTTACGGACTATGTCAAAAACGCTAAATTACGTGCTGTTTTAGGCTTTGTATTAAACCTTATGGCTGTTGCTTACGTAGCAATTGGTCTAATCGTTTTATGGGGTGTTTAAGTGAATTATTCTGTTCGTGAATTTGACGCTGTAGTGATTGGTGCCGGTGGTGCGGGTATGCGCGCAGCACTAGCTATCACTGAATCAGGCAAAACCTGTGCACTTATCTCAAAAGTTTTCCCTACACGTTCTCACACTGTGTCTGCACAGGGTGGTATTACGGTTGCTCTGGGTAACTCACATGAAGATAACTGGGAATGGCACATGTACGATACTGTTAAAGGTTCCGATTTTATCGGTGACCAAGACGCTATCGAATATATGTGTAAAACAGGTCCTGAAGCTATTACTGAATTAGAAAACATGGGTTTACCATTTTCTCGTTTTGAAAATGGCCGTGTTTATCAACGTCCTTTCGGCGGTCAGTCGAAAAACTTTGGTGGTGAACAGGCTGCACGTACTGCAGCAGCAGCTGACCGTACTGGTCACGCGCTATTACACTGTTTATACCAACAGAACGTTAAAAACAAAACAAACGTATTCTCTGAGTGGTACGCACTTGATTTAGTTAAAAACAGCGACGGTCACGTTGTTGGTTGTACAGCAATCGACATCGAATCTGGCGAAGTTGTTTACTTCAAATCGAAAGCTGTTGTTTTAGCAACAGGCGGTGCAGGCCGTATCTACGCATCTACAACGAATGCACACATCAATACTGGTGACGGTGTTGGTATGGCTACACGTGCTGGTGTTGCAATGCAAGATATGGAAATGTGGCAGTTCCACCCAACAGGTATTGCTGGCGCTGGTGTACTTGTAACTGAAGGTTGTCGTGGTGAAGGTGGTTACCTTCTAAACAAAGACGGCGAACGCTTCATGGAACGTTACGCGCCAAATGCTAAAGACTTAGCGTCTCGTGACGTTGTTGCTCGTTCAATGATGACTGAGATCCGTGAAGGTCGTGGTTGCGATGGTCCTTACGGTCCACATATCAAGCTTAAGCTTGACCACTTAGGTGAAGAGACACTTAACCTACGTCTTCCTGGCGTATGTGACCTTGCGAAAACATTCGCACACGTTGATCCAGCTAAAGAGCCAATCCCAGTTATCCCAACATGTCACTACATGATGGGTGGTGTTCCAACTAACGTTAATGGTCAAGCATTACAAATCGATGCAAATGGCCAAGAAAAAGTAGTTGAAGGTTTATTCGCTGTTGGTGAAATTGCTTGTGTATCTGTACACGGTGCTAACCGTCTAGGTGGTAACTCACTACTTGACTTAGTTGTATTCGGCCGTGCAGCCGGTAACTTCTTAGGTAAGTACCTTAACGGTGTTGAAGCTGGTAAAGATGCGTCTGAGTCTGACCTTGAAGCATCTCTTGCACGCTTTAATCGTTGGGAAAACTCTAAAGTTGGCCAAGGTGAAGACCCAGTTCAAATCAAGAAAGATCTACAAATGTGTATGCAACTTAACTTCTCGGTATTCCGTGAAGGTGATGCAATGGCAACAGGTCTTAAAGAGCTTAAAGAAATTCGTGAACGTCTTCAGTACGCTCGTCTTGACGACAAGTCAACTGAATTCAACACAGCACGTATCGAATGTCTAGAGCTAGATAACTTGATGGAAACAGCTTACTCAACAGCAGTAGCTGCGAACTTCCGCACAGAAAGCCGTGGTGCACACTCTCGTTTTGACTTCCCAGATCGCGATGACGACAACTGGTTATGTCACTCTATCTATAACCCAGTTACAGATGAAATGACAAAACGTGAAGTAAACTACGCGCCGAAACTGCGTGAAGCTTTCCCACCTAAAGCACGTACATACTAGGAGCGAGACGATGGCACAAGTACAATTTTCGGTTTATCGTTACAATCCAGATGTTGATAATGCACCACGTATGCAAGACTTCTCGCTAGAAACGCAAGAAGGCCAAGATATGATGGTATTGGATGCGCTTATGCAATTAAAAGAGCAAGATCCAACATTATCATTCCGTCGTTCATGCCGTGAAGGTGTGTGTGGTTCTGACGGTATCAACATGAATGGTAAAAACGGTTTAGCGTGTATTACACCTTTATCAACGCTACTAAAAGGTGGCAAAGGTAAAATCGTAATTCGTCCTTTACCAGGTTTACCAGTGGTACGTGACCTTGTTATTGACATGAGTCAGTTCTACACTCAATACGAAAAAGTTAAGCCTTATCTAATCAACGACACGCCTGCGGCGGGTGAGCGTCTTCAGTCAATCGAAGAACGTGATAAGTTAGATGGCTTATATGAGTGTATCTTATGTGCATGTTGTTCAACATCGTGTCCTTCGTTCTGGTGGAATCCAGACAAGTTCATCGGTCCTGCGGGTCTTCTTCATGCTTATCGTTTCTTGGCTGATAGCCGCGATACAGCAACTGAAGAGCGTCTTGCAGACCTAGACGATGCGTTCAGCGTGTTCCGTTGTCACAGTATCATGAACTGTGTTAGCGTGTGTCCAAAAGGTCTTAACCCGACCAAAGCAATTGGACAAATCAAATCAATGCTATTGAACCGCGCTGTTTAAAGCTTGAATATGTAAGGTGGTTAAGTGATTAACCACCTTGTTTTTACAACAATTAATTTCTGCGCTAAAGAAAAGGGCTTATAAATGCACGAAGGTGTGATGAAGGCATGGCTAGAATCTTCTCACTTAAACGGCGGTAACGTTGCTTACGTAGAAGAGCTTTATGAAGCGTACTTAGATGATGCGACTTCTGTGCCAGAAGAATGGCGAGAAGTGTTCGAACAATTACCAAAAGTTGATGGTGTGGATGTTGACGTAAAACATTCAGATGTTCGTGCACAATTTGCACAGCTTGCTAAAAACAAGCATAGAGAAGTAGTGGTAGCAGAGGGTGGCTCTGGCGATCCTAAACAGGTCAAAGTGCTACAACTTATTAATGCTTTCCGTTTCCGTGGTCACCAAAATGCCAACCTAGATCCGTTAGGTATCTGGGAACGCGAGCGAGTTCGAGATCTTGAACTTGAATACCACGATTTATCTGAAGCTGATTTTGACCGTGAATTCAATGTGGGTTCGTTTGCTGTCGGTCGCGAAACCATGCCATTAGGTGAGCTATATCAAGCACTCAAAACGACTTATTGTGGGTCGGTTGGTGCTGAGTATATGCACATCACTTCAACTGAAGAAAAGCGTTGGTTACAACAACGTTTAGAATCAGTGCAATCACGTCCAAAGTTCTCTAAAGAAGAAAAGCTACGTATCCTTAAAGGATTAACAGCTGCAGATGGCCTTGAAAAATATTTAGGGGCTAAGTTCCCTGGTGCAAAACGTTTCTCACTTGAAGGTGGTGACGCATTAGTACCAATGCTTAAAGAACTAATTCATCGTGCAGGTGAAAGCGGACAAAAAGAAGCTGTTATTGGTATGGCTCACCGCGGTCGCTTGAACGTACTAGTGAACGTATTAGGTAAAAACCCATCAGAATTATTCGATGAGTTCGCTGGTAAACACAAAGACACATTAAGCTCAGGTGATGTTAAATATCACATGGGTTATTCATCTGACTTTGCAACTAAGGGTGGCAACGTGCACATGGCACTTGCATTTAACCCGTCTCACTTAGAAATCGTTAATCCAGTGGTTATGGGTTCGGTACGTGCTCGTTTAGACCGTCTAGGTGATAAGTCAGGTATTAAAGCATTACCGATTACTATTCACGGTGACTCTGCAATCGCAGGTCAGGGTGTTGTTCAAGAAACATTTAACTTATCGCAAACTAATGCATTTAGTTGTGGTGGTAGTATTCGCATCGTTGTAAATAACCAAGTAGGTTTTACAACGTCTAAACAGTCTGATGTACGTTCTACACCTTACTGTACTGATATTGCGAAAATGGTTCAGGCACCAATTTTCCACGTTAACTCTGACGATCCTGAAGCGGTAGCATTTGTCACTCAAATCGCGCTAGATTTCAGAAACCAGTTTAAACGTGATGTAGTGATTGATTTAGTATGTTATCGCCGTCATGGTCATAACGAAGCGGATGAGCCGAATGCGACTCAACCACTTATGTACCAAAAAATCAAAAAGCATCCAGTACCTCGTCTAATTTACGCAGATCAATTAGTTGCTGAAGGTTCATTCTCAGAAAATGAAGTAAAAGCACTTGCTGATGATTACCGTAACGGTCTAGATAAAGGCAACTGTGTTGTTGAAGAAATTCAACTAGAAACATCGCACTCTTCTGATTGGGCTAAGTTTGTTGGTCACGATTGGGATGTTGAGTACGATGCAACAGTATCTGTTGAAAAATTAAAAGAACTTGGTAAAAAAGTAGCAAGCTTCCCAGAAAGCCATAAAGCTCAGTCGCGTGTTAATAAAATCTACGATGACCGTAAGTTGATGGCTACAGGTGAAAAACCACTTGATTGGGGTATGGCTGAAACACTTGCTTATGCAACGCTTGTTGATGCGGGTACAGATATCCGTTTAACTGGTCAAGACTCTGGCCGTGGTACATTCTTCCACCGTCATGCGGTTATCCATAATCAAAAAGATGCATCAACATACTTACCGCTGCAAAATATCAGTGAAAATCAAGGTGCATTTGAAGTTTACGATTCAGTTCTTTCTGAAGAAGCTGTTCTTGCGTTTGAATATGGTTATGCTACAGCTGAACCTACTTCACTTGTAATGTGGGAAGCACAATTTGGTGATTTCGCGAATGGCGCACAAGTTGTATTTGACCAATTCTTAAGTTCAGGTGAGCAGAAGTGGGGTCGTTTATGTGGTCTTACATGTTTACTTCCACATGGTTACGAAGGTCAAGGTCCAGAGCATAGCTCGGCACGTCTAGAACGTTTCTTACAGTTGTGTGCTGATCACAATATGCAAGTATGTGTTCCTTCAACACCTGCACAAGTCTATGCAATGCTTCGTCGTCAATCTGTTCGTCCTTTACGCCGTCCATTGATTGTTATGACGCCTAAGTCGCTACTTCGTCACCCGCTGGCAACGTCTTCACTTGAAGAGTTATCAGAAGGTGTGTTCCACAATATGATTGACGAAATCGATGATATTGCAGCAGATAAAGTAGAACGCGTTGTATTTTGTAGTGGTAAAGTTTACTACGAGCTACTACAAGAGCGTCGTAAGCAAGAATTAAATAACATTGCTATTGTTCGTGTAGAACAACTATATCCATTCCCACATGCTGAGATGGATACAATCATGCAGCGTTACCAACACGTTAAAGATTTTGTTTGGTGTCAAGAAGAGCCGCAAAACCAAGGTGCATGGTATTGTTCTCAACACCACTTCGTTGATGCAATTCCAGCCGGTGCTAAATTAACTTACGCAGGTCGTAAAGCATCAGCATCACCAGCGTGTGGTTACATGTCAGTGCATAATAAAGAACAACAAGCGCTCGTTGCAGATGCGCTTACTATTGAAAAGAAAGGATAAGCAATGAGCACAGAAATTAAAGTTCCTGTACTTCCTGAGTCGGTTGCTGATGCTACTGTTGCAACATGGCACGTAAGTGTTGGCGACAAAGTAAGCCGCGACCAAAACTTAGTAGATATCGAAACAGATAAAGTTGTTTTAGAAGTTGTTGCACCAAATGACGGTGTAATCACTGAAATTTCACAAGAAGAAGGTGCAACAGTACTTGGCGAACAAGTAATTGCATTACTTGGTGATGCAGATGCTGCACCAGCAAGTGACGAATCTGCACCAGCTAAATCAGAAGACGCGCCAGCGGCGCAATCAGCACCAGCATCAGAAGGTAAAGAAGTGGACATTAAAGTACCTGTACTTCCAGAATCAGTCGCAGACGCGACAATTGCTACTTGGCACGTTCAACCAGGTGAAGCGGTAACTCGCGATCAAAACCTTGTTGACATCGAAACTGATAAAGTTGTTCTTGAAGTTGTTGCTCAAGAAGACGGCATCATGGGTGAGCACATTCACGCTGAAGGCGAAACAGTACTTGGTGAGCAAGTAATTGGTAAAGTTAAAGCGGGTGCAGCACCAGCAGCTAAAGCTGAAGAAGCGCCAGCAAGCGATTCAAATGATAGCTCTGACGTATTAACGCCGTCAGTACGTCGTTTAATTGCTGAGAAAGGCCTTGATGCATCAAAAATCAAAGGTTCTGGTAAAAATGGTCGTGTAACAAAAGAAGATGTTGATAAGTTCTTAAAAGCACCTGCAGCAGCACCTAAAGCTGAAGCAGCAGCACCAGCAGCACCTATGGGTGACCGTACACAAAAACGTGTTCCAATGACTCGTTTACGTAAAACAATCGCTAATCGTCTTCTTGAAGCGAAAAACTCAACTGCAATGTTAACGACATTCAACGAAGTTAACATGAAGCCAATCATGGATCTTCGTAAGCAGTACCAAGAAGTATTCGAAAAGCGTCACGGTATCCGTTTAGGTTTCATGTCTTTCTATGTGAAAGCCGTAACTGAAGCACTTAAGCGTTTCCCTGAAGTAAATGCGTCTATCGACGGTGATGATATTGTTTATCACAACTACTTCGACATCAGCATCGCGGTTTCTACACCACGTGGTCTTGTTACACCAGTACTTAAAGACTGTGACAAGCTTTCTGTTGCTGAAATCGAAAAAGGTATCCGTGAGCTAGCGCTTAAAGGTCGTGACGGTAAATTATCAATTGATGACATGACTGGTGGTAACTTCACCATCACTAACGGTGGTGTATTCGGTTCATTACTATCTACTCCAATCATCAACTTACCACAGTCTTCAATCTTAGGTATGCACAAAATCCAAGAGCGTCCTATGGCTGTAAATGGTAAAGTTGAAATCTTACCAATGATGTACTTAGCGTTATCTTATGATCACCGCCAAATCGATGGTAAAGAATCTGTAGGTTTCTTAGTAACAATTAAAGAGTTACTTGAAGATCCGACTCGTTTACTACTAGATGTTTAATCTAGTTGTATGAAAACTAAGCTGTGAACCTTGTTCACAGCTTTTTTTTTGCGCCTTTGGTCTAACTGGGGTTTTCATGTGGAGCCTTGGGATTTATACTAAGTGCGCAATTTGGGATAGCTGTTTATTTTGCATAAATATTCAGCTCTTTTAGTATAAAAAATTGGATAAAGCATCATGAATTTGCATGAGTATCAGGCAAAACAACTTTTTGCCGAATATGGTTTACCAGTTTCTCAAGGTTTCGCTTGCGATACACCTGAAGAAGCTGCAGCAGCTGCTGAGAAAATCGGCGGTGATATGTGGGTTGTTAAAACACAGGTTCACGCAGGTGGCCGTGGTAAAGCTGGCGGTGTTAAGCTAGTTAAAACAATCGACGAAGTTAAAGAGTTCGCTGCGAACTGGTTAGGTAAAAACTTAGTTACTTACCAAACAGACGAAAATGGTCAGCCAGTAGCTAAAATCCTTGTAGAAAGCTGCACTGACATCGCTAACGAATTATACCTTGGCGCTGTAGTAGATCGTGCTTCTCGTAAAGTTGTTTTCATGGCATCTACTGAAGGTGGTGTTGAAATCGAGCAAGTTGCAGAAGAAACTCCAGAACTAATTCACAAAGCTGAGATCGATCCACTAGTTGGTCCTCAAGCTTACCAAGCTCGTGAGTTAGGCTTCAAACTAGGTTTAAACCCTACTCAAATGAAACAGTTCGTTAAGATCTTCATGGGTCTTGCTAACATGTTCAACGATTTCGATTTCGCACTATTAGAAATCAACCCGCTAGTAATCACAGACGAAGGTAACCTTCACTGTCTAGACGGTAAAATCGGTGTAGATGGTAACGCGCTTTACCGTCAACCTAAAATCCGTGAAATGCACGATCCTTCACAAGAAGACGCGCGTGAAGCTCACGCTGCAAGCTTCGAGCTTAACTACGTTGCACTAGACGGTAACGTAGGCTGTATGGTTAACGGTGCAGGCCTAGCGATGGGTACTATGGATATCGTAAACCTACACGGTGGCAAGCCAGCTAACTTCCTAGATGTTGGTGGCGGTGCAACTAAAGAGCGTGTTTCTGAAGCATTCAAGATCATCTTATCTGACGACAACGTTAAAGCTGTTTTAGTTAACATCTTTGGTGGTATCGTACGTTGTGACATGATCGCAGAAGGTATCATCGGCGCAGTTAAAGAAGTGGGTGTAAACGTTCCTGTAGTAGTTCGTTTAGAAGGTACTAACGCTGAACTAGGTCGTGAAGTACTAGCTAGTTCTGACCTTAACATCATCGCTGCTGAATCACTAACAGACGCAGCTGAAAAAGTTGTTGCTGCTGCGGAGGGCAAATAATGTCTGTATTAATCAATAAAGATACAAAAGTTATCTGTCAAGGTTTCACTGGTGGCCAAGGTACTTTCCACTCAGAGCAAGCGCTTGAGTACGGTACACAAATGGTTGGTGGTGTAAGCCCAGGTAAAGGCGGTCAAACGCATCTTGGTCTTCCAGTATTCAACACAGTACGCGACGCTGTTGAAGCAACTGGCGCAACTGCATCAGTTATCTACGTACCAGCACCTTTCTGTAAAGATGCAATCTTAGAAGCAATCGATGCTGGCATCGAGCTTATCGTTTGTATCACTGAAGGTATCCCTACACTAGACATGGTTGACGTTAAAGTTAAGCTTGATGAAACTGGTGTTCGTATGATCGGTCCTAACTGCCCAGGTGTTATCACTCCTGGTGAAACTAAGATTGGTATCATGCCTGGTCACATCCACAAGCCTGGTAAAGTAGGTATCGTATCACGTTCTGGTACGCTTACTTACGAAGCGGTTAAACAAACTACTGATGCTGGTTTTGGCCAATCAACATGTGTTGGTATCGGTGGTGACCCTATCCCTGGCACTAACTTCATCGACGTTTTAGAAATGTTCGAAAAAGACGAGCAAACTGAAGCTATCGTTATGATCGGTGAAATCGGTGGTACTGCAGAAGAAGAAGCTGCAGAATACATCAAGCACAACGTGACTAAACCTGTTGTTTCTTACATTGCTGGTGTTACTGCACCTGCAGGTAAGCGTATGGGTCACGCTGGTGCAATCATCGCAGGCGGTAAAGGTACTGCTGATGAAAAATTTGCTGCATTAGAAGCTGCTGGCGTAAAAACTGTACGTTCACTAGCTGATATCGGTGCTGCACTTAAAGAGAAAACAGGCTGGTAATCAGTTTATAATCTCTTAAGAAAGGCTCGCTTATGCGGGCCTTTTTTGTATTTGCTTCTTTTTAATTTATGGTATGAAAAATTCTATAGCAAATTAAGAATAATAATGCTTTATTTGTGAATATAAATTCTCTACACTTGTGGCTTGTATATCTGTTTTTATTAAAACACTCGACTTTAATAAGGTAAATATTACGTGCGTACCACAGAATTGGTAGATGGATTTCGCCAGTCAACCCCATACGTTAATGCTCACCGCGGTAAAACTTTCGTTGTTATGCTTGGCGGAGAGGCGATTGACCAGTCTGGTTGTCGTAGCATCATTAATGATGTTGCGCTTCTAACCAGTCTTGGTATTAAGATTGTATTAGTATTTGGGGCTCGTCCACAGTTTAATGCGGCACTTGAACAAGTTGGCATAACTAGTCAGTTTCATAATGAGATACGAGTGACTGATAATGCAACTTTTGAAGTCATTAAAAAAGTCGCGGGTGCTATGCAATTCGATATTACTGCGCGCTTATCAACGTCTTTAAGTAGTACTCCTATGTCAGGTTCATTTCTAAATGTAGTGAGTGGTAATTTTGTTATTGCTCAACCTTTAGGGGTTGATGAAGGTGTAGACTATCATCATTCAGGTAGAGTAAGACGTGTTGATGTCGCGGGGATTCGCCATCAATTAGATAACAACGGTATTGTATTACTTGGACCAATCGCGGCATCGGTTACCGGTGAAAGCTTTAACTTAACTGCAGAAGAAATTGCAACACAAGTAGCGCTAAAGCTTCGTGCAGATAAAATGCTCGGGTTTTGCCAAGAAGCTGGTATTTTAGATGAAAATGGTGAAGCGATTGCTGAGTTAATGCCAAATGAAGCTGAGCAACTATTAGCAAGTTATCGTAATCAACCAGATGCATGTTTAAGTGCAACGGTTTTCTTACAAGCGGCGATTGATGCTTGTCGTGGTGGCGTGCATCGTTGTCACTTAGTTAGTTATAAAGAAGACGGCGCGTTACTACAAGAGTTGTTCTCATTAGATGGTATTGGTACACAAATCGCGCCGCAAAGCTCTGAACAATTACGAAGTGCTAGCATCTCTGATATTACCGGTATTATTAATCTTATCAGGCCACTTGAACAGCAGGGGTATTTAGTACGCCGCTCTCGTGAGCAGCTTGAAATTGAAATTGAACAATTTACTGTGATAGAGCGTGATGGGCTTATCATTGCCTGTGCGGCTTTGTATCCGTTTGCAGATGAACAAGTGGGGGAGTTTGCAAGTCTTGCTGTTCATCCTCAGTACCGGGATGCAGACCGTGGCAGTTTTCTGTTGCGGTTTATTATTAATAAAGCCAAACGTGCAGGTTATTCGCATTTATTTGCGTTGACCACCCGTAGTATTCATTGGTTTTTAGAGCAAAGCTTTGAACTGGTCACGGTTGATGAATTACCTGAAAAGAAAAAAGCACTTTATAACTACGAGCGTCGTTCTAAGGTGCTACGACTAGACTTAACTAAGCTAAGCAATAATCGATAATTAAAAGGTGACGTGAATACGTCACCTCGATTAATTAAACTAAACTTAGTTAGTATTGATAGTTTATGTGCTGATAAAAACGAACACGTAAATCTTGACGAGTTGGATTAAATGCCAGTTCATCTGTCACTTCATTAATCGCACTCTGTACGTGATTCATAAACTTGCCATAACCAATGTCATGTTTGTCTTTGTCTGCTGCTGCTATTACGAAATGCAGTGAATCAACAAGTTGATTTGCATTCCAATATTGTTGTAATTGTACTTGCTCAGAGCTGCAATCAAAGGTTAACTTTTGTAGTTCACTGTTACTTTGTGCGTTATCAATATTACTATTTCGGACAATAGGTCGTGTTCCATTAGCGATAAATGCACCTAGTGTTAATCCGCGTTTATCACAAGCACGTTTAAACGCATCAAAAATGTATTGATAAAACTCGGTGTAATTCTCTTCATTCAACATATGTTGAAATTGAGTTTTGATAGCACGAGTCACAGGAATCGAAAAACCTGCATAAGCTATCTCACTGTGTTCAGTTGGTAAATGACATTGGCGAGATTGAAAGCGAGGATACAAGCTTCGTAATTTATAACCATAGCTTTCTTTGTGACCTTTTGCTTTAGCAAATAAATCATAAGTAAGGTGTTGGTGATCACGAACTTTTAAAGCTGGCTGATTGCTTAATATCTTTTCTTGTAAAGAGTTTATTACTCGCTGCACATTATGATGAAAACTTGCCGCATTAGCGCGAATATCTTCACCAGTCGCCAGGAACAATAAACGAATTTTTTTGCATTTTTGTTCACCATCAGCAAACACATTGTGTGCTTCATGGTATTGAGGGTTATAGAAAAATAAAATTTGTTTCGCGGTTTCTAAACTATACGCCTCATCATGGTAACGAACCACCGGCAGTTTATCGTTAGCGATTAAGTGAACGTTGTGTAATTCATACTCATCACAGAGTGCAAATAACTCCCTTGCAAGACGCTTATAAGCACAGCTAACATTTGTGAACTGGGCAAAAAACTCATCAGTAGGTTTAAATTCAACTAACACATACTGATTTGCACGTGCTGAGCTTGGAATATAGACTCGGTGTTGATTGAGCGAAGCCATCTTTTTTCCTTATTGGTAGTGAAACTAGTGGCACTATATCGTTAGTCAATGATCATTTTATTGCGTTAGAACAATTTTTTTACCGTTTTTGTTGAGTCTGTGAACTATGTATTCAACAATCGACTTAATATCTTCAATAAACATGATTCTACTACTGTATGTTAGGGTTTGTTTTTGTAATAATGCATTAGTTTTGTCACCATGCAATATTCAGAGGATTATGCTCCTATGGCGGAAATTGAGAATCGCCCAAGTAACTTTATTAGAACGCGTATCGATGAAGATCTCGCAAGCGGTAAGCATGCGACTACACACACGCGTTTTCCACCAGAACCAAATGGTTTTTTACACATTGGTCACGCGAAGTCTATTTGTTTGAATTTTGGTATCGCCCAAGATTATCAAGGTCTTTGTAATTTACGTTTTGATGATACGAATCCAGAAAAAGAAGACATCAACTACGTAAACTCAATTAAAGAAGATGTGCAGTGGTTAGGTTTTAAATGGGATGGTGAAATTAAGTATTCATCTAACTATTTCGATGCTTTATATGGTTATGCTGTTGAGCTTATCGAAAAAGGCCTTGCATATGTATGTTTCTTATCTCCTGATCAAGCAAGAGAATACCGTGGTACTTTGAAAGAACCAGGTAAAAACAGTCCTTACCGCGACACGCCAGTTGAAGAAAACCTAGCGCTTTTTGAAAAAATGCGAAATGGCGAATTCAAAGAAGGCGAGTGTGTACTGCGTGCAAAAATCGACATGGCAAGCTCATTTATGGTATTGCGTGATCCGATCTTATACCGTGTACGTTTTGCTCATCACCACCAAACGGGCGACAAATGGTGCATTTATCCAATGTACGACTTCACGCATTGTATTTCCGACGCGCTAGAAGGCATCACACATTCATTATGTACGCTTGAATTCCAAGATAACCGTCGTTTATACGATTGGGTATTAGATAACATCAGCCTTGAGTGTCATCCGCAACAAATCGAGTTTTCACGATTAAATCTTGAATACACCATTATGTCTAAGCGTAAATTAAACGACTTAGTAGTTAATGGTCATGTTGAAGGATGGGACGACCCACGTATGCCAACGATTGCTGGTCTACGTCGTCGTGGTTATACACCTGCCTCAGTACGTGAATTTTGTTCACGCATCGGTGTCACTAAACAAGAAAACATGGTTGAAATGGGCATGTTAGAAGCATGTATCCGTGAAGACCTAAATGAGCATGCACCACGTGCAATGGCTGTTCTTGATCCGGTCAAGGTTGTTATCGAGAACTATGACGCAGATAAAGTAGAGACGTTATCTGTTGCAAATCACCCGAATAAAGAAGAGATGGGTCGCCGTGAAGTACCTTTCACTCGTGAACTTTATATCGAGCGTGAAGACTTCCGTGAAGAAGCAAACAACAAGTTCAAGCGTTTAGTGCTTGATAAAGAAGTACGTTTACGTGGTGCATATGTAATTAAAGCTGAGCGCGTTGAAAAAGACGAAAATGGCGAAATCACGACTATCTTCTGCTCTTACGATCCTGAAACACTGGGTAAAAACCCAAGTGATGGCCGTAAGGTTAAAGGTGTAATTCACTGGGTATCAGCAAGTGAATCTATCACAGCTGAAGTTCGTTTATACGACCGTTTATTTAACGTACCAAACCCAGCTGCAGCAGAAGACTTTAACGCAACACTTAACCCTGAATCTCTAGTGGTTCTTGCAAATGCTAAAGTAGAGCCTTCACTTGCTAATGCACAAGCGGAGCAGGGCTTCCAGTTTGAGCGTACAGGCTATTTCTGTCGTGATAGCAAAGCAGATTCATTAGTATTCAATCAAACTGTGGGTCTTCGAGATTCATGGGCGAAGATTGAACAGAAAGGCTAAACCCCTTTACTAATTGTTTAAGTTTCTAAGCTTAATAAAAAACCCTTTCACTTTTAAAGTGAAAGGGTTTTTTTATAACTATTAAAAGTTAAATCAAATTAAAAATAGCCACGAATACCTAGGCTGAAATTACGACCTGGTAGTGGAGCCTTTTCTTTAATAAATGAACTGTGTACGAAGCCTAATTCATCGGTTAAGTTGTCAACATTGATATAAAGTTGTGTATCCACAGGACCTAGGTCAAGTTGATAGTTTGCTGATGCATCAAACAGGGTATAACCCTCTGTTTTTGTCTCGTAAGCAGTAATGTCAGACTGCTCAAAATAATGAGTCCCTGTTAGGCTAAATTTCCAATCAGCAATTGTGTACTGTAATTCAGAGCCTAGTTTATTAGCTGGGATACGAGGTAAATAACCTTCATCATCTTTTAGTTTAGCGGTTGTTGAATCACCAAACACTTTAACCAAGGCACTTGGCGTTACTTGATAGTGTACGTCAAATTCAATGCCGTATAGTTTTGCATCTTTACTACTGAACTGATAAACCGCCATTGCATCTTCGTCTGCTTCAGCTGCAGATTCTAAGCCATGCTCTTCATCAAATACCAAACCAGTATTTTGCTGGTAGTAGTAGTTTTCAATGTCGTTATAGAAGAAGTTAACTGTATAACCAAAATCACCAATAAAACGGCGGAAACTTAAATCAAAGTTGGTTGCAGTTTCTTGCTCGATATCCTCTGGCTCAAAATGAATTTCGCTGTCTTCAATATGATAACCTAAGCCAAGCTCGTAGGTACCTGTTGCGATATGAACACCGTTTGACAGTAATTCAGCACTTAGTGGCGCACGTTCAGAACGAGACACACTTAAAGCTACACTTTGGCCTTCTTGATATTGCCAAATTGCACCTGCAGATAAGCTCAGGTTTGTGAAATCTTCACTGTAGTTGATGATTTCAGCTTCTTCTTCATGGTGCTCTTCTTCCTCTTCATGATCGTGATCATGATGATGCTCAGCCATGCTTACAGCAGAGTCGATTTGGTAATCTTCAAGGCGTGCACCTAGCTCAACGGTCACATCACCAAACTGGCGCTCTTCAAGCATAAAAATTGCGTTTGTTTTAGTCACACTTGCAGGTGTAAAAGCTTCTTCACCATCTGCATCGTAGTCAGACTCAGTGTAGTGATAACCTGCCATACCGTGCCAAAGGCCTAACTTGTGCTCAACGGTTGCACGTGCTTCAGTTGTTTTGTTTGTAAACACCGTTCCCACTGCACCATCTTCAATTTCTGCATGTTTATAGTCGGTGTAGCCAACGCGTAGTGAGATATTTTCAATCCAGTTATCATGAAGTGCATAGCTCATGTAACCTTGCCAGCGATCTTGCTCTAGCTGAGCGAAAACAGGTTCTTCATGTTGATCATGCTCGTCTTCATGTTCATCTTGCTCGTCATGCGCATGATGATGGTGTGAATGAGCAGGAATACCATAATCAGTTTCGATACGACCATAAGAAACACCCAGTGTTAGGTGGTCGCCAACATAACTTGTACCAAAGTTAACAGTTTGGCTATCGATAAAGGTGTTTTCAACACTGTTAGCTGTTTCGTGTTCTTCATGATCTTCACCTTCATGTTCGTCATGCTCTTCAGGAAGCTCGAACGTTGGTGTTTTGTAGTCATGACCTTTACGCTTAGTACCATCAAAATGGAAGTTAAAACCATCGTTACCGGTTTCAAGTTTTGCAGCATAAGTGTTGGTATTTGATACCGTATCGTGAGTGTATTGTGCAGCACCTGTTAAAGTATCAATGTTATCCGTTGGAATACGGTTATCAACTACGTTGACCACACCACCAATTGCGCCAGAGCCATAAAGTAGAGTAGCAGGGCCGCGAAGTACTTCGATTTGCTCAGCTGCTAAGCTGTCGTTCGATGTTGCGTGATCTGGACCAATTCGTGATGCATCGCTGCTATCAAGACCATTTTGGGTGATTTTTACACGCGGACCATCTAAACCACGAATAATTGGGCTAGAAGATACAGGGCCAAAATAGCTTGCATTAACACCGGGTAAACCTTTTAGTGTTTCGCCTAAAGTCGGTTTAGCCTTGTCTTTTAGTTCATCGCCCGCTAATACATTAACTGGCGAAATCATCTCAAGACTATTCTTATGAAGTGCTGATGCATAAACAACAACCGTTTCAACGGAAGTAGGTGTAAGTGTAACGACTAGGTTTTGATCGTCACCATTAATAGCAATGCGTTTATCGATGAAATTATTTTTACTGATGTGTAGTTGACCTTGGTTGTCTACATCAATTTTAAACTGACCTTGTTTGTCAGTAACAACGCTTTGAGATTTACCGTGTACGTGTATTTCAGCATTGCTGATAGGTTGTTGGTTTTTATCTAATACTTGACCTGTGATCACAGCAGCCATTGTGGATTGAGAAAACAGCGCAGCGGCAACAGCACTAGAAAGAATTGAAACTTGTTTCATCATTACTACTTCTAAGTTTGTTGTTAAGTGTTGCGTTATAATATAACACTGCAATTTTTCAATCGCAATAACGTTATACTATAACTTTCCATTAAGTCGCGATTTTAACACCATACACTATACTTAGGCTGTTACTTTTGGATGGCTAAATCTTATGTCTGATAAAAATAGAGTCTTTAAAGCAAATTTCACCATTGCTGATTTAAGAGAGCACCGCAATCACAAAGAGGTGTTTACTACTGCTTGTGACCGTCGTGAAAGCTATCAACACTTTGTTCTTAAGCTTTTAAGTTATTGCTTATTTTCACACAATGAAACAGCGATGCTGAATGCAAAGTTCAGTCATGGCGAACCGGATGTGTCAATAAAAGCATTAGATGAGCATTATCAAACATGGCTTGCTGTTGACCAACCGGATATTTTACAACTCAATAAAATAGCTAAAAGAGTTGACGAGCTTTGGGTTGTAACAACATTAAACAACAATTGGTTACAAGAAAATGAACATCAGTTGGAGCTGATCAGTAATGGTCATTTAATTGCGTTTGATGATAACTTCATTGAGCAGTTGGCGAGTCATTTAACTAAAAATCTACAGTGGGATGTTACAATTGATCAGCAAATGGTGAGTGTCTCTGATAAAGAAAATTTCTACCAAACTAGCGAGCTTGTATGGCATTAAAGCTCAAGTTTTACTTTTCCATTGGGTTTACTACAACATAGTAATACTTCACCTGCCCGCACAAACGCGAGTGGCTCTTGATTATAACTCACATCACCTTCGACTAATTTAGCACGGCATGCGCCACAATAGCCTTCACGGCATTGGTAGGGGACATCTATTTTGTGTTGTTCTAGGCATTCAAGGAGAGATGAACAGCCAGAATCAAATTCAAGATTCTGGCTGTCTGTTCCTGCAAGGATAACCTCTGCAGTTGTGTTTGAGCTCATTACAGGTCGAAGTCACCAAAGTCAGATGCATCAACTTGAGAGTCAATTTGACCTACAAGGTAAGAGCTAATTTCAGCTTCTTGTGGGGCAACTTGAACATTGTCAGATACTAACCAAGAGTTGATCCACGGAATAGGGTTACTCTTACTTTCGAACTGTGCTGGTAGGCCTACTGCAGTCATACGGGCATTAGTGATGTATTCAACGTATTGACATAAAATATCTTTGTTCAGACCAATCATTGAACCATCTTTGAAAAGATACTCAGCCCAATCTTTTTCTTGCTCAGCTGCTTCAACAAACATCTGAATCGCTTCTTCGCGACATTGTGCGGCAACGATGGCCATTTCTGGATCGTCTTTACCTTCTTGCATAATGTTTAAGATGTGTTGTGTACCAGAAAGGTGTAGAGCTTCATCACGTGCAATTAGCTTGATAATTTTCGCATTACCTTCCATTAATTCACGCTCTGCGAATGCAAATGAACAGGCAAAGCTAACATAGAAACGGATAGCTTCTAGAATATTCACCGACATCATAGCAAGATAAAGTTGCTTTTTAAGGTCAAATAAACTGACTTTAACTTCTTCACCGTTGATTACATGTTTTCCTTCACCGTAAAGGTTGTAAACAGAAATCATGTTGATTAAATCGTCGTAATATTTAGTTACGGCATCAGCACGCTCGCTGATTTTCTCGTTGCTTACGATATCATCAAAGATAAGCTCAGGAGATTGCGTCACGTTACGAATAATGTGTGTGTATGAACGGCTGTGAATCGTTTCACTAAACGCCCATGTTTCAATCCACGTTTCTAACTCAGGAATAGACACAATTGGTAGTAACGCAACGTTAGGTGAACGACCTTGCACACTATCAAGTAAAGTTTGATATTTTAAGTTACTTAAAAAGATGTGCTTTTCGTGATCTGGTAACGCTTGGAAGTCAAGACGGTCTTTACTTACATCAACCTCTTCAGGACGCCAAAAGAACGAAAGTTGCTTTTCGATTAGCTTTTCGAAGATAGGGTACTTTTGTTGGTCGTAACGTGACACGTTTACCGTTTGGCCGAAAAACATCGGTTCTTGTAATTGGTTATTATGATTTCGGCTAAAAGTTGTATAAGACATAGTGATTTCTCAAAAAACAGTCAGGACAAAGCGGGCTAATGAGCCCGCTTTTGTTATGTTATTAATTTAATTAGATTTTACAAGCGCCGCCTGCACAACCGTCATCTTCTACCTCTGGTGTTAACTCATCTTGAGAGTCTGATGCACCATCACGTGTATTGTGATAATACAGAGTTTTAACACCGAGTTTGTACGCAGTCAGTAGGTCTTTTAATAGCACCTTCATAGGTACTTTACCGCCTTCATACTTAGATGGATCATAGTTGGTGTTTGCAGAGATCGTTTGGTCAACGAATTTTTGCATAATACCAACAAGCTGTAGGTAACCATCGTTTGAAGGAATATCCCACAGTAGCTCGTAGTTATCTTTCAGATTTTCATAATCTGGAACTACTTGCTTTAAGATACCATCTTTACTTGCTTTAACGCTGATATGACCTCGTGGTGGCTCAATACCATTTGTTGCGTTAGAGATTTGCGATGATGTCTCTGAAGGCATAAGTGCAGATAACGTAGAGTTACGCATACCATGCTCTTTAATGCTTTCGCGTAATGAATCCCAATCTAAGTGAAGAGGTTCATCACAGAACTGATCTAGGTCACGCTTATAAGTATCTGTTGGCATAATGCCTTGAGAATACGTTGTCTCGTTAAACTTAGGACACGCACCACGTTCTTTCGCTAACTCATTTGATGCTTTCATTAGATAATATTGAATAGCTTCAAATGTTTTGTGAGTTAGGGCATTTGCGCTGCCATCTGAGTAACGCTTACCGTTCTTCGCTAAGTAGTATGCGTAGTTAATAACACCAATACCTAGCGTACGACGACCCATAGTTGCGTTTTTAGCCGCAGGAACAGGGTAGTCTTGGAAATCAAGTAAGTTATCAAGAGCACGTACGGCAAGCTCTGCAAGCTCTTCTAATTCATCAAGTGACTCAATTGCACCTAAGTTAAACGCTGAAAGCGTACAAAGGGCAATTTCACCTTCTTCGTCCATTACATTGCTAAGAGGCTTAGTTGGTAATGCAATTTCTAAACATAGGTTAGATTGACGAATTGGCGCAACAGTCGAGATAAACGGGCTGTGCGTATTACAGTGGTCAACGTTTTGTAAGTAAATTCGACCTGTGCTCGCACGCTCTTGTGCAAACATTGAGAATAACTCAATCGCTTTAATACGTTTTTTACGAATTGACTCGTCTTGCTCGTACTTGATGTATAGCTCATCAAACTTCGCTTGATCTTCAAAGAACGCATCGTATAGACCCGGAACATCTGATGGGCTAAATAATGTGATGTAATCATCTTTGATTAAACGGCTATACATTAATTTGTTGAACTGCACACCGTAGTCAAGGTGACGTACACGGTTATCATCAACACCACGGTTGTTCTTTAGAACTAATAAATTTTCAACTTCCAAATGCCAAAGTGGGTAGAACAGCGTAGCTGCGCCGCCACGAACACCACCTTGTGAACAGCTCTTAACAGCAGTTTGGAAGTGCTTATAAAATGGAATACAACCTGTGTGGTACGCTTCGCCATTACGAATAGGGCTACCAAGCGCACGAATGCGACCCGCATTAATACCAATACCAGCACGTTGCGAAACATATTTAACGATCGCAGATGATGTCGCATTAATAGAGTCTAGGCTATCACCACATTCAATTAGTACACATGAGCTGAACTGACGTGTAGGCGTACGAACACCTGCCATAATTGGCGTAGGTAACGAAATTTTGAAGGTAGACACTGCATCATAAAAACGCTTGATGTAATCAATACGCGTCTCTTTTGGATAATCAGAGAATAAGCTTGCAGCAACTAAGATATATAAAAACTGTGCACTTTCGTAAATTTCACCAGTAACACGGTTTTGAACTAAATACTTACCTTCAAGTTGCTTTACAGCAGCGTAGCTGAAGTTTAAGTCACGGTTGTGATCGATGTAAGCATCTAACTCGTCAATTTCTTGCTCGGTATAATCAACCAAAAGGTGTTGATCATAACGTTTGTCTTCAACTAATTTCGTGATGTGATCATATAAGCGTGGCGGCTCAAATTGACCGTACGCTTTTTTACGTAAATGGAATACAGCTAAGCGAGCAGCTAGGTATTGGTAATCAGGCGTATCTTTAGAGATCTGATCAGCTGCAGCTTTGATGATTGTTTCATGAATGTCATCGGTACGAATGCCGTCATAAAATTGAATATGAGATTTTAATTCAACTTGTGAGACAGACACATTCTCTAGACCTTCTGCGGCCCAAGCGATCACGCGATGGATCTTATCTAGATCAAGTGACTCTTTACGGCCGTCACGTTTGCTTACAGATAGCTGTTGGTTCATAGTTTTGCCTGTATTCCTTGGGAAATTATCGTTGTAAAGACAAAGGTATTCTTTATGTAATTATTATTATTCAATACCAGGGTGAACTAATTGAATAACATTTAGCCACAATATCTGGTGTTGTTTAAATTGCAGATCACAAGATAGTGTGGTCTGCGTTGTTTTGCAAGGGATAGAATTGCCCCATTTTGTGGATAACTATTGGATAAACGTATTGTGTTAGTAACCATTAACCTTTGAACATTCATAGAAGACGAAATTTGTAGAAATCAACAAAAGATCCAGAAAATTTATCGTTTTTAAAAATAAATTTTGACTGATTTTTTTATCATCAAAGAATGCTCAAAAGTGAATCAAATCACAATATATGGTGTTTCATCTATCAAATAACACTATATATGGTTAAATCCATCAATGGGTGTTTGCCAATTGAAATCCGCTTGCCAGTCAAGAGCAGCATCAACACTGGGTATGTAACCCCATAACGCCGTTGCACTATACATATTGGCAGCTTTTGCAGCTTGAATATCACGTTCAGCATCACCGATATATAAACAGCGACACGGATCAACGTCTAAGATCTCAGCTGTGTGTAAAAGTGGATCGGGAGATGGTTTTGAAACAGCTAATGTATCGCCACTTACTACCGCCATCGCTTTACTCAAAGAGGGTATAGCTTGTACTAAGGGCTCAGTTAAAAAGCCGGGCTTATTAGTCATAATGCCCCACTTAATATTGTTTTGCTCAAGTGCAATTAAAAGCTGCTCGATGCCATTAAAGCATTTACTGTGTACAGCGATATCTTCGGCGTAGTAATCAAGAAGCTGTTGGCGCAAAGCGAGTTGTTCAAGTTCTGGCCATTTATCACCAAAGCCTACTTCTAATAATGCATTTGCACCATTAGAAGCTGCAGGGCGATATACATGTTCAGCAACAGGGGCCACATTGGCATCTGCTAACACGCGGTTTAATGCACCACCTAAGTCATCCGCAGTATCGAGTAGAGTGCCATCTAAATCAAAGATAAAGGCATCAAAATCGATAGAGGGTGTTTGCACACCACTCATCACGCTAGTTTCTCAAAGTGCAGGATGTAATTAACACTTACATCATCGTTTAAGCTGTACTGCTTAGAAAACGGATTATAGTTAAGACCTGTACTGGAGCGTACTTTTAATCCAGCTTCTTCAGCCCATGCAATAAGCTGTGCAGGTTTAATGAATTTTTTATGGTCATGGGTACCTTCAGGTACCATTTTCAATAGCTTTTCAGCACCAACAATGGCAAACAAATAAGCTTTTGGTGTTTTATTTAATGTTGAAAAGAATACATCGGCACCAGGTTTAGCAAGTTCTGCTACAGCGCGAATAATAGAAGCAGGATCTGGAACATGCTCAAGCATTTCCATACACGTCACAACATCAAAGCGAGCAGGGTGCTCAGCAGCAAATTGCTCTGCAGGTACTTTTATATAATCAACAGGCACGCCTGTTTCTAAACTATGTAACTTAGCAACGGTTAATGGCTCTTGGCCCATATCAATGCCAGTTACTTTAGCGCCCATACGGGCCATGCTTTCACTTAAGATGCCGCCACCACAGCCAACATCTAAGGTTTCCTTATCAAATAAGCCGCCTACTTTATCTGCGACAAAATCCAAGCGAAGAGGATTTATTTCATGAAGGGGTTTGAACTCTCCGTCGCGGTCCCACCAACGTTCTGCGATGGCTTCAAACTTTGCAATTTCTGCATTATCTACATTTTGATGCTCGGTCATAAAAAACTTCCTCGTTAATCTGAGGCCATTATATAGGGGTAAATTAATAAATCGCAAAGATTTAGCGCCTGTAAATCTAAATAAATTGTGATAGCATGGTCAGGAAATAATAACTAAAGCTCTTAAGACGGCGATTTGCCTCTTAATGAGTCAATACTGAAGGAATGTGAAATCAAATGACTGATCTCGCCAATGAAATTCTGCCAGTCAATATTGAAGATGAATTAAAAAATTCTTACCTTGATTATGCCATGAGTGTAATCGTAGGTCGTGCATTGCCAGACGTACGTGACGGCTTAAAGCCTGTTCACCGCCGCGTTTTGTTCGCAATGAACGAACTCAATAATGATTGGAATAAACCTTACAAGAAATCAGCACGTGTTGTTGGTGATGTAATCGGTAAATACCACCCACATGGCGACAGCGCGGTATATGACACCATCGTTCGTATGGCGCAGCCTTTCTCATTACGCTACATGCTTGTTGACGGCCAAGGTAACTTTGGTTCTGTTGACGGTGACTCTGCGGCAGCAATGCGTTATACGGAAGTCCGTATGGCGAAAATGTCACATGAATTATTAGCTGATTTAGAAAAAGAAACGGTTGATTACGTACCTAACTACGACGGTACTGAGCAAATTCCTGACGTATTACCTACTAAAGTACCTAACTTATTAGTAAACGGTTCTTCGGGTATCGCTGTTGGTATGGCGACAAACATCCCACCTCATAACTTAACAGAAGTTATCAATGGTTGTTTAGCGCTGATCCAAAACCCAGACATGTCAATTGCTGACCTTATTGAATATATCCCGGGTCCGGATTTCCCGACTGCGGCGATTATCAATGGTAAAAAAGGCATTGAGCAAGCGTACCTAACCGGTCGTGGTAAAGTGTATATCCGTGCTCGCGCTGAAATCGAAGTTGACGAAAAAACTGGTCGTGAAACCATTATTGTTCACGAAATTCCTTATCAAGTTAACAAAGCGCGCCTTATCGAAAAAATCGCTGAGCTAGTTAAAGATAAGAAGATTGAAGGTATTAGCGCACTACGTGACGAATCAGATAAAGACGGTATGCGTATCGTTATCGAAATCAAACGTGGTGATGTTGGTGAAGTAATCTTAAACAACCTATATGCACAAACTCAGTTACAAACTGTGTTTGGTATGAACATGGTTGCACTTGATAACAACCAACCTAAGTGTTTCAACTTAAAAGAAATGCTTGAAGCGTTTATCGTTCACCGCCGTGAAGTTGTTACACGTCGTACTGTATTCGATTTACGTAAAGCCCGTGACCGTGCTCACACGCTTGAAGGCTTAGCGATTGCTCTTGCGAATATCGACCCGATTATCGAACTTATTCGTAAGTCACCAACCCCAGCAGAAGCAAAAGCAGCATTAACAGCTCGTCCTTGGGAACTTGGTACAGTTAAAGCTATGCTTGAAAAGGCAGGTGAAGATAACGTAGCACGTCCTGACTGGTTAGCGGCTGATTTAGGTATCCGTGACGGTCAGTACTATTTATCTGAGCAACAAGCACAAGCAATTTTAGACCTTCGTTTACACAAACTAACAGGTCTTGAACATGAGAAAATCTTAGACGAGTACCAAAACTTACTTGATCTAATTGCTGAGCTTTTACACATTCTTTCAAGCCCAGATCGTTTAATGGAAGTTATCCGCGACGAGCTAGTAGAAATTAAAGAGCAATATGGTGACGAACGTCGTACTGAAATCAGTGCAGCTGCTCACGATATTAGCCTTGAAGACCTAATCAATGAAGAAGACGTTGTAGTAACGCTTTCTCACGAAGGTTACGTTAAATATCAACCACTCTCTGATTACGAAGCACAGCGCCGTGGTGGTAAAGGTAAGTCAGCAACTAAGATGAAAGATGAAGACTTCATCGAGCGTCTATTGGTTGCTAACACACACGATACAATTCTGTGTTTCTCAACTGCAGGTCGCTTATATTGGTTGAAAGTTTATCAGTTACCATTAGCAAGCCGTGCAGCGCGTGGTAAGCCAATTGTTAACTTATTACCACTTGAAGCTGATGAGCGTATTACCGCTATCTTACCAGTACGTGAGTACGAAGAAGATAAATACATCTTCATGGCCACTGCGTTTGGTACAGTTAAGAAAACACCACTTACAGCATACAGCCGTCAACGTGCGAGCGGTATTATCGCTGTTAACCTGAATGAAGGTGATAGCCTAATTGGTGTTGATATCACTGATGGCACGAATGAAATCATGCTATTCACTGATGCCGGTAAAGTTGTCCGCTTTAAAGAAGCAGAAGAGTCAGAAGTTGTTGATGAAAACGGCAACCCTGTGCTAGACGAAAACGGTAACCCGGAAATCCGCTTCAAAGGTGTTCGTCCGATGGGCCGTACAGCAACGGGTGTTCGTGGTATTAAGATGGCTGACGACCAACGCGTTGTGTCGTTAATCGTACCTAAGTCAGATGGTGCGATCCTAACTGTGACAGAAAACGGTTACGGTAAGCGTACAGCACTTGAAGATTACCCATCGAAGAGCCGTGCAACACAAGGTGTTGTATCAATCAAAGTAAGCGAGCGTAATGGCGCTGTGGTTGGTGCAGTACAAGTTGACGAAAACGACGAAATCATGATCATCTCTAATCGCGGTACATTAGTACGTACCCGTGTTAATGAGGTTTCTACGGTTGGTCGTAATACTCAAGGCGTTATTTTGATACGAACTATTGACGAAGAGCAAGTAGTTGGTTTACAACGTATCGAAGAAATCGAAGTTGATGAGCTTGAAGCCATCGAAGGCGAGGCCGTTGAAGTAGTCGATACCAATACTGAAGAAACGGGTGATAACCCACCTTCAGAATAACATTGATTTAAAAAGCGGCTTCGGCCGCTTTTTTTATCCGCACTATAATTACTGGAATGAGGCAAAGTAATGACTAAATATAATTTTTGTGCAGGACCGGCAATGCTACCGCCGGCAGTTATGCAAAAAGCACAAAAAGAATTTATAGATTGGCAAGGTTTAGGTGTCTCTGTGATGGAAATTAGCCATCGCAGCAGCGACTTTTTAGCACTTACTGCTAAATGTGAAGCAAGCCTGCGTCGCTTAATGAATATTAGTGATGAGTTTGAAGTGTTATTTATGCACGGCGGTGGCCGTGGTCAATTCAGTGCTGTGCCATTGAATCTTCACCTTAATGATAAACCAGCTGTGTACTGTGAAAACGGTGTATGGTCTAAAGGTGCTACTTCAGAAGCTGCTAAATTCACTGCTGTTGAAAGTATTAATGTACGTGATGATGAACAGCAAAATGGTCAGTTCTCTATCAAACCAGCAAGCGGCTGGGAATTACCTGCTGATGCGTCGTACATTCACTATTGCCCGAATGAAACCGTAGATGGCATTGAGATTTTCGAAGTACCATCACATCCATCTGCACCGATTGTTGCTGATATGTCATCGACTATTTTATCGCGCGAATTTGATGTAAATCAGTTTGATCTTATTTACGCTGGCGCACAAAAAAATATCGGCCCGTCTGGTTTATCGATTGTTATTATTCGTAAAACGCTACTTGAACGTGAAGGCCTTGCAAAGCCAGGAATTCTTGATTACGCATTAGAAGCGAAACAAGGCAGCATGTATAACACACCACCTACATTTGCGTGGTACTTAGCTGCTGAAGTATTTGAATGGCTTGAAGCAAACGGTGGCGTTAAAGCGATGGAAGAGCAAAACATCGCAAAAGCAGAATTACTTTACAACTTTATTGATAGCTCAGATTTTTATAGTAATAAAGTTGCCAAGCATTGCCGTTCACGCATGAACGTACCGTTTTGGTTAAACGATGAATCATTGAATGAAAAATTCATTAATGAGTCAAAAGAAGCAGGCTTATTAGCCCTTGAAGGTCACCGTATTGTTGGTGGTATGCGCGCAAGCATTTATAACGCGATGCCACTTGAAGGTGTTCAAGCTTTGGTTAATTTTATGGAAAAATTCGCCAAGGAGCACAGCTAATTATGGAACAGCTTCGTCTTGAACCAATCTCAAAAGTAAATGGTAGTGTGACACTGCCAGGCTCAAAAAGCTTATCAAACCGTATCTTACTGTTAGCAGCACTGGCAGAGGGCACAACGGTTGTTGAAAACCTTCTCGACAGTGATGATATTCGTCATATGCTAGGTGCGTTAAATCTTTTGGGCGTAAATGTATCGCTTAATGAAGATAAAACAGTGGCTACCGTAGAGGGGGTTGCAGGTAAATTTAAAACCCCAAGTGAGCCATTATTTTTAGGCAATGCTGGTACTGCTTATCGTCCACTGACAGCTGTATTAGCTGCTGTAGAAGGCGAATATCAGCTGGTGGGTGAGCCACGTATGGAAGAGCGCCCAATCGGCCATTTGGTTGATGCACTGCAAGCTCTGGGTGGTGATGTTGAATATCTTAAGCATAAAGACTATCCACCACTGGCCATTAAAGGCGGCAAAATCAGCGGCGGTAAAGTTGAAATTGATGGCAGTATTTCGAGCCAGTTCTTAACTGCGTTACTAATGGCGGCGCCATTATTTAATGGCGACACAGAAATCACCATTAAAGGCACACTGGTATCAAAGCCTTACATTGATATTACCCTAGATGTGATGAAGCGTTTCGGTGTTATTGTGAGTCATGACAACTATGAAACGTTTTACGTTAAAGGCTGTCAGCAGTATCAAGCACTTGAGCGTATTATGGTCGAAGGTGATGCTTCAAGCGCCTCTTATTTTGTTGCGGCGGCTGCAATAGCAGGCGGCGAAATTGAAATTAATGGGGTAGGTGCTGCATCTGTTCAGGGTGATATTGGTTTTGCCAAAGTTATGGAACAAGTCGGCGCTAAAATCGATTGGTACGATGAAAAGCTGGTGGTTCGTAAAGGCGAGCTGAAGGCGGTTGATATTGATGCTAATGCAATTCCTGATGCAGCGATGACTCTCGCAACCGTTGCGCTTTTCGCAAAAGGTACAACGGCGATTCGTAATATCTATAACTGGCGTGTAAAAGAAACAGACCGTTTATATGCAATGGCTACTGAGCTTCGAAAAGTTGGTGCAGAAGTTGTTGAGGGTGAAGATTTCATCGAAATAACACCACCAGAAACATTCAATGATGTAGCGATTGATACGTACAACGATCACCGTATTGCCATGTGTTTTGCGATGGTTGCTGTTGGCGGGAAGCCGATAACCATTAACGATCCTAAATGTACATACAAAACTTTTCCAACGTTTTTCAAAGTACTAGAGTCTGTCTCAAGTCAATAAAACAGAAGAAAATATAAAAAGTTACACTCTAGATGCGGATCTATTTCAAGAACTGACGTATAATATCGCGGATTTATTTTGGTGTGCATTGCAGGAGGTTATAAATGCAGGCGTTATCAATGCCCGTAATCACCATCGATGGCCCAAGTGGTTCAGGTAAAGGAACTGTTTGTCGCTTGTTAGCCGAGAAATTAGGTTGGGATGTATTAGACAGTGGAGCGATTTATCGTGTGCTGTCACTTGCAGCGCTTCATCATCAAATTGAACTAGATAATGAAGATGCGCTAGTGCCGTTAGCTGCAAACTTAGATGTACAGTTTTTGGTCGACAGCCAAACACATACTTCTAAAATTGTCTTGGAAGGCGAAGACGTCACAACCACAATCCGCAACGAAGAAGTGGGTGCTGCGGCATCAAAGATTGCTGCATTACCACGGGTGAGAGAAGCATTATTACGTCGTCAACGTGCGTTTCGTACTGAGAGCGGCCTAATTGCCGATGGTCGTGATATGGGCACAGTTGTGTTTCCAGATGCACCATTGAAAATTTATTTAACCGCATCAGCTGAAGAGCGCGCTCGTCGTCGCTTTGCTGAGTTGAATGAACGCGGTCTTGATGTTACACTAAGTGGTCTACTTGAGGACATAAAAGCTCGTGATCACCGCGATATGACGCGTGAAGTTGCGCCGCTTGTTCCTGCAGAAGACGCTATTGAGCTTGATACTAGTGAGCTCAATGCAATGCAAGTGTTTGATAAAGTTGTAACTTTACTCGACGAAGCAGTACTTGCAGGAAAGCTTCCAAAAGCTAAAAAGTAATTTATTAAGGTGCCGGCAGGAAGCCAGCGCTATTTTAACAACCCCATGCAGCATGGTTGCTAATTGGTTATTTAATTATTTAGAGACGTATAATGTCAGAAAATTTTGCGCAGTTATTTGAAGAAAGCCTTAAGGGTTTTGAAGCAGAGCAAGGCTCTATCGTTAAAGGTACTGTTATCTCAATCGAGAACAACATCGTACTTGTTGATGCTGGTCTTAAATCTGAAAGTGCAATCCCTGCTGAGCAATTCAAAAATGCTGCTGGTGAACTAGAAGTTGCTGTTGGCGACGAAGTAGATGTTGCTTTAGACGCAATCGAAGACGGTTTCGGTGAAACTATCCTTTCTCGTGAGAAAGCGAAGCGTCACGAAGCGTGGATCCGCTTAGAAAAAGCATGTGAAGAGCAAGAGACTGTTACTGGTGTTATCAACGGTAAAGTTAAAGGCGGTTTCACTGTTGAAGTTGATTCAATCCGTGCCTTCCTACCTGGTTCACTTGTTGATGTTCGTCCAGTACGTGACACAACTCACCTTGAAGGTAAAGAGCTTGAGTTCAAAGTAATCAAGCTTGACCAAAAACGTAACAACGTTGTTGTTTCTCGCCGTGCAGTTATCGAATCAGAAAACTCACAAGAGCGTGAAGAGCTTCTTGCTAACCTTGTTGAAGGTCAAGAAGTTAAAGGTATCGTTAAGAACCTTACTGACTACGGTGCGTTCGTTGACCTTGGTGGTGTTGACGGTCTACTACACATCACAGACATGGCGTGGAAGCGTGTTAAGCACCCTTCAGAAATCGTTAATGTTGGCGACGAAATCGCAGTTAAAGTTCTTAAATTCGACAAAGAAAAGACTCGTGTATCTCTAGGCCTTAAACAGCTTGGCGAAGATCCATGGGCAGCTATCGCTGGTCGTTACCCAGAAGGTTCTAAGCTTTCTGGTCGTGTAACTAACCTTACTGACTACGGTTGTTTCGTTGAAATCGAAGAAGGCGTAGAAGGTCTAGTACACGTTTCTGAAATGGATTGGACTAACAAGAACATCCACCCTTCAAAAGTTGTTTCACTAGGTGACACTGTTGAAGTTATGGTTCTTGAAATCGACGAAGAGCGTCGTCGTATTTCTCTTGGTCTTAAGCAATGTATTGCTAACCCATGGCAAGAATTTGCTCGTCTACAAAACAAAGGCGACCAAGTTACTGGTAAGATCAAATCAATCACTGACTTCGGTATCTTCATCGGTCTTGAAGGCGGTATTGACGGTCTTGTTCACCTTTCAGACATTTCTTGGAACACGCCTGGCGAAGAAGCTGTACGTGAATTCAAGAAAGGCGACGAAATCACTGCTATCGTATTACAAGTTGACCCAGAGCGTGAGCGTATCTCTCTAGGCGTTAAACAAATCGAAGCTGACCCATTCAATAACTACCTGGACGCAAACAAAAAAGGTGCTATTGTTAAAGGTAAAGTGACTGAAGTTGATGCGAAAGGCGCAACTGTTGAGCTTATCGAAGGCGTTGAAGGTTACATCCGTGTAGCTGATATCGCTCAAGAGCGTGTTGAAGATGCTACTACTGTAGTTTCTGCAGGCGACGAAATCGAAGCGAAATACGTTGGTGTTGATCGTAAGAACCGCACTTTAAGCTTATCTGTTAAAGCTCTTTTCGAAGCAGAAGAGAAAGAAGTACTAGAGAAGCTTAAGAAAGAAGAGCCAGCGTTCGAAAACGCTATGGCTGCAGCATTCAAAAATGCTCAAAAAGACTAATATCTAGTCTTTTAAAATTGGAAGGGCAGTTTTGCCCTTCCTTTACCACTCTTTAAGGAAACGCTATGACTAAGTCAGAATTGATAGAACAACTTGCCGAGCAACATGCACACATCCCTGTGAAAGATGTTGAAAATGCCGTTAAAGAAATTCTTGAACAAATGGCCGGTTCATTATCTAGCTCAGATCGCATCGAGATCCGTGGCTTTGGAAGTTTCTCATTGCATTATCGTTCTCCTCGCACAGGTCGTAATCCAAAGACTGGCGAAACAGTTGAGTTAGACGGTAAGCACGTACCACATTTCAAACCAGGTAAAGAGTTACGTGACCGCGTAAATGCGAGTATTGCCTAGTTTTATACAGGAGTAGTTACTTGTTTAGGGTATTAAAAATTGTATTAATTGCGCTGTGTTTATTTATTGCGTTTGTACTTGGTTCACAGAATCCACAATTGGTGCAAATCAATTATTTAATCGCTAGTAATACTTTACCCCTAGCTGTTGTAATAAGTATCTGCTTTATTTTAGGTGTCGCAATTGGTTGTTTTATAAGCTTTACACTATTTTCTCAGTTAAAGTGGCAAAATTATCGTTTAAAGAAAAAATTAGCGCCTGAAAAAAACAATAAAAAGCTTGTTGCTAATAAAGACACCTAATCATGATTGAGCTTCTGTTTTTACTTTTACCCGTTGCAGCCGGTTACGGTTGGATAATGGGTAAAAACAGCGCTAAAAACCAAGCTCATCAGCTTAATCGCCAAATCACCTCTGAATATTCTAAAGGCCTTAAATTTCTCTTAGACAGAGAAGAAGACCAAGGCTTAGAGCACCTTATAAATCTACTTGAAGTTGCTGCCGACTCAGTTGAACACTATTCAACACTGGCAACTATGTTTCGCCGCCGTGGCGAGCTTGACCGCGCAATTAAAATTCATGAGTTGTTATTAAAACACCCAAGCCTTGATGAACAACAAGCTGCAACCAGTCGTTTAGAGCTGGCTGAAGATTACATCATGGCAGGCTTATTAGATAGCGCAGAAGAGCATTTAGTTTGGCTCGTAAAAGCAGGATATAAAGAAGCGCTCGAACCAATTATCAATCTTTATTCACAAACTCGTGAATGGGAAAAGGGCATTAACATGTACGAGGCCCACAGTGAGTTGTTCACTAAACCTCAGCATGTAAAAGCCATTGCCAATTTTTACTGTGAAGCGGCCTTACAAGATAATGATACGCAAATTATGCGTAAAGCCATTAGCTTAAATCATAAAGCCATTCGTCCATTATATGAGCTTGGTCACAGTGCCTTTACCAATGAAGATTATGTAAAAGCAATTTACTATTGGCGCGAGCTAATCAGTCAGTTCACGTTTTTTGCGCCAGTATTTATTGAAGAGCTTGCGCTCAGTTATCAAAAGCTAAATTTAACGCATCAGTTTTACGAATTACTTAATGAACTGCTCGATAAAGGTGGCGTATTAATAAAAATAAAACACTGCCAAGCCTTACTTGAGCAAGGTCACATAGAGCAAGCGATAAAATTTTTAACGGATAGTTTAAAGCGTCATCCAACTATTCGGGGCTTTAGCTTTTTATTACAGCTACTTGCCAAACAAAACAACGATATTAAAGATGTACTCGATCAAATTGATAAGCTAGTAACCTCTTATATCGCAACCAAACCTGATTTTCAGTGCCAGCACTGTGGCTTTACCAGTCATACCATTTATTGGGTATGTCCATCGTGTAAGCACTGGGAAACAATTGTTCCAAGCCGTGGCATAGACGGTTTTTAATATATATTAGTCCATTAGTTTTTAGGAAAGTTATGTCTGTCGAAGATTCAAAAAAAGTATTAATTGCCCTTGATTACGATGATCAACAAACAGCTCTTGCGTTTGTAAAGCAATTATCGCCTGATACGTGTCGTCTTAAAGTAGGTAAAGAAATGTTCACGTATTTTGGTCCTAGCTTTGTTAAGGAACTAATCGACTTAGGGTTTGATGTATTCTTAGACTTAAAATTTCACGATATTCCAAACACAGTGGCTAAAGCTGTAACAGCAGCTGCAAAAATGGGTGTATGGATGGTTAACGTGCATGCCTCTGGCGGCGTTGAAATGATGACTAAAGCAAAACAAGCTTTAGAGCAGTTTGGTGATGACGCACCATTACTGATTGCAGTAACTGTACTTACTAGTATGGATGCCGCAGAGCTTACTCGTTTAGGTGTAGATAAAACACCTGAAGAGCAAGTAATTTACCTAGCAAACCTTGCTAAAGAATCAGGCCTTGATGGGGTAGTGTGCTCAGCACAAGAAGCGAAAAAGCTAAAAGCAGAACTCGGCGCAGACTTTAAACTGGTTACCCCTGGTATTCGCCCAGCTGGCAGCGATGCAGGTGACCAAAAACGCATCATGACACCTAAACAAGCCGTTGAAGATGGCAGCGACTATTTAGTTGTAGGCCGCCCAATCACCCAATCGGCAGACCCAGTTGCAACACTAAAAGAAATTAACGACTCACTAAAATAACCTCGTTATTTAAAATAGTCTCTAAAGAGCATTGTATGCGTGATTTATATCACGCTATATACAATGCTCTTTTTGTTTTTGTGGCAAGCTCACAATACTTAATCAGGTGAATTCCCTAGAACTCTAGCGATCAAAAAGTGTTTATTAAGATTGGCTAAATATCATGTTTAATCAATTGCTAAACTGCTCTTTTCAGCAATGAACGTTGCGATCAGATTACTTATTTTAATTTGACTTTAATGTCTTAAAAAACTTCGTGGTAGTAATCATTTAGGGAATTTGTTAAAAATATAGAAACCAGATAATTAGCGTTAAGTCTGCAAAGAATGCGCGATGAACGCACTATTTAAATGTTAGGTGTCTATGGATAAAGTATACCTGCTAGAGCACTTGCACATAATTTCTGAAAACAATGAATGTGTAAAGACAATCGGGATTTATGCTTCTGAGCAAGAGGCAATTGCAGCTGTTGGAAGGCTAAAAGAGCAATCTGGGTTTAGAGATTTTCCAAATATTAACCCTGCTGCTTGTGACGAAAGTGGTTTCTTTATATTGTGTTACCCACTTGGTAAAGATCATTGGGCGAAGGTTTCGTAACAATCGACACCTAACACATATCAACATGCTTGGATCAAGTAAGCATAACGATTCTTTTTTGCTGCTTTAAGTAGCTACTTATCAACCCAAGAAGAGAGTATTAGCGAATTATAAACAATGAAAGCTGAAATATCAGAGTTCGTTAATAAAGAAACATCAACTGATGAAGAACATGATTGGATTTGAGCGGTTGTTGGTAGGCATTGAATACTTACAAACTACATTAAACTTTATTTATTAAATTTGGATTTTGAATGATTTTTTTGATTTTGTGTGCTTTATCAATTTTATCTATGTTGATGTATTTCCATCGAAAACATAAGAATAATAAACGTAGACAATGTGCTTACGGATGTATAAAAGCTTACAACGTTTTAGATAAACCTGAACAATATAGTGACCTTAAAGAGTTATTTGAAACATTAGATAGCCATGAGGAGCGTTATTTTTATTCTGTAAGTATGTCTCGAATAATGTTTCCTCAAGCTTTAGATAAGTGGGCAAATTCTCATCCAGACTCCGGGGATGCTCTACTTTGTTATGGAGCTCGTTTACTACAATGGTCTTGGTCTGCAAGGGGCTATGGTCGTGGAGCTGAAATATCAGAAGCTCAATGGAAAGAGTTTTTCAGACGATTGGATAAAACTAGGCAAGTATTATTAGAATGTGCAGATAAAACACCAGAGGATCCTACACCATGGGCATACTTGATTATGGTAGCTACATGGTACTCAGATAGCGATGAACTTAAATTTGAATATTATGAGGAAGCAATAGCTAGAGATCCTTATAACTGGGCTGCACACATGCACATGATCATTGCTTTATCTGAAAAGTGGGGCGGTGATAACGAAGAAATGCTTGAGTTTGCAAGAAAAGCTTCTAGAAATGCCCCGACAGGTAGTGATCTAAAGCTTATTTTAGTTAAAGCTTATATCGAATATTGGAAGTATTTAGATTTGTTTGAGAATAAAATTGATGAAGCAAATGACTTCCTTATGGACAAAAATATTCAGAAAGACATAGTTGATTTATATAATGACTCATTAAATCATGAGAGTTTTAAAGAAACGAAAGTAACTATTTTTGTGAGATATAATTTAAGTGGTTGGTTTTGGCTTACCAGAGATAGAAGCCGCTTAAGAAAAGAGTTATCAATACTAGGTAATAAGATTGAAGACATTCATTGGAGATGGGTCTGTACAGAAGGGCAACTTGAAGACGCCAGATTGTTTGCTAATGAAAGCTAGAGAATTACCCGTAATCACAAACTCTTTACTTTACATTAATTGCAGTTGTAGCAAGGTGTAAAATTGACTTATGAGTTTCCTGATGAAGTAGAGTTTTTTGAAAAAGGATTTGGTTATTCTTGCGAATATGATCATGATGAAGGGCTATTCTCATTCATTAAGACTTATGAGACCGACGAAAAATTAATATTTACTCATTCACCATTTATGAATAACTCAGTGAGTGTAAAGTTATTTTACGGAACGGAGTTAGTATTTCATATTTATAAAGAAGAAATTACAAGAATTGCCTTTCAAGCGTGGGGCGGTGAGTTGGTTTTAAGAGTCTATTTAGCGAACGACGATAATAACTTCTTGGTTTATTTTGAACCAAAACCAAGGCTTAGATATGTTGAGCCGAATATCTAATTGCATATAAAACCCTGTTTTCGCTTAAAAGGATTGAATTAATGGAAATCAAACTAGGGCATGGAATCGACACAATTCAATTTGGTCTTACGGAGACGCAAGCTGTTTCTGCGTTAGGTGTACCTGATAAAATATTTTTCACCGATTCAGAAAATAAGCGATTGCAGTTTAACCAGCTTTTAATAGAGCTGACTTTTGAAATTGACAACGATAATTGTCTTGGCTGGATCGAAGTTTACAATAAAAGTGTAGCTTTGTTTGGTTATCAACTTATTGGTAAGCCAATGGCCGAAGTTTTATCAATTATTAAGACCGAACTAGACTCTGAACCTTCTGTTGATGATTATGGCTCGTTTATTTCTGTAACGTTTGAAAAAGAATGGCTAGAACTTCAATTTAAATTTAATAACCTCACAAACATTAATTTTGGTGTTTTGTATAGCGATAACAATAAGCCTATATGGCCTACAACATCACTAGAATGCATTTAACATCGAGTATAAAATCTCGTATGTTCAGATTAATTTAGGTTTTTTTGATAAATTTAATTAACTCAAAATGTGAATTATATAGTTATTGAAACTAAAAAAGAGTAAAGCTTTCACTTTACTCTTTTTATATACTTGTTAACTCGCAACTTATTTCAACCTAATCGACGTTGCTTCAATCTCGATTAAACCTTGCTTAAACAAACCGCCTATGGCTTTTTTGTAGTTTGCTTTACTGGTTGAGAAAGTCTTTTTAATTGCTTCAGGGTCTGACTTATCACCTAGGTGAAGTACGCCGCCTTCGGCTTTTAATTTATCTAAGATTTTTTCGCCTAAGTCGTTTACTTTACCCATACCTGGTTTTTCAAGTAGTACGTCGATTTTGCCGTCTTCACGTACTTTCTGAATGAAGCCTTTTAAGCGCTGGCCTACAAATAGCTTTTTAAATACCGTGTTGTAGTAAACCACACCAATGTGGGCTTCGTTTACGAGTACTTTGTAGCCTAGGTCTGTTTTACCGGCAACGATTAAGTCAACTTCTTCCATTACAGAGTAAGTTGGTTCATCTTTTGATAAAAACTTATTAAAGTTGCTCGATGCACAAATACGTTGGCTGGCGTTATCTAGGTACAAACGTACAAGATACGAAAAGCCGTCTTTCATTTTTGGCTTTTGTTCGTTGTATGGTGCTAGTACGTCTTTTTCGAGACCCCAATCCATAAACGCACCGGTGCTATTAATCGCTTTAACACGTAGTAGGGCAAATTCGCCTACCTCAGCCAATGGTTTTTTTGTGGTGCCGGTTGGGTGACCTGCGTGATCTAAGTAAATGAATACTTGCACGCTGTCGCCAGCTTCTAGTTCGTAGTCAATTTCTTTGCTTGGTAAGAATACTTCGCCTAAATCACGGCCATCTAAATAAGCACCTTCGTTAGATATTTCGTTAACGAAAAGGGTTTGTGTGGTTCCTAAAATACTCATTGTTATTCCTGTTCTGGCTTTTTCTTACGGCGCATTGGAGCAAAACCATCTACATCAATTGGTGCTTGAATAGGGGCTTTTGGCTTCTTAGGGGCTGCTTTGCGTTTTGGTTTAGCAGGTTTAGCAGCTACTTTTTTCTCTGCTTTTTTCCAAACTGTGTTTGGCTTTTTCTCACGTAGACCTTTAAATTTACCAACAAGGCCGTCAACGGTGAAAAAGCTTAATTCATCATTTAAAAATGCTTTAATTGCTTTGTAGCTTGGCCAATCTTTCGGGCCCACTAACGAAATAGCTGTACCTTTAAAGCCTGCGCGACCTGTACGACCAATACGATGCACGTATTCTTCAGCATGTTTTGGTAGGTCAAAGTTAATAACGTGGGTCACGCTTAATAAATCAAGACCACGTGATGCAACATCGGTAGTGATCAAAATTTTGAAGTTTTCACGGCTAAAGGCATCCATGATTTCAAGGCGCTTAGCCTGAGTTAAGTCACCTGCGAGTGCTTGTGCTTTAAAGCCTTTATCATTCAACAACTGACTTAAGCGTTGGGTGTCAGCTCGTGTTGCGGTGAAAATAATACACTGACCAACATTGTCTTGTTTTACAAAGTGCTCAAGTAGGGCTTCTTTGTGATCTAAGTGATCAGCTAAATAAAGTTGCTGAGTAATGTCACTATGTTGCTCGTTTGAGGCACTTAACAATATTTGTTTTGGTGAACGTAACAAGTTACGTGACAGCGCATCAACTTGTGCATGGTCAAGGGTTGCTGAGAACAATAACGTTTGACGTAAGCGGTGATCAGCAAGGTCGTTGATCATTTTAACTTGCTCGGTAAAGCCTAAATCTAAAATACGGTCGGCTTCATCAAAAATTAACAGTTCTAAGCCTGAAAGCTGTAATGAGCGTTGACTTAAATGGTCAGCTAAACGCCCCGGAGTTGCCACTACAAAATGAGGGTCTTTACGAAGTGCTTTAATTTGGTCATTAAAGTTTTCACCACCGAGTACTTTTACAGCACTAATATTTGTGCCAGCAATTAATAATCTTAATTGGCTGTATACTTGGGTTGCTAATTCGCGGGTAGGCGCAACGATTAAAACGCGAGGGTCGCGTTTACTGAGAGCTTTTTGCTTCATTACGCGCTGTACAGCAGGTAATAAAAACGCCAGCGTTTTGCCCGATCCTGTTTTTGACTGTGCAAAAATATCATGGCCTGCGATAGCTGTAGGTACCGCGTGAGCTTGAATGTCAGTGGGCTGGGTGATGCCTTGATGCGCAAGTTGTTTTTCGAGGCGTGTATCAATCCCAAGTTCAGTAAAGTGCAATGCGTAATCTCCGATGAGCAAAATTTGTAAATCCTGTTCATTATAACGCACTTGCCTTACTAGGAGACAGTAAAAACACAGCTATTTCGCATCAGTTTTTGCAATTATCGCTAATTCGCGTAAAATACGCGCCCTCAATGCGCCGGATTTGCGATTCGGTTAACGCCCCACATGGGCATTTAAAGCAAAAGGTAAAACCATGACTGCTGTTCATAAAGACAATGTAACTAGCGAGCACTTTGTTGTTTGCGCACTATACAAATTTGTAGCCCTTCCTGATTTTGAAGCGATTCGCCAACCATTACTTAAAGTGATGGAAGACAATGAAGTACGCGGTACTTTGTTACTTGCGGCTGAAGGTATCAACGGTACTGTTTCTGCTAAGCGTGAAGGTATCGATAACCTACTTGCATGGTTAGATTCACAACCAAACCTAGATAACATCGTGACAAAAGAGTCATACGATGACGAATGCCCGTTCTACCGTACTAAGGTAAAACTGAAAAAAGAAATCGTAACTATGGGTGTTGAAGGTATCGACCCACGTGAAGTAGTGGGTACATACGTAAAACCAGCTGACTGGAATGCATTAATTTCAGACCCTGAAGTGATTCTTATCGATACGCGTAACGATTACGAAATCGAGATCGGTACTTTCCAAAATGCGGTTGATCCAAACACCAAAACGTTCCGCGAATTCCCTGCTTGGGCTAAAGAAAACCTAGACCCAGAAAAGCACAAGAAAGTGGCGATGTTCTGTACCGGTGGTATTCGCTGCGAAAAATCAACTGCATACATGAAAGAGCAAGGCTTTGACGAAGTATTCCACCTTGAGGGCGGTATTCTTAAGTACTTAGAAGAAGTACCAAAGGAAGAAACTATGTGGGAAGGTGAGTGTTTTGTATTTGATAACCGTGTTGCAGTAAATCACGATTTACAAAAAGGTTCTTACGACCAATGTCATGCGTGTCGTATGCCTATCACTGAAGAAGAAAAGCAAAAGCCTGAATACATGGAAGGTGTTTCGTGTCATCACTGTCACGATAGCTTAACAGAAGAGCAACGTGCACGTTTTGCTGAGCGTCAAAAGCAAATCGAATTAGCACAAGCTCGCGGTGAAGGCCATATCGGTAACGAAGCACAGGAAGTTCTTCGTAAGCGAAAAGAAGCTAAAAAAGCGCAAAAAGAAGCACAGCGCCAACAGTAATTGTTAGCTTTATAAATTGATAGAAACCCCAGCATTGTCTGGGGTTTTTTTATGCCCGTATATTAGCCACATACAGTTTCTTACACATCTCAAACAGTCTCTAACTTATATCAGGAATAGAATCTTACTTAAGCTTTAAACTGATGGGATGAAAAAACAATGAAGAAATTACTACTAGGTTTACTATTTCTAGGAGGTTGTGCCTCGCAAGGTGTTGATAGAGCAGACCAAAATGTAATGATCAAACGCTTTTACGCAAAAGTGATGTCAGTGCAACCTGTTAAATTGTCATCCAACGTTAAAACAGGGATTGCTGCAGGTTCTACTATAGGCATTGTTGATCAGTTAGATGGTAACCACGAAGATATGATTGCAGGCGCTATTGCTGGGGCGCTTGTTGGCGGCATAGTGACTGCGATATCAGAAGGTAGTAATGATGCCTTTGAATATTCTTTAAGATCAGAGCAAGAAGGGAATTTTACGCTTATTCAAAAGGAGCAAGTAAATAGTGCATATGGATGTGTTGAGGTAACCATTGCCAGTGAAGCACATGTAAAAGAAACAGATTCATTACATTGCCGTTTCTAATTAATAAACACGCGAGAGCGCGTCGTCTATTTCACCTTGGCTAATTGTTTATTAAACGAAGTCAGCTTTTTATTGATCACAAAGCTGTTACACTTCGTAACAATTAAAACGATTCTTATTTAGGTGAAATTTTGACAATTGGCAAATTACATACATGGACTTTAATTGCCTGTATTAGTTGTGTTTCTGTCGCTGAGGCGGCTAATGTAGTTGTAGAATCAGTGTCTGTTGAAAAGTCTAAACAACAGATAAAAGCCGTGGGTAATGCTGAAGCTATTCATTCTGTAACACTTTACCCAGCTGTTGGGGATAGAGTTACTGCTGTTTACTTCAAGCCCGGCGATAAGGTTGCCAAAGGTGACTTACTATTAGAGCTTGATTCGCGCAGACAAAAAGCTGCGCTGATGGAAGCTGAAATTACTTTAAAAGATGCTGAGCGCACCATGAAAAGGCTTGAGGAAAGCCATTCCCGTGGTGCGGTACCGCAAAGTGATTTAGATGATGCCAAAACACTTTACGAACTAGCTAAAGTGAAGTTAATGCAAGCAAAAACAGAGCGTGAAGACCGTGAAGTTCGCGCTCCATTTAGCGGTGTTATGGGCTTAACTGACGTTGAAGTGGGCGACAGGATCACAACCCAAACAGCCATCGCTACCATCGATGATATTTCAGCGCTTTATATTAATTTTAATGCCCCAGAGGCAGCTGTGTCTGTGCTTAAACAAAAATCAGCAGTCGAAGTGGTGCCTTGGTTAGGCGATGAAACTTACACGGCTAAAGTGGCAGAGCTTGATTCACGTATCAATGCACAAACCCGCACACTCAGAACAAAAGCTAAGCTTGATAATAATGATCAACAGTTTATGCCGGGTATGAGCTTCCGTGTACATATAAATATTCTAGGTGAAGAGCTTGCCGTAGTACCAGAAGCAGCGATGATGTGGGGAGCTGCAGGCCCTTATGTTTGGAAGAGTGTTGATAATAAAGCAACCCGCGTTGATGTAAAAATTGAGCAGCGTTTAGCTGGGCGTTTATTAGTCTCAGGAGGCTTAAAAGAAGGCGACTTACTGGTAACTGAAGGGGTTCAACGCCTTAGACCTAATCAAGAGCTTAATTTCATTAATGAAGTGCAGCTAGCCAAGGAGTAATGATGAAACAGCAACCTATGATGGAAGATCTGCCATCAATGGCGATACGTCGCCCTGTTTTAATTGTGGTACTTAACTTACTCATTATTATCGCTGGTATTGCTGCAATAGCGGGAGTTGAAGTACGAGAGCTTCCTGATGTTGATAGACCTCGTATTACTGTATCAGCTTCTTTTCCTGGGGGCTCACCAGAAACTGTAGATACCGAAGTAACCAGTAAGCTCGAAGGAGCGGTTGCTAGGGTCAGTGGTGTTAAGTCAATTCGTGCGCAAAGTGAAGAAAACAATGCCCGTATTGTGGTTGAGTTTCGCCCCGGTGTTAATCTAGATGATGCTGCAAACGAAACGCGAGAATCGGTAGCGCGAGTACAACGAGAATTACCCGAAGAAGTTGAACGGGTATCAATAATTAAAGCCGATAACGATGCCGAAGCGGTTGTCTCTTTAACAGTATCAAGCGATAGTTTGTCCCTTGAGGCGTTGACAGAGCGCGTTGATGTTGATTTAGCTCCGCAGTTTTTAACCATTCCCGGGGTTGCCGATGTTCGCTTAAATGGTGACCGTGAACGGGTACTTAGAGTGCGCATCGACCCGCTTAAGCTGAGCAGCTTTAACCTTACGGTGCCAGATATTGCTAATGTACTTCGTCAAGCTCCCTTTGATGTGCCTGCGGGTAGTTTAAAATCAAGCGATCAACAGGTAATAGTTCGTGCTGATGCAACGTCAGTGTCTGCAGAGCAAGTGGCAGACATCATTGTCCGTGATGATACTCGTATTGGTGATGTCGCTGCTGTTTACTTTGGTCCAGCAGATCCGCGCTCATTTGTCAGGCTCAATGGCACACCTGTTATTGGCATGGAAATTATTCGTCAGGCGCAATCTAATACCATTGAAATTTCTGATGAAGTGCTCACTTTAATTGAGCGTATGCGTGAACGTTTTCCTGAAATGGAGTTTACTTTAACCTCTGACGATGCGCAGTTTATTAGAAGCTCAGTTGATGAGGTAATTAACTCACTATTACTGACAGTACTATTAGTAGTGATTACACTTTGGGTGTTTATTGGCTCTTGGCGGGCAACACTTGTTCCTGCATTTGCGATACCTGTTGCGTTAATTGGCTCTTTAGCACTGATTTGGGCCCTTGGTTTCTCAATTAATATACTTACCTTACTTGCATTAGTATTAGCAACAGGCCTAATTGTTGATGATGCAATTGTGGTCAGTGAAAACATACAGCGTCAACGCGGTTTAGGTCTAGGACGTCGTGCTGCTGCCGTGGTTGGTACTCGCGAGGTGTTCTTTGCTGTTGTGGCGACAACCGCTGTATTAGCTGCGGTGTTTGTGCCAATTGCCTTTTTACCTTCAACAGCAGGGCGGTTATTTAGAGAGTTTGGTGGTGTGCTAGCTGGCGCGGTGATCATCTCAAGTTTTGTTGCTTTATCCTTGGTACCTGCACTAACTTCAAAACTGAAATTAAAGCAGGGCGGTTTTCATCCTTTTGCTAAAGTTGGCCATGTTTTAGCCGCCGTATATAAGCGCACAATACACGGAGTTCTTCAACATGCATGGCTAACCTTTTTTGCTTGTGTGTTGGTTGCTGCAGGCTCTGGGGCACTGTATTTCAATTTAGATAACGAACTATTACCAACAGAAGATCGCGGCAAAATTCGTATTTTTGCACGAGGTCCTGATGGTGTTGGCTTGAACTTTATGGACAGGCAAGCCGTGCAAATGGAAGATATCTTACTGCCGTATGTAGAAAGTGGTGATATTGAGTCTATTTATACTGTTGTTGGGCAATGGGATCCAAATATTGTATTTATCACTGTGCCATTAAAACATTGGGACGAACGTCACTTTAGCCAGCAAGAAATCATCAATAAGATTCGTGGTCCTTTAGGAAATATTCCAGGTGCGGCTGGTTACCCAGGTGGTTCAAATAGTTTGAATTTACGCGGTCAAGGTGGTGGTATTGAGCTTGCGTTATTAGGGCAAGACTATCTTGAGATATTTAAAGCAGCACAAGACTTTTCTGCTGAGATTGAAAAGGCAGTGCCAGAAGTGGCACCTGTGCGTATTTCATATCAGCCGTCACAACCACAATTACGGGTCAATATTGATAGACGTCGTGCCGAAGAGCTTGGCGTATCGCTTAGTGATATATCAGTAACGCTACGAGCTGCAATTAATGGTGATGATATTGCTGATTTAAACATTGGTGATCAATCAATCCCAATCATGTTGCAAGCTCAAAACCAAACTATCACTAATCCAAGCGATTTAGCTAATTTGTATGTTGGCGGCCGTAACGGTCAGTTAGTGCCACTTAGTAGTGTTGCGACTATCACAGAAGAAGGTGTGGCTGCAGAGCTAGAGCGCCATGCACAGCGTCGTGCTATTGAGCTAAGTATGGAAATGCCAGAGGGTGTTACAATTGCTGAGCTGGTAACAAAAATCCGTGATATTTCAGAGCAATCTCTACCTGCTGGTATTAGTTTGGCGTTTAAAGGTGAAGCATTAACCTTCGAAGAAACTGCCAATGAAGTATTGATGACCTATGTATTGGCGTTTTTAATTGTACTGTTGGTACTTGCGGCGCAGTTTGAAAGTATTAATAGTGCAATAGTGGTGATGATTACAGTGCCATTTGGTATTACGTCAGCCATTTTAGCCTTGTATCTAACAGGTACCTCATTAAATATATACTCGCAAATAGGATTAGTGATGTTGATTGGCTTGATTGCCAAAAATGCAATATTGCTGGTGGAGTTTGCTGATCAGTTACGTGACCAAGGCCGAACGGTAAGAGTCGCTGTTGAAGAGGCCGCATTAGTTCGCCTTCGCCCAATTGCAATGACACTGGTTTCAACCTTACTGGGTGCATTACCACTAATTCTATCTACTGGCGCTGGAGCAGAGGCTCGTAACGCGATTGGATGGGTGGTGTTTGGCGGTTTAGCACTTGCGGTGTTATTTACCCTTTATTTAACACCGGTTATTTATCTTGGTCTAGCGCGCTTCACAAAACCAAGAGGTGATGAGTCGAAACTTCTTGCTGAAGAGTTAGAAAAGGCTTAATCCTAACAAATTGGCTATTTTTCTTTGAAAAAATAGCCAATTACCCTCACAATTAAATCAAATGTTTAAAACTAGGTACGCGTATGCAAGCCGAACACGTTGATATTGCCCAATTTCTCTCCGATCATGCTCCTTTTGATGATCTACCTGATGAGGCTGTAAATAAACTCGCATCACAAGTCGAAATAGCCTATTTTCGGGCCGGCACAGAAATATTAAATTATGGTGATGATATTGCAGACTTATTTGTTATACGCACTGGTGCCGTTGAAATGTATCGGCGTGATGGTGATTTATATAACCGTTTAACTATCGGTGGAATTTTTGGTTCAATGGGTCTTCTTATGAACCGTAAAGTGCGTTTTCCGGCAAAGGCACTTGAAGATACCTTAGTTTATTGCATCAATGTGAAGTTGTTTAACCAATACTGTGATGAATACGAAGTATTTGCTGACTTTTTTGAAGCCGATGGTAATGTGCGCCTTCATCAGGCAATTGTTGAACAAGCGGATAGCAACGACTTAACTACAGCAAAAGTGAAGTCACTACTGCACCGTGATGCAGTGACTGTTGCAAAAAGTGCCTCTGTGCAAATGGTTGCACAATTGATGACACAAGAGTCGGTATCTTCAGTATTAGTGACTGATGCGGATAAACCAATTAGTGATGATCCCGATGATGATGACGGTCAGGTGGTAGGAATCATTACTGACCGAGACTTACGTACCAGTGTGATTGCTGAAGGTTTGAGTTACGAAGCGCCAGCAGAGCAAATTATGCAGACAGACTTAGTTCTGCTTGATAGTAATGCGTACGTGTTTGAAGCCGTGCTTGCTATGCTCAGAGATAACATTCACCACCTGCCAGTCGTTGTGAAGAAAAAACCCATTGGTGTTATTTCGTTATCGGATATTTTACGTTACGAATCGCAAAGTAGCTTATTGTTGGTGCGAGGTATATTAGCTCAGCAATCGATTGAAGATTTAGCTTACTATGCAAGACAACTACCTAATGTGTTTGTGCGCATGGTAAATGAAGATGCTAACTCACATATGATAGGCACAGCTATGGCTGTGATAGGACGCACATTTAAACAACGTTTGCTTGATTTAGCCGAAGAAAAATTTGGCCCGCCACCAGTTCCTTATTGTTTTATCGCTTTAGGCTCAATGGCTCGTGATGAACAATTAATTGTCACTGACCAAGATAATGCCATTATCCTTGATAATAGTTTTAATGAAGAATTACACGACGATTATTTTCAAAAGTTAGCTGATTTTGTCTGTGATGGTTTAGCCGAGTGTGGTTATAAATACTGTGAAGGTGAAATTATGGCGTCTTTTAAAAAGTGGCGTTTAACGCGGGAGCAGTGGAAAGAACAATTTGCCGGTTGGATGGCAGAACCAAAACCACAGGCATTATTACATAGTTCCATCTTTTTTGATTTAGATGGCGTTTACGGTAAAAACAAGTGGGCTGATGAGCTTAAGCGATTCATTGCAACAGAAGGGCGCAAGAATAAACGTTTCTTGGCTAATCTTGCTGCCAATGCACGAAATAGAACACCGCCTTTAGGTTTCTTTAAAGACTTTGTGTTAGAGCACAATGGTCAGCATAAGCGGTCAATGAATTTAAAACGCCGTGGAACTGCGCCTTTATCAGATGTTATTCGTGTACATGCTCTGGCAGTAGGTAGCCGCAAACAAAATTCATTCGAGCGTTTGGAAGATATTATCGAAGCTAAATTACTGCCCGAGGGTAAGGCACAAGATCTACGTGATGCCCTTGAATATATTGCCATGATCAGAATTAGGCACCAAGCATGGCAAATTGAAAAGCTTGATGAAGAACCTGATAACGATCTTGAGCCTCATTTGCTTTCTCCTTTTGAGCAACGAAATCTAAAAGAGGCATTTGCGATTCTTGATAAAGCGCAGAGTTTCCTTAAATTCAGATACTCTGCTAACTCAGGGATTAAGTAATGGCAAAACAAGGGGTAAAACTTGATTGGCCGACTCGGTATCAGCAGTTATTAGCTGCTAGTAAACAGCCGTTAATTCAAGAGTTTTATGAATCTGCCATTTGTGACCTAAAGATACCAATCTGTGACGTTCCCTTAGTGGCGCTTGATTTTGAGACAACAGGTCTAAATTTTCAAAATGACGATATAGTCAGTGTCGGCTTAATCCCATTTAATACTAAGCGTATCTTTTGTAAAGATAGCCAGCATTGGATTGTTCAGCCAAGGCGTAAGCTTGCTGAAGAGTCGATTGTTATTCATGGCATAACCCATTCAGAAGTAAGCGATGCGCCAGATTTCTCAACAATTATGGAACCATTGCTAACAGCATTGAAGGGCAAAGTGATTGTGGTGCATTTTGCACCCATTGAAAGGCATTTTTTATATCAAGCGTTGCAAGCTCGATTAGGTGAAGGCCTTGAGTTTGCCGTTATAGACACGCTAGATCTGGAAACTCGTGCTCTGCGAGCAAAGCAGGGGTTACTAGGTAGATTATTCAACTCTAAGCTTGATTCTGTGCGATTAGCTGATTCTCGTATTCGTTATTCGCTGCCCGCGTATCAAAACCACAATGCGCTGAATGATGCCACTGCTACCGCAGAGCTATTACAAGCGCAAATCGCATATCATTACCGCCAAGATACGCCGCTAAGCGAATTTCTTATATAACAACCGTTGCACCGACTATATATCGGGTAATTTAAATTAATTGACCAAAGCTTATAAATAAAAAACGCCGCAAATGCGGCGTTTTTATTTTTTAGAGCTGAGTGGTTAGTTTCTTGGTTCTGTTCTTAAACCAAGGATTAAACTCACACACATAAGTAGCAATACAAATGTGAAAGGTAAGCCAGTTGATACGGCTCCAGCTTGTAATGCTTCGATAGCTTGTGTACCACCAATCCAAACAAGTGCCGCTGCAATAGCACCCTCAATTGATGCCCAGAAAATACGCTGTGGTACAGGGGCATCAACTTTACCACCTGCAGTGATTGAGTCGATTACTAATGAACCTGAGTCTGATGAAGTGATAAAGAACACAAGTACCAGCACAATAGCAATGAACGAAAGCACTTGCGACATTGGCAGAGCTTCAAACATTTGGAACATAGCCAGTGGTACATCAGTTAAACCTTTTTCACCTAGCACACCTACTTTATCAACCACTTGTTCAATAGCAATACCACCATAAATTGACATCCAGAAGATGGTGACAATAGTTGGGACTAGTAGTACAGCAATTAAGAACTCACGAATTGTACGGCCTTCAGATACGCGCGCAATGAACATACCTACAAACGGTGACCATGAAATCCACCAAGCCCAATAGAATACTGTCCAGCCGTGCATCCATGTCTCATCTTCACGACCATGTGGATTACTAAGTGGAATGATATTTTCAACATAACCCATTACTGTGTTAGGAAGGTTGCCAAAAGCTGCGGCAAAACCAACGATTGCAACAAATACTAGTAACACTAGAGCGATAAGCATGTTTACGTTGCTAAGCAGTTTTACACCACCATCAATACCACGAACAACAGAGATCACAGCCAGTAGAGTTACACCAACAATAACGCCAATTTGTAAACCAATTCCGCTATCAGTGCCAAATACATGGTTAATACCTGCGGCCGCTTGTTGTGCGCCTAATCCAAGTGAGGTCGCAAGGCCAAATAGGGTAGCAAGCACTGCTAGAATATCGATTAAATGCCCAGGCCAGCCCCATGCTTTGTCGCCTAAAATAGGGTAAAAAATAGAGCGAATAGATAAAGGTAGCCCTTTGTTGTAGCAAAAGAATGCCAACGAAAGAGAAACAACAGCGTAAATTGCCCAAGGATGCAGACCCCAATGGAACATAGTTGCGCCCATTGCCAATTTAGCGGCTTCTGGTGTGTTTGCTTCAACACCTAGTGGTGTTTCGTACCAGCCTGTAAAGTACGCGACTGGCTCTGCCACGCCCCAAAACATTAACCCAATACCCATACCTGCAGCAAATAGCATTGCTAACCAAGAAATACGAGAGTGAGTTGGGCGTGCTTCTTTACCACCAAGGCGGATATTACCGTATGGTGAAACAATTAATGCTAAGCAAAACAATACGAATAAGTTTGCTGACCACATAAAAAAGCCATCAAAATTATTAATAATGTCGTTTTTAATACCATTCAGGGTAGTTTTTGCTGTTTCAGCATCTGAAACTAATGTTGCCACTAAGAATAGGGCAATTAAACCAGCGCTGATGCCAAATACAGGGTTATGCACATCAAAACCCCATTTTTGTACATTGTCCTGACCGACGGTATAGTCGGTATTGTCGATACTGTACTTATCATGATGTTCGCTCATGAATACCTCTTGTTGTAGTTATATCTAGCAGAAAGCTAAACGGCCGGATGGCACAAGTTCAACTAATCCTCTTTTTACGTAGGAAATTAAAAAATAGTTTGTAGACGAACTAAATTTGTACCAAAGTCTAATCTTTAGTGTAGGAGCTCGAAAAAAAATGTAAATGGTTTTGTCCCTAAACAGCCGAATAAATGCAGTTTTTTTCTTTTTTTGTTGGAATTGTGAACAAATTGCTGCGGGTGAGGAATAATTTGATGACAGTATTATTTCAAAGCAAATTATTTTAGTTGAGATGAAAGTGCTGCAAACATAGTGTTTGCAGCACAAATTTACTACTTCTTGTACGCGTCGTTATGAACGCCCGCAGCACGACCCGAAGGATCAGCATTATTTTGGAATGATGCATCCCATGCAAGCGCTTCAGGAGTTGAACAAGCAACTGATTTGCCATGCGGAACACATTTCGCAGCTGCATCACCTGGGAAGTGCTCTTCAAAAATACTACGATAGAAATACGCCTCTTTAGAATCTGGGGTATTAATCGGGTATTTGTATTTTGCATTAGCTAGGTCTTGATCACTAACTTGATCGTTTACATACTCTTTTAAAGTATCAATCCAGTTATAACCAACACCATCAGAGAATTGTTCTTTTTGGCGCCAAAGCACTTCGTCTGGTAAATAGCCGTCAAACGCTTCACGAATGATGTGTTTTTCAATTTTACCGTCTTTACACATTTTCGCTTCTGGGTTGATGCGCATTGCTACATCAACGAACTCTTTATCTAAGAATGGAACACGCGCTTCAACGCCCCATGCTGCCATCGATTTATTAGCACGTAAGCAATCAAACATGTTTAGTTTTGATACCTTACGATTAAGCTCTTCATGGAACTCTTGCGCGTTTGGCGCTTTGTGGAAGTAAAGGTAACCCCCAAAAAGCTCATCGGCACCTTCACCAGACAACACCATTTTAATACCCATAGCTTTAATTTGGCGCGCCATTAAATACATTGGTGTTGAGGCACGAATGGTTGTTACATCATACGTTTCGATGTGATAAATCACTTCACGTAGTGCATCAATACCTTCTTGAATAGTAAAGTGAATAGGGTGGTGAATCGTACCAATCATATCAGCTACTTTTTGTGCAGCTGCTAAATCAGGCGAACCTTCAAGACCCACAGAGAATGAATGTAGTTTTGGCCACCAAGCATCAGACTCGTCATTGTCTTCGATACGTTTTGCAGCAAAACGTTGCGTAATAGCCGAGATAACAGATGAATCTAAACCACCTGATAATAGAACGCCATATGGAACGTCACACATTAATTGACGTTTAACAGCAGCCTCTAAACCTTCTTTTACATCGCTTGTTTTTGCTTCGTTGTCTTTTACAGCATCATAGCTTTGCCAATCACGACTGTAGTATTTACGAAGTTGCCCATCTTTGCTCCATAAGAAATGACCCGGAGGGAATTCTTCAATATGTTTACAAATTGGCGAAAGTGCTTTCAGTTCTGAAGCAACATAAAAGTTACCATGTTCATCATGACCTGTATAAAGTGGAATAATACCGATATGGTCACGACCAATTAAGTAGGCATCTTGCTCTTCATCGTATAAGCAAAAGGCAAAAATACCATTTAAATCGTCTAAAAACTCAGGGCCTTTTTGCTTATATAAAGCCAAAATAACTTCACAGTCTGACTGAGTTTGAAAAGTAAAATCAGTTTCTAAGCTTGCAGCTAATTCTTTGTGGTTATAAATTTCACCATTAACAGCAAGAATATTTGTACGCTCTGGGTTGTACAATGGTTGTGCACCACTCGAAACGCCAACAATAGCAAGACGTTCATGCACTAAAATAGCTTTATCAGATGAATATACGCCAGACCAATCTGGTCCGCGGTGCCTTAATAGTTTTGACATCTCAATTGCTTGGCTTCGCAATTGAGTGGGATCAGATTTAATATCTAATACCCCAAATATTGAACACATAGTGACTCCTCATTCCAATTATGTGCGCAGTTAACAGAATTTATATAACTGCGAATGTTTGTTTTAACAGAAATAATTACCTAAGTCACACAGGTTTTTTAATTAATTGAGAATAAAATATGCACCTAGGATTATGTCTTTGCACCAGTATGGGGTAAGTGGTTAAAGGCTGAGCAGTTTAAATGCTTGATTTGCACAAATTAGGTGATATAGGGCCTAATATAAAGGCTCTTATTACTAAATGACCTGCACAGCTTTGGTGCAAAAAAATGTGAGGCTTTTTACCTTTTTAAATGTATAGACAAGTCGTAAAGATAGCGCGAGCAAAGTTTATCTTTGCTCGCTAATTTTAACTTAAATAAATTATGAGTTATTTATTGATATAGTTAAGGGCTATCGCAAGTTGGTTTAAGTGTGCAGTTAGTTTTTCTTGTGCTTCATGCGCTTCTTTCAGTGTCACAAACTTAAAGTGTAAGAAATCGCCTGGTTTTAATTGTGCAAAGTGACGAAGATCTGCTTCGATCACTGTACCAAGTAATGGGTAACCCCCCGTTGTTTGCGCATCATTTAAAAGCACTATGGGTTCACCGTTTGGCGGTAACTGGATACACCCAGGAGCAACAGCCATAGATGGTAGTGAAATATCATGGCTGATATCACACTCATCACTTAATAGTCTTGTGCCCATGCGGTTGCTGTTAGGAGACACATGCCATGAATGATTAATAAAGTTTACTATGGTGTTTTTAGGTAGCAACGCGGCGTGTGGTGCAGCATGAATTCGTATTTGCGTACTTTTAGGTGGAAGCATGGCGCCTAAACCAATTTTGGTCTTGTACTTAGGCGTAATTTGAAAGGTATCACCAGTTTGTAGTGCGTGACCGGTTAAACCACCAAAACCAGCTGAAATATCAGTTGAGTAAGAATCTAAAATAGGCTCTGGTAAATGCCACTCGCCGCCAATCGCAAGGTAACTTCTAAAACCATGGCGTGCTGCATTGAGCTTTAATACATCACCTTTTTTGATATAAAAACTCCATCCTGGTTCCACGGCATTGCCGTTCACTGTGGCTTTCATATCAGTGCCATGCAGTGCAATGTAATAATCATTATCAAATTGTATTTCAGCAAGGCCTAAGGTGATTTCGATTACTGGATTATTATCATCATTGCCGACTAAACGGTTCGTTATTATTTGCGCATAAGGGTCGATACAACCAGATTGACCAATTCCTAAGTGACGAGATCCTGTGCGACCTTGATCTTGTATAGACATTTGCATGCCAGGTTTGATGATAGTGATCATTTTAACACCTCCTGAATAACAAACTCTAAAGTATCGCCGGGCTCAATAGCACATGGTGAAGCTGCATTAATATCAAATAATTTAAAATCTGTATGGCCGATAATCTGCCAGCCACCGGGGGAAGTTTCAGGGTAAATACCCGTTTGCTCACCGCCGATAGCAACAGAACCTTTTGGTACAGAAAGCCGTGGTTCAGCATGACGAGGTGTAAAAAGCTTTGGATTTAAACCATCTAAATAAGCAAAGCCGGGTTTAAAGCCTAAAAACAGAACATGGTATTTGGCATTGCAGTGCATTTGAGCAACATCGTCGACAGAGAGGTTATGATGCTTAGCAACATGCGCGATATCAGGCCCATATTCACCGCCGTAGCGCGTAGCTAACTTATGATGACGCGAATTAAAGTCACTGGATTTAAGTTCGTGCCATTGCTCAAGTAATCTTGGTAGCCAGCCTGCAAGTTGAGTTGGTTCTTTTAAATATAGGGTTAAATTATTATTGGCAGGAACTACATCAACAAAATCATCACTATTTTTACAGTACTGAGCTAATGCCCATATTTTCTTTTGTGTATTAAGTGTGTCGCTTCCTGTCACGTAGGCATCAAAAAAAATGCTGTGTGTAGTGAGCGCCATAATCTTAGGTGTGTTATTGGTCGTCGTCATTACTCATTAATCTTATTATTATCCCTTAATGCTTCTTAGCATATAGGCTGGATGTTGATGATGTAAATGTGTCTTTGGTGTTAATTAGAAAAACTCATGACAATCAAGTGGCTATAATTACTTATAGCCACTTGAAAAGTGCAATAGCAATTACTTTGCGTTATTTAATAACCAATTAGATAATAAACGTACACCGTAACCAGTTCCGCCTTCAGCTAGTTCATCTTTAGCTTTAGAGTTTAGCGCGTTGCCAGCAATATCAATGTGAACCCAGCGAGTTTCACCAGCAAAGTGTTGTAAAAAACTTGCAGCTGTAGTCGCCCCAGGGCCATGTGAGCCGATATTTTTTAGGTCAGCAATGTCAGATTTTAAGGCATCTTTGTAACCTAGTGGTAAACGCCATAGGTTTTCGTTTACTTGTTTACCAGCCACTGTTAACTGCTCAACAAGTGTATCGTCATCAGAGAATACCGCAGCATATTCATTACCCACAGCACGAATTTTAGAGCCTGTTAGGGTTGCAACATCTACCATAATGCTCGGCTTAAACTTGTCGCGGGCATACCACATTGCGTCACTTAGAACTAAGCGGCCTTCCGCATCCGTATTGACAATCTCAACGCTTAAACCTTCAGCAGTTCTAACTACATCACCCGGCGCTACAGAAAACTGTGACACCATATTTGCAGCCATGCCCATCACAGCAACTACGTTAGTATCGGCTTTAGCAAGTGCCATTGCTTTTACAGTACCTAGTACTGCTGCTGCGCCTGCCATGTCTGACTTCATGCGGGCAATTGATGCACCTGTTTTAATACTATAACCACCCGAATCAAAGGTAATACCTTTACCTATTAATGCGATAGGCGTGTTTTTATTACCTTGATAATGAGCAACAACTAAACGTGAACCTTCTTCACTACCACGACCAACCGCTTCAAGTGCGCCCATGCCAAGCTTTTTGATTTGCTTAGGTTCTAAAACAGTGATTTTAACACCTAACTTTTTAAGCTCTTTTGCAGCTTTTGCAAAATCAGCAGGAGTCATTTCTGTTGCAACTTCAGACGTTAAATCGCGCGCTAAAAAAACACCTTGCTCAATACTTTGCAGTAATTTGTGAGTTTTGACTGCTTGGTCTAAATTTTCAACATCAACCGTGTAGTTAACAACATGGCTGTCTTGTTCTTTTTTATATTGCTCAAAACGATGGTCACGTAAATTCGCACCATGAGCAAATTCAGCAGCGTATTTAGCATTGATTGCGCTGTCTTTTAACTCAGAAAAATCTAGGCTTACAGTTGCTTGTTTAGCAGACTGTAATTTAGCGTGAACATTACCACCCAGTTTTGCCATTTTTGCTGCATCCAGCTTCGGCTGCTCTCCTAAGCCAACAAGTAAGATGCGTTGGTGTTCGCTACCATTTGGCGCGATTACTTCTAATGTTTTGCCATAGCCAGCTTTAAAGTCACTAAACTCAATAACTTTGTTTAAGTGAGTTTGGGTTTCTGGTTTTAAATAATTAAAGTTAGCAACTTGGCTATCTGTATCTAAAAATAAAACTAAGGTGTTGTCGTTCGGTTTAATTGATTTTGCAAAAGTGAACTCTGCGGCATTCACTTGCGTAGCAAGTGTTAATCCTAATGCAATAGCAGATAAGCTGTGTGCAATTTTCATTTTTTAATATCCCAATGTTAAAAAGCTGTGTTTTACCGTAAATAAGGTTAAGAGTTAAATTGTTAGCGGTGAATCGCTGTTTGCATGCGTTTAAGTTGAAATTATTAATACCTATGCTCGGTCTCTATTAAATACAGGCTTTTACGAGGAAATTAGTATGACAATTAAGTCGATGTTACTGACACTATTCACTTGCAGTGCCATTTTTACCATCAGCCCAATTAAAGCTGAAACAATGCCAGATAATGCAACAGGGCATATCGAAACTATAGTGCTTGGCTCGGGTTGCTTTTGGGGAGCAGAAAAACGTTATGAAGCACTGGATGGCGTGTTAGATGCGGTATCTGGTTATGCTGATGGGCATGGATTTAAAGCAACCTACAAAAATATTATTCGTAGTTCTCGTCGTTTTGATGAAAACAATTACGCAGAAGTAGTTAAAGTGACATACAACAGTAACGAGTTAACAACACAATCACTTTTAAAACACTATTTTGAAAACCATGATCCTACTCAGCTAAATCGCCAAGGTAATGATATTGGTACTCAATATCGCTCAACAATTTTGACTAGTAATAATGAGCAACTCGAGATTGCCAATAAACTTAAAGATGAATATCAAGAGAAACTAACAGCAGCAGGGTTTGGCAAGATTGTAACTGTGATAAAACCGCTTGATGCGTTTTATGCTGCTGAGGATTATCACCAAGATTATTTAAAGAAAAATCCTAATGGTTATTGCCCAGATCACTCAACAGGCGTTGTTTTTACACCAGTAGAAAAACAGCAGGTTGATAACACAGCCTTATTGGCAGGTAAGCAAATTGTAGTGATAGATGCTAAAGGTTATTGCCCATACTGTGAAAAATTCAAAAAAGAGGTCGCCAATGAATACATGGGGTCAATCCCTATGACTTTTCGCCATGCTGATGAACTTGATGGCTTATCGATTAAAACGCCAACATGGGCAACACCCACGTTATTATTTATAGAAAATGGTGAAGAGGTTTATGGTCGCCAAGGGTATGTTAGTAAAGGTGAGTTTTACAAAGCGTTAGGCGCATTTAAGCTGGGTGACAGTGAAGCTTTTAGAGTGGCTTTTCATGCGACTACAGACAGCCCTTTTTGTAAACAATACGATATCTTTAAAAATACACCTGATGGAATTTTCATTGATAAGTTAAGTGGTGCGCCGCTTTTTGACACCCGAGACAGATTCAATTCTGGCACCGGTTGGCTTTCATTTACTCATCCTGTAAAAGATAGTGTGACAATGCATGAAGATAATAGTTACGGCATGCAGCGAATTGAGCTTAAGTCAAAAAGCTCCGGCATTCACTTAGGTCATTTGTTCCCTGGTGAAGGGCCAAGAGGTAAAGATAGATACTGCATAAATGCTACAGTGCTTGATTTTGTGCCAAGAGATAAATCTTAAAAGGTAATTGGAATAAGAAAACCAGCCGACATGGCTGGTTTTCTTTTAGCCTGATGACTTTTTACCACAATTTTAATTCCTGTTTAGCGAGATTTAAGTTAAACGACACCAGCTCGTTATTATTTAGCTGCACAGCCTCATAGAAATCGGCAATGGCTGCCGTATCATTTTTCGCCATTAGTCTGGCAATACCTCTATTACTTAATGCATAAGACGTCAGTTCATTACGCTTATAGTGTGGAGCATTGACCTTTTTAAGCATCGCGATTGCTTGAGAGCAATCTTGATCAGCTTTATCAAACTGCTTCAGTTTCACACTCGCAACGCAACGATTAAATGGCACGATATAGTTGTTAGCTTCGTTCATTGTCTCTAAAGAATTATTAGCAAAGTTACCTTGCATAATTGCTTTTGAGCTTGCGTTATCGTCAACAACCATGAGTTTAAAGTCGTTGTTGTTGGCAAATACAAAATTTGAACAAACAAATAATATTAACCACAGGCAGGGTTTAAGATTTAATTTAAACATTGTTTTCTCCTTGTTAGTGTAAGCAATATGCTTACTCTATAAAGTTAGAAACACTGTATAAAACTGACAAACGAGATAATCGCACCCGTTAGGTGAAGAAAAGTATTCTATAAAGCAGATATTTAAGACGAAAAAAGCCCGGTCAGAACACACAAGAACCGGGCTTTCGACAACAATTTGGTTGGGGTAACTTTTACAGCGCTAGGTTTTGTTTTGCGCGGCTTAAGTTATGGTTAACAAGTTCGTTTTTAGAAATTTGCACTGCTTCATAAAAGTCAGAAAGTGCAGCAGTATCGTTTTCAGACATGATGCGTGCAACACCACGGTTACTAAGTGCAAACGATGTTAATTCGCGGCGTTTGTAACCTGGTACTTTACTTGTGCTTAGAAGAGAAATTGCTTGAGTACACAGGTTTTCCGCTTCTGAAAAATTCTTTTCTTTAACGCTTAATGCACAGCGGTTGAAGGCAGTTTCGTATTGGCTAGTTGCATTGTCGTTAGTTTGAGCTTGCTCAATAACCATCAGTTTATAATCAGCTTGATCGGCTACTGCCATCGCTGAGCAAGTTAATAAAGAGCTAAGTGCAATAGTGGTTACAAGTGTTTTTAACATGATAGTTTTCCTCTGAATAAGTTGGTGTTTCTTGCCAACGAGTGAACTTTAAAATATTCCTATAAGCTAAACAAACGATTAAATTAAAACTGATAGATGAAGAAATTTAACCTATAGAGTAATTACTCAGTATTTGAGGTGTGGCGGGGTAGTAGAGGGGGGAATTTGAATATTAAAAAACCAGTTAAGCTATTAAACTTACACACTAATGTCATTGCTTTATTTCAGAGAGTGCCCCTAGCAAGTAGATTTGTAGGTAAACGGCAGATATCAGAAGAATGGCTATTACTTTAGAGCTATTTTCAAAACTAAAATATCTGCCGTATCATGTTGTTCTTTTAATAAAATGGTATTTCCGTTTAGTGCTGTTATTTGGCTACAAAACACTACGCAAAACTGTTGAAAATCATTACTTAGATTTTGAACACCTTGTTTATAATCATAAAAATTCATAGTAGGTGTCTGATTTTGTGTGTATTGATAGAAAAAACCATTTTCCTGTGGATAGACACTTAAAATAAAATGCTTATTATTTAAAAGGTTAGTGTCTCCATTGCTGATAACTCGGCCATTGTGAAAGCTCAGTAATTCGTCTTTATCATTTAAAAAGACTTCTTTATAGGTCAATTGTGTTTTCAATGACACTATCTGATTAGTAGTTAAATTAAACCTAACTATCTCGTCATTGTGGGTGTTCTTATCAACAAACAAAATGGCATCTGACTTTTTATACCACGCTATTGGTTTACCAATGATTTCATTTAACCATCTGACTGAGAATTGGTTCTGTTCAAACTCAATAATAAACGGTTTGTTATTTATACTGCTTGCTATGCGGGTTCCCGAGATGTCCCAGATAGGCTTTGATAAAGCAAATTCTTGCTTAGTGTTCTCAAACAGTAATGTTTCTTTTTCATTCTCTATATTTTTTAAAAAAAGTTGAGGTAGTCCATGTTTCATTGACATGTAGGCAATGTGTTTTTCATCCGGTGAAAGTGCAGCTCCTTTATCAATAGTGTTAGAGTTTATAATTTTGGTAGGAGTAGGCAGTAAATCTAAACTACTAATTAAGATATCTTGATCAGACTTAGCTTCAATAAAATAAAGCTTGTCTTTAACTATTTGGGGATAAACCAAAAAGTTATAGCTTTTAAAATTAAGAGTAGTTAGTTCTCCGCTTAATTTAAGTTGCTTTAACTCACTGCCATTGCTTAGTAGCAAAGAATCACCATCTTCAAACCAATCCATAAAATGCCAGTTATGATCGATTTTACCGACTGATGTAAGTTCGCTATTAGCTAAGTTTAAAAGCTTTACTTCAGATATTGCATTTTCATTAAACCCAACTAATGCTAATTGTTTTTGATCTGGTGATAAAGCGAGTTTATAAGGTTTAAAGTCATCACTTGGCTGGAGTAGTTTTTCATAATTGCCAGTTATCAAGTTATGGCGATACAAGCTTACATTTCGGCTGTGCTCGGAGCTATTTCGATTAGCCAAATAATAAAGGTTTTGCTGGTCATCTATAAAAAACAAACTGTTCCAAGTAATATCGCTACGCGAGAAAAGCTTTTCTTCATTTACTACTTTAGCCTGTTCATTCAGTAGTAAGCGGTTAAATGAGATACCTTCTTCTCCTTTAAATGAATAAACCAGTGCATTTGTGTTTTTATCCCATGCAAGATAGGTAAACGCTTTTAAGGTTGTATTTAGTTGCCAATATGCATTTAATTTTAGGTCTTTTATTAAAAGCTTTCGCTTGTTTGGTTTATTGGTAGCTTGAATATAAGCGACAAACCGCCCATCAGGGCTTACTTGCATGAAGCGTTCTTTTTCATTACTTGCCGTAACTGGCTCAAGGTTCTCTAGAGAAATGTCATTACTTGAGCTAAAGAAACTAAAAAACAATATAAAGATAAATAGAACAGGGACAAGTAACAGTGCTTGTTTTAAATATTTTTTGTGTAGTAGTTCTTTAGATGAGGTGATTGCTTTCTTATCAGGAAAATGTATTTGAGCGTCAAGGCTGTAGCCTCGTTTTGGGTGTGTTTTGATAATGCTTTTGTTGTCATCAGACAATGCTTGCCTTAAAAGTGCGATATTTCTTCGAACTGAGTTTGGACTGTAAATTGCCTGTGGCCAGACAATTTCAAAAAGCATTTCGGCCGATAGAACTTGTCGCGGTCTTTGAGCAAAAACCAGCAGAAGAGCCATCACTTTAGGTTCTATAACTTGGACTTTACCTTCACTTACTACCTCGCCAGTTTCAACATCAATCAGAAAGTCATTAATACAAAATTGATTTGGCAATTCACTCACACTCAAAGCTAATCTTATCCTGTTGTTATTATTGGTCATTTTAAGCTTAATGCTTTCTTAATGTTTTCTTAATTGGTGCTTCATCGCTTTTTACGATTCATAACAGTAAAAAATTATCAAAAGGCCCAGTGCCATCTTAATCAATAAATAGTAAAAGGAATATAAAGTGAAGCAATATTTAATTACCCTTATAATTTTTATCTCTTGCATTAGTCAACAAGCACAGGCAACAAAAGAACTAGACTATAACAATTTGGCTAATCAATTCATCACTGTTTTGAACAGCAAAGATTTAAATAAGGTTGAAGGATTTGTAGTAAAGAACTTTTCGCCAGACTCTCTTGCGCGTTGGGATGGTACAGGCAAAGATCGATATGTTGGTTATTCTATCAACACCGCACTTTTCCATGGCGAGTTGAATGTTATTTCAACAGAGCTTGAAACCTCAAATAATCGTATACGACATATCAGTAAAGTGTATTCAAAAAATACCGAAATGCAGCACGAGGTGGTTATTCTTTTTAATAATGAGCCATTACAAGCAATTACGGGTTGGTATATCGAGGCTGACCCTCAAAGCCCAGACTCTAAAGGTTCATTTACTGAGTCTCAATTAGTTAACGAGGTTAAAGAATATACTGAGAGGCTTGCTAAGAATGGCGCTTTCTCTGGCACAATACTACTTGCCAAACATAATAATGTTTTATTTAACGCTGCATATGGCCTCGCTTCACATCGCTATGATGTAAAAAATAACTTAGATACTAAGTTTCAGATTGGCTCAATGAATAAGATGTTTACGAGTGTTGCTATATTGCAATTGATTGAAGCTGGCAAATTATCTCTTGATGATTCGTTAACCAAATTTATTGATAAAAGCCTTTTAGGCAAGGGCGACTTTGAAAAAATTAAGATCCGACATTTATTAAGTCATACATCGGGTATTGGCAATATGTCTGGGTATAGCGAAATAGAAAATAAAGTGCGTTCACTCAAAGATATTCAACATTTATACACGTCTATTAACACAACATTTGAACCTGGAACACAATGGCGATATAGCAATACAGGTGTGACATTACTTGGTCAGATTATTGAGAATGTTACTGGCGAAAGTTATTTTGATTTCATTAACAAAAATATTTATCAAAAAGCCAACATGCAACAAAGCGGAAGTTTTGATCTAGACGTACCGGTCAAGAACACTGCTCGGAATTATTGGTTCTCAGTAGAAACGGGTCAAGTAACTGAAAACTTAATGTTTCAATCAGTGAAAGGGGGACCAGCAGGTGGTGGATACTCAACGGTAGGCGATTTACATAAGTTCGCCTTGGCTATGCAAAATGGAGGGTTACTCAGTCTTGAGCTTTCTAAAGTCGCCCTTACAGCAAAGCCTGAACTTAATGCGCAAAACTGGGGCTATGGGTTTTCAGTCCGAAACTCAGAAGGAAATACGATTGTTGGGCATAATGGTTCGCATTTAGGTATGACTGCCAGGCTAAATATGTATATGGACAAGGGGTATATTTTAGTTGTGCTAGGCAATTATCAATCTTCTGCATGGCCTGTTGTGGCAAAAGTAGATCAACTAATAAAGCGTTTGTAAAAATTAATTAAAATTAGGGGCGTATTAAAGCCCCTAATAAACAACATGCAAATCTATTATTGTTAAATTTAATAACAATGTAATGGTTTTACGTTGTGGCAGTGTTTGTGTCAGTAGGCTATTCCCTGTTTAAAATGCGCTCTAATTTTATATGTAGCAATCGGTTAGTAACTTTGTTAAAACTAAACTTCTTAAATAACAGGTGTTAACATCATAAAGGGATACTGGTGCAAGCATATAAAATCAGCACGGATAAAACTGACCTCGATATTGATGTAATTTACAGGTTTATTTCAAAAAGCTACTGGGCGTCCGGAATACCAAAGCCTCAACGTATCTGACTTAACATGACAAATATTACTAATTATAATTATGATAAATCTATCTAAAGCTCTTTTACTGCCAACATTCATATCTGGAGTGCTTTCATTTAAGGCGTTTGCTAACGCCCAGTCAGCTGACGTCGAAGTAATTAATCTCGCTGATGATTTTTATACTTTATATCAGTCAACCCAGACTTTGACACAAGAAAAGAGAGCAGAGCAGTTCTCTCAACATTTCGCTTCTCAATTTGCACCTTTTTATAGTGATAAAAGCTTTTTAAAAGCTATTGCGGGTTTTAGTGCAATAGAAGAGGTTTATCACTCAAAAAATAAGCGTTTATCTAAAGATTTAAATAGCAGTATGGAATCATTCATTGCTACTTTCCCCGATTTCAAATCTGAAACACCCATTTACATACTTCACTCGCTTGGAAGGTTCAATGGTGCAACTCGTGATTTGAATGGTAAGTCTTACTTAATGTTTGGTGTCGATCTTATGGCCAAATATCATAATTGGAAAAATGATACGCCATTTTTTCATCACGAACTATTTCATGTTTATCATGAAAATTTATTTCAATGTCATGTTGAGCTATGGTGTTCGATTTGGACTGAGGGTTTAGCAACTTACGTTTCACATCAATTGAGCCCGTCAGCGAGTGATGATGAATTGATGCTAAACATACCTGACAATCTGATTGAAAAGATTCAATCAAGAGAGCTGTATTCTCTCGTTGACCTTAAGAAAAAGTTTTATTCAATAAAGCCTGAAACATATTCTTCATTTTTCAATTTCACACAGGACGAGACAAACCTACCATACAGGAGAGGTTACTATCTAGGTTATATTTTAGCTAAAGAAATTGGCAAAAATTACAGCTTAGAACAATTGGCAAAATTGGATAAAAAGACCGTAGAGAGCCTATTACTTAAAGAGCTTGATTCATTAATAGAATCGCAAAACAAAAAACTAAAAACACATAAACGACAAAACCCAGCCGAAGCTGGGTTTTGAGACAACACAATTCTGTAAAAACTTATAAAGCTAAGTTCTTTTTAGCACGAGTTAAGTTGTGTTCAACTAACTCGTTACCTGAAATTTGTACTGCTTCGTAAAAGTCAGACAGTGCTGCAGTGTCGTTTTCAGACATGATGCGGGCAACACCACGATTGCTTAACGTAAACGACGTTAATTCGCGACGTTTATGACTAGGTACTTTACTAGAACTTAGTAAGCTGATTGCTTTTGAGCATAGTGTTTCAGCTTCAGAGAACTTTTTATCTTTCACACTCAAAGCACAGTCATTGAATGCCTGTTCGTATTGACGGTTTTCTGCAACATTAGCAGTAATAGACTGGTCAATTACCATCAATTTGTAGTCACTTTGATCAGCCACTGCCATAGCTGAACAAGTTAATAAAGAGCTAAGTGCAACGCGTTTCATAAGTGTACTAAACATAATCTTTTCCTCTATTTAAATCGGTATCAATCGCCGATAAATGAACTTTAATTGAACAGCGCAAATTCAACAAACGATAAAAAATGACCTAATAGATGAGGAAATTTAACCTATAGACTTTAGTCTAATGCAGTGAATTAATCTTTGAGCCGTCAGCCTTCTGAATCTGACCCCGATAAAGTAGACACGGGGTTTTAATAGCTAAAGAGTACGGAAAACAAACAAATTGTTGTTAATTAAAAATAAAATCGGTACTTTATGGTGGTATGTATAGTCATTGAGTTTATTCATAAAAATAAGCGTATAACCATGAAACTGATATTCGCGTTGTTACTTATAGGGCCTGTTATTGCCAATGCTGCTGAAGATAAAGTCGCTGTTTATCTTAATTTTGAGCAGGCTTATTTGAGCAACGATGTATCTTTGTTTGCCCCATTATTAAGTAAAAACTATACGATTAAACAAACATTACATATTCCAGGGATAGGGTCAGATACTGTGCCTGTTACTAAAGCTGAGTTACTTGAAGGCATGAAGCAAAACCCAAAGCCTAGTTCATTGCCGCGCTCAAAAGCTGAATCAGTCAAAATAGAAACAATTTCAAAAAGACAATTTTGTGCACGTTCACAAACTTTAGATCAAGTCGTTGTTGCAGGTAAAAACTACGAAGAGAAAGAGCAGCGCAAAGCGTGTTTTAAACATGAAAATAACCGCTATGAAGCCATAACACATACCATTGATGTTTATTACCGAAAGCTTTAACAGAGATAGTTTGAGATTCAGAAATTTCTGTGTATCTAATAAACGTACTAACTGATATAAATTACGGATAAACCCTATAATGAGATAAGGAAATAAATATGTACAAACAGTTAGGTTTAATAGCAGGGGTATTACTAGCATCAACGAGCTGTTTCGCAGCTGATAGTTTTCAAGTAGAAACATCAGTTTATAAAGCGAATGATTTACTAGCATCGCCAGTAATGCTGGTGGAAGAAAAGCAACCTGCGACCATCTCTATAGGAGAGGGGTTTAGCTATGAAGTTACTGTGATACCGCAACATAATAATACAGCAGCTGTAGAAACATCAATCACGCTCGCTGGCAGCTATTTTACACCTTCTTTTATTGTGGAATATGGTAAACAAGCGTCATTTGAAATTGGTGAAAACAAAGTGAGTATTTTGGTGACCAAGTCTAAAAGCTAAATTTTAAAAATTGACCCTCAATTAACTTGAGGGTCATTACGCTCTATCACTCACTTAAGGTGTTTAAAAGTATCTATCATCCATTTAATAAATAGCTCTAGTTGTGCATTGGTTTCTGCCGGCTCGTGTTGTACTAAGTAGTACTTATCTTTGGTTTTTAGTGGCATATCGGTGAAATTAAATAACCACTGCTCATCAAACCAAGTTTGACTAATTGGCAAGGGGATAAGAGCAATACCCATGCCCTGTTGAGCCGCACGTGCCACACCAAACATACTATCAACCTGAATAATTTGTTTTGGTGCAAAGTCATCAATACCAGCATGCTCTGCCCATTGGTGCCAAGCCCAAGGACGTGCTTTATGAAGTATAAGAGGTACTTCGTTTAAGGCCTGAAACGGGTTTTCTTGCCATGCTTGCCAGTTTTCTTTGTTGCAAGCTGGTGTGTACGATAGCGAAAATAGCTCATGTACAACGCCTTCATGCGGTTTAGACGAAGACAATACAATAGACAAGTCGCTTTGCTTAGTCAGTTCTTTACGCGTTTTTAAGGTATTAAGCTGTAAGTTTGTATTTGGATGTTCGCTAGTCCATTCGCTTAGTTTTGGCATTAAAAGCTCACTAGCGAAAAACTCAGGTAGCGTAATACTAATAGTCACATTTTCTTGTAACTGACTAAACTCATTGATGGTTTTTTCTAGCGCTTTAATAAGCGGCGATACAGAGTCATAAAAATTCTTACCAGCCGCAGTTAAGCGGATAGAGCGGGTTTGACGTTCGAACAGTTCAATACCCAATTGTTCTTCTAATTGTTTGATCTGATGGCTTACGGCAGAAGGCGTAAGGTAAAGTTGGTTTGCTGCATCTTTAAAGCTAAGAGTGCGAGCAGCAAAACAAAATGAGCGTAAGCCACGTATAGGTGTTTGCATAGTTAATTTCAGTAAGTCTCAATAGCGCTTGTTAGTTAATTAACTGCTAAGCAATTATTATCCCAAAATGTAAAAAAATAGAGATTAAAGAATGAATATAGCTAACTCTTGCTGTATTGTATAAAAAACAGCCGCAAATCGCTCGTTTAATCTATGTTTAGGCTAATGTTTAGCAAAAAAGTGATCTTAGCAGTTTTACCTTTTTGGTAATAGTCTAAGTAATAGATACTAGCGATTCACTAAGGTAGGGCATTTTATACTATTTATGTGACAAAATGGTGCGGCGAAAGGCTAACTTTAGATAAAAAAAATCCCTCTTGCGAGGGATTTTGGGTAACTCAGCGCCATTGGCACTGGGAATGAGGTCGGTACATGGGATGTGAGTAGCTTAAAAAGCCATCTCTGGAACATCACCTTCAACAAGCAATTTGCCTGCCGTTTTGCTAATGATTTCGTCTACCGACACGCCTGGAGCGCGTTCGATTAGATGAAATGCGCCGTCTTTAACTTCTAGTACGGCTAAATCAGTTACGATTTTCTTTACACAGTTAACCCCAGTTAACGGTAAAGTGCAACTTTCTAATAACTTAGAGTCGCCATGCTTGCTTGCATGAGTCATCGTAACAATAATATTCTTCGCGCCAGCAACGAGGTCCATCGCGCCACCCATGCCTTTAATTAGCTTCTTTGGGATCATCCACGATGCGATGTTACCGTTCTGGTCAACTTCAAATGCACCTAATACTGTTAAGTCTACATGACCACCCCGTATCATGGCAAAACTATCTGCACTATTAAATATTGCTGCACCTGTGGCTGCTGTCACGGTTTCTTTACCCGCATTGATCATATCTGCATCAACTTGGTCTTTAGTTGGGTACGCACCCATGCCTAGTAAGCCATTTTCAGACTGTAGCATGACTTCGATGCCATCTGGGACATAGTTAGCAACTAGAGTAGGGATACCAATACCTAGGTTTACGTAATAGCCATCTTGTAGCTCTTGTGCAACACGCATTGCAACTTGTTCACGTGATAATGCCATTTTATTGCTCCTTAATCGCGAGTTGTTACACGTTCGATGCGTTTTTCAAAGTCGCCTTTGATCACGCGATTAACATAAATACCTGGGGTATGAATTTGGCTTGGCTCAAGTTCACCTGGTTCTACAATCTCTTCTACTTCAGCAACAGTAATTTTACCTGCTGTCGCAGCCATCGGGTTGAAGTTCATTGCTGTATGGCGAAATACAAGATTACCGTAGCGGTCTGCTTTCCAAGCTTTAACAATGGCAAACTCACCAGTAATTGATTCTTCTAAGATATACGGGCGGCCATCAAACTCTTTGACTTCTTTACCTTCGGCAACAGGGGTACCGTAACCCGTTGCAGTATAAAATGCTGGAATACCAGCACCACCAGCACGCATTTTTTCAGCGAGCGTCCCTTGCGGTGTCAAAACTACATCAATTTCGCCATTTAAAAGTTGTTGTTCAAAAAGCGCATTCTCGCCAACATAAGAAGCGATGATTTTTTTAATTTGTTTATCGTGAAGTAAAATGCCTAAACCAAAATCATCTACACCACAGTTGTTCGAAACAACAGTTAGGTTTTTAGTCTGTTTACGCTTAATTTCACTGATAAGTCCTTCAGGAATACCACATAAGCCAAAGCCACCTGCGATAATGGTATCGCCATCTTTTAAACCTTCCATTGCAGCTTCATAACTTGAAACCACCTTATCGAAACCGGCCATGAGCCTACTCCTTAATTATTCTGAGTGTTCTTTAGAGCAAGTGATACCTTGCTGACAGGTTGTTTATTTAATGCACTACAAATAGCCCAACCAGCTTTCGCCAGTCTTTCTAAATCAATTCCATGCTCTATGCCAAGCCCTTGTAGTAAGTAAACTACATCTTCAGTGGCAACATTTCCTGACGCGCCTTTGGCATAAGGGCAACCACCTAGGCCTGCAACAGCACTGTCAACCGTTGCTATACCGCGGTTTAGCGCGGTGTAAATATTTGTGAGCGCTTGTCCATAGGTGTCGTGAAAATGTACAGCGAGTTTCGACTTATCAATATGTTGCAAGAGTAAATCTAATAACTCATCTACTTTTTTCGCCGTACCCACACCAATGGTGTCACCTAGGCTAATTTCGTAACAACCAAGCTCGAGTAATCGCTCTGATACTTTTAATACATCATTGTAGTCGACATCACCTTGATATGGGCAACCCATAACGCAGCTAACGTAGCCTCTAACACGAATGTTATTCGCTTTGGCAAAATCCATGACATCTTTAAAGCGATCAATACTTTCATCAATAGAGCAGTTGATGTTCTTTTGACAAAACGCTTCGCTTGCAGCTGTAAAGATAGCAAATTCTTGTATGCCGACTTGTTTAGCTGCTTCTGCACCACGTAAATTCGGGGTGAGGGCACTTAAATTAACGTCTGGTAAATTTAAAGCGCTTATTACATCGCTAGAATCAGCCATTTGTGGCACCCATTTAGGTGACACAAATGCGCCTGCTTCAATATCTTTAAGACCAGCTTCAGCTAGGGCGTTGATCAGTGCTACTTTATCTTGAGTACTAACGGCTGCTTCATTTTGTAAACCATCTCTGGCGCCAACTTCTACAATGCGAACAAAATCAGGAAACTGTGCCATTACGCCTCCGGCTCTTCAACAATCGCTAGCATATCACCGTGACTCACCAGTTCACCTTCAGCAAAGCAATAGCTCGTTAATACGCCATCATGCGGGGCATTAAGGGTGTATTCCATTTTCATAGCTTCAATAATGACGACCGCATCACCTTTAGAAACAGTACTACCTACCTCAACTAAATGCTTAACAACAGTACCGTTGAGTGGCGCGGCAAGTGGTAGTGCATCACTTTCGTGCTCACTAATATAGTGTTTATCAATCAGCTCAAGCACCTTTTGTTGTGCTTTGTACATCACTGTGATGTGAGAGTCTGTTTGATTAATATGAGCAACAACTTTTTCGCCATTAACGACTAGGTTTGCAAGGCCATTTTCAACGTTGCCCGAAGTTGTATAGTCAACCCCGTCAAGGCTGATTCTAAAACCATCTGAGGTTTTAACCGCATAAACGTCTAGATCAACAAACGGAATCGTGGTTTTAGCGTCACTGTTTAGCATAAAGCCTGTTAATTGTTGCCATGGGCTGCTGCTTTCACCTTTTAGTTGATGTGCATACGCATAGGCTGCCACCACGGTTGCAATAACTGACTGTTGCTCGTTTTTAGCAACAAGGCGCTCACCTTGGTCTTCAATAAAGTGCGTATCGGGTGCACCTGCTTGATAAGTAGGGTGGTTAGTAAGGTTATGTAAGAAATTAACGTTACAACTAAAACCTGCTAGGTGAAATTGCTCAAGTGCTTTCGATAAACGCCCCAGTGCTGCCTCGCGGTTATCGTCATGAACAATTAATTTAGCGATCATAGGGTCGTAGAACGGGCTAATTTCATCACCTGCTGCAATGCCTGTATCTATTCGTACAAATTCAGATTCGTTCGGTGTAAATAGGGCGTCAATGTGACCAGAACACGGAATAAAGTCATTGCTAGGATCTTCCGCATAAATACGCGCTTCAAAACTGTGGCCTTGTAGCTGAATATCAGCTTGGTTAAGAGGTAATGCTTGACCTGCCGCAATGTTGATTTGCCAATTCACCAAATCAACACCAGTTACCATTTCTGTTACTGGGTGCTCTACCTGTAAACGGGTGTTCATTTCCATGAAGAAGAATTCATCACCGCATAATAAAAACTCAACCGTACCTGCACCGCGATAGTTAATCGCTTGGGCACAACGTACCGCTGCTTCACCCATTTCTTTGCGAAGTGCATCAGATAAACCAGGTGCAGGGGCCTCTTCAATTACTTTTTGGTGACGTCGTTGTAAAGAACAGTCACGATCGCCTAAGTACACACAGTTACCATGACTATCGGCAAAAACTTGTACTTCAACGTGGCGAGGTTTAGTGACATAGCGCTCTAGAAGTACTAAGTCGTTACCAAACCCGGCTTTAGCTTCACGTTTTGCGCCTTCAAGTGCACTGATAAAGTCTTTTGCGTGTTCAACAACTCGCATGCCTTTACCACCGCCACCAAAGGCTGCTTTGATTAGAACTGGATAACCAATTTTTTCAGCTTCTGCTTGTAAGAAATCAGTATCTTGATTGTCACCATAATAACCAGGCACTAAAGGCACATTTGCTTGGTGCATAATTTCTTTAGCACGGGTTTTTGAGCCCATGGCTTCAATGCTTGATGCTGGCGGGCCAATAAAAGCGATATCATTTTTTTCGCATGCTAGTGCAAAGTCACAGTTCTCAGATAAAAAACCATAACCAGGGTGAATACAATCAACATCTGCATGTTTAGCAACGTCGATGATTTTGTCTGCTACTAGGTATGAATCTTTACTTGGTGCAGGGCCAATGTGATACGCCTCATCAGCTAGCTTTACATGCTGAGCATGTTTATCCGCATCTGAGTACACAGCGACCGTCGTTAAGCCCATTTGTTTAGCTGTACGCATAACACGGCAGGCAATTTCACCACGGTTGGCAACGAGAATTTTTTTCAATGATTTTGTTGTCATAATGGTTCCTATTTCTGCCAGTTAGGGGCACGTTTTTCAAAAAAAGCAGTGAGACCTTCTTGGCCTTCTTCAGATACACGAATGCGTGCAATGCGCTCAGCGGTTAATTCAATAAGTGCATCATCAATTTCTTTACCTGCGACATCATTAATAAGCTGCTTCGCTGCTTTGACAGCGACAGGGCCATTGTTAACCAGACTTTGTAAGTGTTTGTCGAGGGCTGTTTGTAAATCGCCAGTGACCTGGTGAATTAAACCAAGTTGCTTAGCCGTGTGAGCGTCAAATATCTCTGCCGTTAAAAAATAACGACGTGCAGCGCGCTCACCAATGGCTTTAATAACATAAGGGCTGATAACTGCAGGAACGAGACCTAGCTTTACTTCACTTAGGCAAAATTGTGCATCGTCTTGACATATAGCTATATCACAACAGGCAATTAAGCCTAATGCACCGCCAAAGGCTGCACCTTGCACTGCACAAACCGTTGGGTGAGGGCTTGTAGCAAGTACTTTCATAAGCTTAGCGAGCTGCATTGAATCCGCTAAGTTTTCAGCAAAGTCATTGCCAGCCATAGATTTCATCCAGTTTAAATCAGCGCCAGCAGAGAAATGCTTACCTTCGGTTTTAAGAACCAGTGCGCGCACATCACAGCTATTTGCATGTTCAATTAAACGGATCAGCTCACTGATGACTTCTTCGTTAAATGCATTGTGTTTTTCAGGGCGACTTAGTACCAGCACAGCCACATTTGATTTTGTTATTTCGAGTGTTACTGACATAAGGCCTCCATTACATTCTAAATACGCCGAACTGTGAATCGCGCTCTGGTGCATTTTTAGCTGCGCTTAAGGCAAGCCCTAATACATTGCGAGTATCAGCAGGATCGATAATGCCATCATCCCAAAGGCGGGCACTGGCGTAATATGGATGACCTTGTTTTTCGTATTGCTCGATAATTGGCTTTTTAAACTCGCTGACTTGCTCATCAGTCATGCTTTCGCCTTTACGGGCTAAACCGTCTTGTTTAACTTGTGCAAGAACGCCAGCAGCTTGTTCACCACCCATCACAGAGATACGGGCATTTGGCCACATCCACATCATGGTTGGTTCAAACGCGCGGCCACACATACCGTAGTTACCTGCACCATACGAGCCACCAATTAACACGGTGAATTTTGGTACATCAGCACATGAAACAGCGGTTACCATTTTGGCACCATGTTTGGCGATGCCTTCGGCTTCGTATTTTTTACCAACCATAAAGCCAGTAATGTTTTGTAAAAACACCAAAGGGATTTTGCGTTGTGCACATAACTGTATAAAGTGCGCGCCTTTTTGCGCTGACTCACTAAATAGGATGCCGTTGTTGGCAACAATACCCACAGGGTGACCAAAGATTTTTGCAAAGCCGGTTACTAAGGTTTCGCCAAAATAGCGTTTAAATTCATCAAATGATGAATCATCAACAACACGGGCAATCACTTCGCGGACATCAAATGGTTTTTTAAGGTCGGTACCAACAATGCCGTAAATTTCGTTAATGTCGTAACGCGGTGGTTTAACATCATCAAGTAAGGGTGCAGTAGGGCGCTGATAGTTAATTCGTTCGATACATTGGCGCGCGATAGAAAGTGCATGAGTATCGTTTTCAGCATAGTGGTCGGCAACACCTGATGTTTTACAGTGAACATCAGCACCACCCAGCTCTTCAGCACTCACTTCTTCACCTGTAGCCGCTTTAACCAGTGGCGGACCTGCTAAGAAAATTGTACCTTGTTCTTTTACGATAATACTTTCATCAGCCATAGCCGGTACATATGCTCCACCTGCGGTACATAAACCCATTACGACCGCTATTTGTGGAATGCCTTTACCAGACATACGTGCCTGATTGTAGAAAATACGGCCAAAGTGTAATTTATCTGGAAATACATCATCTTGTTCAGGCAGGTTTGCACCGCCTGAATCAACTAAATAAATACACGGTAAATGACAACGTTCTGCGATATCTTGTGCACGTAGATGTTTTTTCACCGTTAGTGGAAAGTATGTACCGCCTTTTACAGTTGCATCATTGGCGATGATCATACATTCAACGCCTTTCACACGACCAATACCGGCAACAACACCCGCACATGGAATAGCTTGTTCGTACACACCAAAGGCAGCAAATTGAGAAATCTCTAAAAATGGCGAGCCTTCATCAAGTAGCGTTTCAATTCGGTCACGAACAAACAACTTACCACGACCTTGGTGTCGCTCAATCAGGGCTGGACCACCGCCTAAACGGATATCAGCGACTTTTTCACGTAAATCACCTACGAGAGCGGCCATGTTGTCGTGATTTTGCAAAAATTGCGGATCGTGTGGATTTACACTCGATTTTAAAATCGTCATAACAAGGTCCTATCGGCTTTCAGTGAATAATTCGCGGCCAATTAGCATGCGGCGGATTTCAGATGTACCTGCGCCAATTTCATATAGTTTTGCATCACGTAATAAACGACCTGTCGCATATTCGTTGATATAACCATTACCACCTAAGATTTGGATAGCATCAAGCGCCATTTTAGTCGCAAGCTCTGCCGCATATAAAATCGCACCAGCAGCATCTTTACGTGTTGTTTCACCGCGGTCACAGGCACGCGCTACCGTGTAAACGTATGAACGAGCTGCATTCATTTGCGTGTACATGTCAGCGATTTTGCCTTGAATAAGCTGGAATTGACCAATTGGGCTATCAAATTGCTTACGCTCATGAATATAAGGAACAACAATGTCCATACATGCTTGCATAATGCCAAGCGGGCCAGCTGCTAGTACAACACGCTCATAATCAAGACCACTCATAAGTACTTTTACGCCTTCGTTTAAGTTACCTAGAATGTTTTCTGCTGGTACTTCACAGTTTTCGAACACTAATTCACAGGTGTTAGAGCCGCGCATACCAAGCTTGTCTAGCTTTTGCGCTGTTGAGAATCCAGGCGTGTTACGCTCTACGATGAAAGCTGTAATCCCTTTAGGGCCGGCATTTAAGTCTGTTTTTGCATAGATAACAAAGGTATCGGCATCTGGACCATTTGTGATCCACATCTTGTTACCGTTAAGCACAAATACATCGCCTTTTTTCTCAGCTTTTAATTTCATTGAAACTACGTCAGAACCAGCATTTGGCTCACTCATCGCAAGGGCACCAATGTGCTCACCACTGATTAGCTTAGGCAGGTATTTTTCTTTTTGTGCTTGAGTACCATTACGGTTAATTTGGTTAACACATAAGTTTGAATGAGCACCATAACTTAAACCAATCGATGCACTTGCACGGCTAATTTCTTCCATTGCAATGACATGTTCAAGGTAACCAAGGCCTGCACCGCCAAATTCTTCCGGCACTGTCATACCCAATAAACCCATTTCGCCAAGCTGTGGCCAAAGTTGATTAGGGAAGGCATTGTCTAAATCTGTTTGTTCCGCAAGTGGGGCAATTTCTTGGCTAGCAAAGCTATTAACGTGATCGCGGATCATGTCTGCTGTTTCGCCAAGTCCGAAGTTCATTTCTTTGTATAGTGAAATAGTGCTCATAATGTGTGTTCCTGTGAGAGTCTGTTGACGAGATTGTTGTCAGGTTATTCGTCTAAATTATTAAGGGTTTCACGACAGCGACGTTCTGCTGTAACCAATTCCATCAGTACGACTTTAATGTCGTCCATTTGTTGGCTTAGGTCCGCTTTTTTCTCTGCGATAAGGTCAAGCATAGTCACAAGCTGTTTTGCACTTGATTTATCTGCATCGTAAAGTTCAAACAAACGGCCCGTTTCAGCCAAGGTAAAACCTAAGCGTTTACCGCGTAGAATAAGTTTTAGCCTTACTTTGTCGCGTTTTGAATAAATACGGGTTTGACCATTGCGATCAGGTGAGATCAGCCCTTGGTCTTCATAAAAGCGGATAGAGCGGGTTGTAATATCAAATTCTTTTGCTAGTTCGCTGATACTAAACGTTTGCTCATTGCTAGCAGGTTCAACTGCTGCGCTTTCGAAGTTTGTTTGATTGTCTTGTTTCATGATTTATTTACCTCATTCGAATAACACCAATATAAGTGAAGTTTACGTAAAGGTAAAGGGTGATTTGGGAGTTATACTTTAGACTTATAAAGATAACTGGTTGGATTTGTTGAAAAGCCTAATTTATCTAGCCTTGTAAGCAGATGTTCGATTTTTAATACAACAAAATACAGATAAGTTTACAGTTTTAGCGACCGCAAAAAAGTTGATTTTAGATTTACGTTGGCGTAAACGTAAATATTATGTATGCTGAATTAAATCGAATTTAAACTATAACAAATTAACTGTTTGGTTACACATGATTTGAACACATGATGATAACCACTTACATGGAGCCAATTATGACTACTGAAGCCGTTGTTATTGTTGCCGCAAAACGTACCCCTATGGGTGGTTTTATGGGCGCACTAAGTGGTGCACACGCAACTGATTTAGGTGCTACAGCTATTAAAAGTAGCTTAGAGCAAGCCGGTTTATCAGTCGATAAGATTGATGAAGTAATTATGGGTTGTGTATTACCAGCTGGTCTTGGTCAAGCACCTGCGCGCCAAGCGATGTTAAAAGCGGGCCTTAATCAAGGTACTGGTGCAACAACAATTAATAAAGTGTGTGGCTCTGGCTTAAAGGCTGCGATGTTTGCCCATGACTTAATTAAATCAGGCTCTATCAACTCAGCGGTTGCTGGTGGCATGGAGAGCATGAGTAACGCGCCTTATATGTTACCGAATGCACGTTCAGGTATGCGTATGGGTCATGGTGAAGTAAAAGATCACATGATGTGTGATGGCCTTGAAGATGCTTACGACAACAAAGCAATGGGTTGTTTTGCTCAAGACACTGCCGATCAGTATTCAATTGGTCGTGAACAAATGGATAATTTTGCGCTTAACTCACTGACTAAAGCAAATAGCGCGATTGAAACCGGCGCATTTGCGAACGAGATTGCAGCGCATACTATCTCTACGCGTAAAGGTGATGTGACTGTTGCGATTGATGAGCAACCAGGTAATGCACGTCCTGATAAAATCCCTGGTTTACGTCCTGCATTCAAAAAAGACGGCACTATCACAGCTGCAAACTCTTCATCAATTTCTGATGGTGCAGCAGCGCTTGTGTTAATGCGTGAATCAGATGCTAAAGCACAAGGTTTAACACCACTTTGTCGTATCGTTGCTCACAGCACACATTCACAAGCACCTAGCGAATTTACGCTAGCACCGGTTGGCGCTATGCAATCGCTTTTAGAAAAAGCAGGTTGGTCTGTTAATGATGTTGATTTATGGGAAATCAATGAAGCCTTTGCGATGGTGACTATGCTTGCAATTAACGAGTTAAAACTTGATGAAAGCAAAGTAAATGTCAATGGCGGTGCTTGTGCACTCGGCCACCCAATTGGTGCCAGTGGCGCGCGTATCTTAGTAACGTTAATTCATGCATTAAAGAATCGTGGTCTTAGCAAAGGTGTTGCCTCACTGTGTATCGGTGGTGGTGAAGCTGTTGCTATGGCAGTCGAAGCAATTTAATTACGTTTTCGAACTTAATCTCTCACAGCCGCAACGTATTTTAAAAACTATCATGTTGCGGCCTCTTTATACCCACTGGGGAGGAGTGCCTCATGCACCAAGTACCTTTATTTATCAACGGCGAATTTACCCAATCAAGTTCAACGCAGCTGATTGATGTTATCAATCCTGCAAATCAAGAGGTGTTAGCTCAAGTTCCGTGTGCAACAGATGCAGAAATGGATGCAGCCATTGAATCTGCTAAAGAAACTTTTAAAACTTGGAAAGAAGTACCTATCTCTGAGCGTGCGCGCATTATGATGAAGTACGCTGCACTACTAAAAGAAAACCATGACGAGCTTGCGACGATTATTTGTCATGAGCTGGGTAAAACATTTGAAGATGCCAAAGGTGATGTTTGGCGTGGTATTGAAGTTGTTGAGCAAGCAGCTAATGCTCCATCACTGATGATGGGCGAAACTATGGAAAACGTAGCCCGTAAAATTGATACCTATTCTTACATGCAGCCGTTAGGTGTATGTGCGGGTATTACGCCATTTAATTTCCCTGCGATGATCCCATTATGGATGTTCCCACTGGCTATTGTATGTGGTAACACCTTTATTCTGAAACCATCTGAGCAAGATCCACTAACACCAATGCGTTTAGCTGAACTATTTGTTGAAGCGGGTGCACCAAAAGGGGTGTTACAAGTTGTTCATGGTACAAAACCACAAGTTGACCGTTTATTAGAAGACCCAGCAGTACGTGCTATTTCATTTGTTGGTTCGTGTGGTGTAGGTGAATACATCTATTCAAAAGGCACTGCAAATCTTAAGCGTGTACAAGCCTGTGTAGGTGCAAAAAACCATATGGTTATTATGCCTGATGCGAGTAAAGCGCATGTTGTTAATAACTTAGTTGGCGCGTCAGTAGGTGCTGCAGGTCAGCGTTGTATGGGTATTTCGGTTGCTGTGTTTGTTGGTCAAGCAAAAGACTGGGTTGATGAAATTAAAGCAGGCTTTGAAAACGTACGCCCTGGAGTGTGGGATGATGCAAACGCAGCTTACGGTCCACAAACTTCAAAAGCAGCTAAAGATCGTATTTTATCACTTATCGCAAGTGGTAAAGCACAAGGTGCAACGTGCTTAATTGATGGCTCTGACTTTACTGTTGAAGGTTACGAGCAAGGTAACTGGGTTGGTCCAACGCTATTTACTGATGTAACAACCGAGATGGATTTATACAAAGAAGAGATCTTTGGTCCTGTATTGGCTTGTATGTTTGTAGATACTCTTGAGGAGGCGATTGAGCTTATCAATAACTCGCCGTACGGTAACGGTACTTCGTTATTCACATCAAGCGGCGCTGCTGCACGTAAATTCCAACATGAAATCGAAGTAGGTCAAGTTGGTATCAATGTGCCAATTCCTGTGCCACTACCGTTTTTCTCTTTCACAGGTTGGAAAGGCTCATTCTACGGTGATCAACACACCTATGGTAAGCAAGGTATTCGTTTTTACACAGAAACGAAAACAATTACTTCACGTTGGTTCGAGGATGATATCGCCTCAGGTCCTAACATGAGTATCAACCTTAAATAAGCCGTAATTAATTTACTGCTGAGCGAGCACACGCTCGCTCAAAGAACACACATTTAAACGACAACAATCGTTATTCACACAAGAATAAGACAACAAAATAGAGGTCTACTATGGACTTTAATTTAACCGAAGATCAGCAAGCGTTTGCTGAAACAGCCCGTCAGTTTGCAGAGTCTGAACTTGCACCACATGCAGCCAAGTGGGACCAAGAACACATTTTCCCTAAAGACACGATAAAAGCAGCCGGTGAGCTTGGCTTTTGTGGTTTATATACCCCTGAGGAAGCAGGCGGGTTAGGTTTATCTCGCCTAGATTCAAGCATTATTTTTGAACAGCTTGCAATGGGCTGTACAGCAACCACTGCTATGTTGACCATTCATAATATGGCGACGTGGATGATTGCAAGTTTTGGTACTGATGATGTTAAAGCCCAGTACTGTGAACAATTAGTTATGGGTGAGTTACTTGCTTCTTACTGTTTAACTGAGCCTGGCTCTGGCTCTGATGCGGCATCGCTAAAAACCAAAGCAGTAAAAGAGGGCGATGAGTATGTGATCTCAGGCTCTAAGATGTTTATCTCGGGTGCTGGTGAAACTGACTTACTCGTTGTTATGGCTCGCACAGGTGGCGAAGGCGCAGCAGGTATTTCGGCATTTGTTGTTCCTGCTGACGCAGCGGGTATTGAATACGGTAAAGCTGAAGAAAAAATGGGTTGGAATGCCCAGCCAACACGCTTAATTAGTTTTGAAGGTGTAAGAGTTCCTGCGTCTAACTTATTAGGCCAAGAAGGCGAAGGCTTTAAGTTTGCAATGCAAGGCTTAGACGGGGGGCGTATTAATATTGCTACCTGTTCGTTAGGTACAGCGCAAGCAGCACTTAACACCGCACGCGAATACTTAAAAGAACGTGAGCAATTTGGTAAGCCATTAGCTGCTTTCCAAGCATTGCAGTTCAAAATTGCCGATATGAACACAGAACTTGTTGCGGCTCGTCAAATGGTTCGCTTAGCGGCATTTAAACTAGATACCGGTGATAGCGAAAAAACCACTTATTGTGCAATGGCAAAACGTTTTGCAACAGATGTTGGTTTTAAAGTCTGTGATGATGCACTGCAAATTCACGGTGGTTACGGTTACATCAAAGAATACCCATTAGAGCGTCATTTTAGAGACGTACGTGTGCATCAAATACTTGAAGGCACAAACGAAATCATGCGTGTGATTATCGCACGTCGTATCTTAGCCGAGTCAGCTGGCGACATTCTATAAGGAGCATACTATGTCTAATCCATCGATTGATTTAAATATTGAAGGTAACGTAGCGGTTTTAACCATGAACAACCCGCCAGCGAATACCTGGACACAAGATACATTAACAGCACTTAAAGAGACTGTGACTGAGCTAAATGCCAAAAAAAATGTGTATGCATTAGTGATCACAGGTCAAGGTGAAAAGTTCTTTAGCGCTGGTGCCGATTTAAACGTGTTTGCCAGTGGTGACAAAGGTGTAGCTGCAACTATGTCAAAAGTGTTTGGTGATGCATTTGAAGCACTAACCAATTTCCGTGGCGTATCAATCGCAGCAATTAATGGTTATGCCATGGGCGGCGGCCTTGAAGTTGCACTTGCTTGTGATATTCGTATTGCCGAAGAGCAAGCACAAATGGCATTACCAGAAGCAAAAGTTGGCTTACTGCCATGTGCTGGTGGTACGCAAAATCTTGCATGGCTTGTAGGTGAAGGCTGGGCAAAACGCATGATCTTATGTGGCGAGCGCCTAAAAGCAGACAAAGCACGCGAGATAGGCCTTGTTGAAGAAGTGGTTGGCGCTGGCGAAAGTTTAGCTGCGGCAATGAAACTTGCTAACCAAGTTGGCGAGCAAAGTCCGGTTGCTGTTACTGCATGTAAAGAGCTTATTCAAAAAGGTCGGACACAACCGATGGCTCATGCATTGCCACTAGAGCGTGAGTTATTTGTACAATTATTTGATACGCAAGACCAAAAAGAAGGTGTGAATGCGTTCTTAGAAAAGCGTAAAGCTAATTGGGTAAATGGCTAATGACTAATGTAACACTACTAAATCATCAAGATGCGCCTGTGGTGTTTGAAACTGCTGAGGCCGCAAGTGGCCTCATTGCAATTGCTACACTCAATGCGCCAAAATCGTTAAACGCCTTAAATTACGACATGATCCAACTGCTTGAGCCTCAGCTTAGAAAATGGGCTGAAGATGACACTGTTGCCATGGTTATTTTAAAAGGTGCTGGCGAAAAAGCATTTTGTGCCGGTGGCGATGTAGTAAGCCTGCATAAAGCAATGAGCACGGGTGAGCCAGCTAATTACATCGAAGATTTTTTTACCCTTGAGTATAAATTAGACTATCTGATTCATTGCTATGAAAAACCAATTTTACTTTGGGGTAATGGCATTGTTATGGGTGGCGGCTTAGGTTTAATGGCAGGGGCAAGTCACCGCGTGGTAACAGAAACCTCTCGTATTGCAATGCCTGAGCTTACCATTGGTTTATACCCTGATGTTGGTGGCAGTTATTTCTTACATAAAATGCCTGAGCAAGTTGGTCTATTTTTAGGATTAACTGCAGCGTCTATCAATGCTGAAGATGCATTGTTTGTAAATCTTGCTGATCACTATGCAACTGCCGATAAATATGATGCTATGTTAACGGCCATCACTGATGAAAAGTGGGGCAAAACGGCTTCATTAAACCACGAAAAGCTGACTAAAATTTTAATCTCAATCGATAATATTTCAGGCCGTGTACCTAAAGGAAACGTAAAGGATAATCTTGAGGTTATTCAAAAGTTGGCTGAATTTGACTCATTGCAGGGCAAAATCGACTACATCCAAGGTTTAGATACCGAAGACAAATGGCTCACACGTGCGCAAAAGTCATTAGCGCATGGTTGTCCGCTTAGTTGTGCGCTGGTTGAACGTCAATTAGCAAACTCAAAAGAGATGACATTAGCACAGTGCTTCAAAATGGAACTAGGCATGTCGGTACGCTGTGGCGAAGTAGGCGAGTTCCAAGAAGGGGTCCGTGCGCTTTTAATCGACAAAGACGGTGCACCTAACTGGCAGTTTAAATCGCTTAGCGATATCGACGAAGCAGTTGTAGATAGCTTCTTTACACCACGCTGGGATGAGCAAACTCATCCACTCAATTCGTTAACTTCATCTTAAGTCCAAGGGGTAAACAAATGGCTAAATTAACAATAGGATTTATTGGTTTAGGCAACATGGGTGGCCCGATGGCGGCAAACCTTGTTAATGCGGGTCACACAGTTCGTGTGTTTGACTTAAATAAAACAGCAGTAAGTGAACTTGCCGATAAAGGTGCAGTTGCTGCAAATGATGCGGCTGAGTGTGCCATTGGTGCAGATATATTTATCAGTATGCTTCCGGCAAGCAAGCATGTTAAGTCGCTTTACTTAGGTGAAACGGGTCTTATCAACTTACTTGATAGCAAAACCTTAGTCATTGACTGCTCAACCATTGACGCAGAGTCAGCGCGTCAGGTGGGCAGCGAACTTGCTCAAAAAGGCATTGATTTTGTTGATGCGCCGGTATCAGGTGGTGTTGCTGGTGCAACAGCAGGCACTTTAACCTTTATCGTTGGTGGTGAGCAAAGCCACTTTGAAAAAGCTAAGCTTGCTTTAGTTGATATGGGTAAAAACATCTTCCATGCTGGTGATATTGGCGCTGGCCAAGTGGCAAAAATCTGTAACAACATGCTACTGAGCATTTTAATGGCAGGTACCAGTGAAGCCCTGCAAATGGGTATTAACAACGGGCTCGACCCAAAAGTGTTAAGTGACATCATGACCGCAAGCTCTGGCCGTAACTGGACACTTGAACTTTACAACCCATGCCCAGGTGTAATGGAAACGGCACCAGCAAGTAATGATTACAAACCGGGCTTTATGGTTGATTTAATGGCGAAAGATTTAGGCCTTGCTATGGAAGCGGCTCAACAAAGTAATTCATCTACCCCAATGGGGTCAATGGCGAAGAATTTATACACTATGCTTCAGCATCAAGGTGCAGGTAGTGATGATTTTAGCGCTATTTTTAAATTATTCTCGAAGTAGGAGTTTGTTGTGGAAATTAAAAACAACAACATCGTAATTACAGGTGGTGCGCAAGGTTTAGGCTTTGCGATGGCCGAAAAATTTGCATCACTTGGTGCTAACATTGCACTTATCGATATGCAACAAGACTTACTTGATACTGCAGTATCTGCACTTTCTAAACATGGCACAAAAGTGATGGCTTATGCTGCCAATGTGACCGATGAAGACGCTGTTGTAGCAACGTTTAATACTATTAACAAAGACTTTGGCCATATCGGTGTGTTAATTAACAATGCAGGTATCTTACGCGATGGTATGTTTATTAAAGCGAAAGAAGGCAAAGTGGTTGATAAAATGTCGTTGGCTCAGTTTCAATCAGTGATTGATGTGAATCTTACCGGTGTATTTTTAGCAGGCCGTGAAGCCGCGAGCCACATGATTGAGTCAGGCAAAGGTGGCGTTATCGTTAATATGTCTAGCGTTGCACGCGCTGGTAACATTGGCCAAACAAACTATGCTGCATCTAAAGCCGGTGTTGTTGCGATGACAACAGGTTGGGCGAAAGAGTTAGGTCGCTTTAATATTCGTGTTGGTGCAATCGCACCGGGTGTTATCCGCACTGCGATGACAGATGCTATGAAACCAGAAGCAAAACAACGCATGATGGCGGTAACGCCTGTCGGTCGTTTTGGTGAAGCTGAAGAAATAGCCCAAACAGCACAATACATTGTAGAGAATGATTTCTTTACGGGTCGTGTTGTTGAAATTGATGGCGGTATTCGCCTTTAATTTTAAATGGTAACCCTTTACCCATTGAAAGTACCAAAACGGTAAGCCTAGCTTGCCGTTTTTTTATTTTTAAAGTATCTTAACTTCATAATTATAAGGAGATTTTTTATGAACACTCATGGCATTACAGTATCAATGAGCAAGGGAATTAAAGCTAACTTCAAACTGGGTGAACATTTAATTGAATACTGGGGTTCTGCTTACTCAGGTAAAGAAGTTCTGAAAGTAGACGGTGAATTAATAGCAGAATCACGTAACTTTAAAACAAAATCTGTTCATGAGTTTAATATTGATGGTAAATCCTGTCAGTTGTGTATAAGCGTTAAACCCTTCTTCAAGTTCTCAGCTGTTATATCATTAGAGTGTGAAGGTGAATTAGTACAACGCTACAGAATCACATACGGTAAAACACGAAAAGTCGCTTGGTATTTCAGGTATCTCGATCCCTTAGCATTTTTTGTTTTGGGATGGATATTCATGGCAGAAGTCATATCACTCAACGAGCTTATTTTACTTGCTGGCGCCATCTTAATTTTTTCAGAATTAGTCTTTAAAAATCATGGCTGGATCATCGAAGAGCAAAAGCCTTGTAATTAACTGTCTAGCATTCAATAATTAAGCGGTTAAATGCCGCTTAACTTTGAGAGATGCAGTGAATCCCAAACAAATCCGCAATTTTTATATCAATGAAGAACAGTCTGTTTACTTGCTGTCTCACCATGATGCTAAAAAGCACCGCCAATGGCTTAACATTTGTATTAAACAACTGACCTTGCTTGGTTACAGTGACGTTGAATTGATTGGTTCTGGAGCGTTTGGATTTGTTTTTGCGGGTGTTGATGATGAAGGCTTACCTTGGGTATTTAAGTTTTCACGTATAACCCTCGCGCAAAGTGTGCGTGACCGTTTAGAAGACGAAGCCTACATGCTCTCGCAAGTTAATAACCCGCTGGTGCCCAAATTTTATGCTTTTGAACGCATTAAAAAGCAAGGTATTTTAATGATGGAACGCGCTCTAGGTGAAGACTTAGAAAAAATATCCATCAAACAGGGGCGTTTTAGTGCAGCAAAAGTCATGGCGCTGGCTCTTAGGCTACGCAATGTGCTTGTAGATTTGCGTGAACACAAAAATGGTCTAAGTCCACAGCCAATTGTGCATGGCGATATTAAACCCTCTAATATTGTTTATGATGAACAAACCAATAAATTGGCGTTGGTAGACTGGGGCAGCTCTGTTTATGCACAAATAGACGCTGAAGGGAATCCGGTTGCCAGCAATTTTATGGATCTTATGTCTGCTGATATAAGCACCACGAATGCACGTATGGGTGATGTGTATTTTATTGGTGACGAGCAAATGTCAGGTGGACAATCATCGCCACGATTTGATGAACAAGGTGTTGCCTCAACCCTTTATGCATTAGCCTCAGCTCAATCTTGCCGATTTGGTGCAGCGGTTATTCCGGCTACAAGCTTAAATTTACCTATGGAGCTTGCCCGAGTCATTGATGGTATGCTTTCAAAAAATAAGGCCACTCGCGATGGGGCGGGTGATTATTTTATGCGTAATATGCCTACAATGGCTAAAGCTTACCTACCTGAGCTACCTCGTAAAGTCATTCGCCCTTATATTCCTTATTGGTTTAGTGAGTTTGATGAGCACCCAGATACGGTGGTTTACAGCTCACGTAAGCAATTTTTAAGGCAAGCCGACCATAATCAACAATTACTTGATGTAAATGACGCTCAGCTCGATAGATACTACAAAGAGTTTTTATTTGATACCGGCGACACCGAAAAAGCTTTTCTGGCATCAATAAGCCGTTTAGCTAAATACCCGGTAGTAGGGGGCTTGAGCTTTCATTGGAAAGAAAACTCCCTGTTTGTTGAGTCTTCGCTTATTCTGCATGATGAAACACTTGGCACTGCGTTTACCGATGCCATAAACAACACTGTGATGTTGGCGCAGGGAATTGAACAAAAAGGTCTCTTTAAATGTTGCCTGTTTGATGCACGTAAAACCATTCAGCTGGAACGGGATGGCACCGGTGCATTTAAGTTTGAGCATTTACCTGAGCTTGATTATGAAGTAATGGATTTACAAGCCTCAGACGTAACCAGACCGCATTCTTACTTTGAAGATGGTAAAGACCCTGATGAGCAGTTACAGCTCCCGAAAAAGGTCATTAAGTGCGTATTTGAGCTAAACCAAATACACCATACTGGCTGTATAATTTTTGAAGCCTTACCTGATAGGATGAAAATACATCATTACTATCGTTTGCTTGATGCCAGTAAAGAGCCTGAATTTAAACGCTTATTAAGCAAGCTTATGCAATATGCTGTCAATATCACTGATGTCGGTGTGGCAGGCTTTATGAAGCTACCTTACAAAAATACCCGTGAATTTGATTTGTGCACTAAACAGCCTGATGAGTTTTATCCGCGAGATCCAAAAAGAGTGTTAGACATCTGAGCCTTCTGCCTTTGGCTTATACATCGGCTAGTGAGAAAGACAAAATTGGCAACCACCTTTTCGTTCAAAATGGGTAACTGGGCACATATCAGAATGGGATTGTAAGTAGTACTATCATTTACCATTTCCTTTTATAGGTGTTCGGTGGCTAGATTTGTGCTTTATAGAAGAAGTGGTAGACGTCAGAGGGAATCAATCTATAAAAGAGCATGATCATTCTCAGAGGTTAACTGAGCTTTTAGATAAGATAGGTTTATCTTACGAAAATGGCAAAACAACTATAAGGATTTGGGGATACCTTCCTAAGTGCTACGATCTTTTTGATGCAACCTAATAATTACATGTTTGAATTTATTTAAATAAAAATTACTAACAGTAATCTCAATAATAAGGAACATAACTAATGAATCAATTAACAGAGAAAAGGATTACTTGTCCTTATTGTGGTGAGCAAATAGAAATCTTGCTAGATCCAGCAGACTTGGATCAGCAGTACATCGAAGATTGTCCGGTTTGTTGTAAGCCAATAAACTTTTTAGTTTTTGAAAGCATAGATCAAGAGCTTTCAGTTACAGTATCAAGTGATGATGAAAGTAGTGGTTTTTCTAATTTTTAGAAATTAAGATTGTAAGAATTCTAAGTTATGAAATATAAAACCTGCTAAATAGCAGGTTTATGAGTGATTGACTTTTACTTATGCTCTTCAATTATCTCAGTGATCCCTTCAGCTGAGAGTATCTCTATCCAATAGCCATCTGGGTCTTTAATAAAGGCTAAGCCTTTCATTGAGCCATCGTCAGGTTTTTTAACAAACTCAACATCGTATTTTGCAAAGCGCTCGCATGCTGCGTACACGTCTGGCACGCTAATACCGATATGACCAAAGCCTTTAGGCTCCTCATTGCCACTATGGTAACCAGCAAAGCTGTCGTCGCTTTCTGTGCCCCAATTATGTGTAAGCTCGATAAGTGCAGGGCGGCGAAACACCCATTGCGCTTTTTCTTTATCGCTGCCTTTTGGCATGTCTTGCTCATAACCTAAAAAGTACAGTGTAAACTCCATTTTAGGGAAGTCATATTTACCCAGTAACTTCATGCCTAAAACGTTTTGGTAGAAATCTAAAGATGGCTTTGGATCTTTAATTCGCAACATTGTTTGTTGCATTACGTAATCTTGCGTTGCGTTTGCGATTTGTTCAGTTGACTCGTTGTAGTTAGACATACACATCCTTTTTAACTCAAATTACTGATGATGCAATCAGTCTAACATAATCAGGTTACCCTTAAATTAATAACAAATATTATTGACGTGTTTAGGTAGCACTTCAATTCTTAACTTACTAACTCACTCATATAAAAAAACCGCCCAACAGGCGGCTCATTTCAACTTATAGCATAAAACTTACAGCTTTTGTCGATCAATTACCCCAAGGGTTACTCGCATTTGAACGCTGCTTACGTGCTCGTGCTTGCTGCTTGGCTTCTTTTTTAGCATGAATGCGTTTAGCGTCGGTAAAACTTAACTCACAAGGATCACCTGGTTTTTGATCAGCAGGGATCACACGATCGCGAGGTGGCAATTCATAGTTTACATCATCAGGGCGTGGTAAGTTTTTAAGACGATACAAATAAAAGTTTTCTACTTTTTCTTGTGCCCATTGGGTTTTACGTAAAAACTTAACCGCAGATTTAACATCAGGATTATTTTTAAAGCAGTTTAAACGCATATAGGCGTGGAGTAATTCCCAGCCATATTGTTCGACAAGCTCTGTTACGACTTGTTCAATACCAACACCTTGCAGTGGGTTGTTGCTGAAAATTTCTTTATTACTCATTAGACTGTCCGGTATTACAAAACTAGGGTAAGTATAATTGCCTTTACCCTAGTTTTATAGCTAACTTGCTAAGAATGTTTGTTTTCGAGCTTATTCTTTGCAATTAACCACAACGCGGCCGCGAATTTCACCTTTTAGTAACGCTTCTGCATTTGCTATCGCTTGTGAAAGAGGAATTTCTTGCGATATGGTATCTAGGTATTGTGTTTCAACAAGCTCGCTTAAACGCTGCCATGCTTCAATGCGGTCTTCTTTAGGACGCATTACACTATCTATACCCATAAGGCTTATACCGCGAAGGATAAACGGCGCGACTGTTGCTGGGAAGTCCATGCCTTGTGCTAAACCACACGCTGTTACAACACCACCATATTTTATTGATGCACAAACATTTGCAAGTGTGTGGCTACCTACTGAATCAATTGCACCAGCGAATTGTTCTTTAGCTAGTGGTTTGCCCGGTGACGAAAATTCATCACGCGATAAAACACGTTTTGCACCTAATTTTTCAAGGTGCTGTGCTTCATTCATGCGGCCTGTTGTAGCAACAACATCAAAGCCAAGCTTGTTTAATAAATAGATAGCAAAACTACCCACGCCACCATTACCACCAGTTACAAGGACTTCGCCACTTTGCGGCGTGATACCTTGTTTTTCTAAAGCAATAATACTTAGCATAGCTGTATAACCAGCTGTTCCTATTTGCATTGCTTGCTTTGGTGTTAAGTTAGCGGGTAGGGGGATCAGCCAATCACTACTCATTGATGCTTTTTCGCTAAGACCGCCTAGGTATTTTTCACCAACCCCAAAGCCATTTAATAATACTTTATCCCCTACTTTAAATTCATCACTGTTAGATTCGCTAACAGTGCCAGCAAGGTCGATGCCTGGGATCATTGGAAATGTTCTTACTACTGGGCCTTTACCAGTGATAGCTAAAGCGTCTTTGTAATTTAAGGTACTGTAGTCAACATCAATATTTACATCGTGCTGGTGGATATTTTCTACGGGAAAGTCTGTGTACTCGGCATGATAGCCTTGATCATCTTTGTTTATAACTACCGATTTTACTGATGTTGTCATGTTGACTCCTTTTAGACCGATCGTCTTTTAATGGTTAAAATAAAACCGTTTAAAACGGCTTTATAAAATTAAGCGTAAAAATTGTGCTGTATAAAGGGTAAGCGGTTCACTTGATTTATCAAGTTTAGAGCGCATTACTGCACCCTCCCAGCCAATCCAAAAAAATTCAGCAAGCATCTTACAATCTGATGCTTGGGGTATTTGTTTTAGCTTTTTAGCGTCAAGTAAGCACTGTTCAATTAATGCTTGCCAGCTATTGTAAGCCTTTTTGATGCGTTCAATCATGAAATCATCAAGGTAACTGAGTTCTTGGTTTAAATTGCCAATTAAGCACCCACGTGTAAATTCAAATTTTGCCATCCCTTGTTTAGCATCATTTGCAAACAGCACAATTCTCTCAAGAGGTGTTGTAGCTTCGTTTGTTAAATGGCGTTTTAACTTTGCTTGAAAATAATTGTCATAAGCATCGATGAGTGCTAAGCCAAAATCATTTTTACTTTTGAAATAATGATAAAAAGACCCTTTTGGCACTTGAGCCGATTTTAAAATTAAATCAATGCCTGTTGCGCTAAAGCCTTTTTCGGTCAATACAGCTAAGCCCGTATTAATTAATAGGGCACGAGTATCTGCATTTGAACGCGCTATTTTGGGTGGCCTGCCGCGACGGCTTGGCACTTTGCTATGTTTTTCCATGACGACTATATTAGACCGATCGGTTTTTAATATGCAAGAATTAATTTGACTAAATTGTAATCATCATAAATTTGTCATGATTACAATTTAAATGGGAACTTTGCTAAAAAAGTGTTGGTCATAATTTAGGAGGCTAAAAAGAGCTGTATCGTGTTTAGCTGAATTTAAGTGTATTTATAGGTCGTTTTAGATGAAGAGGTACGACCACTTAGTCATTTTAAATGTTAATTCATTTGAGCATCAGCATGTTAGTTATTGTCAAACTATTTAATTGTTTTTTGCCATTTGAATTTAACAGTTTTATTAACTATTCATTAAATGTAGATGTCAATTTCGCTACATATCTATAAATATAAAAGGTGAGGATATTACCTATGAAGAGACAGAAAAGAGATCGTTTAGAAAGAGCTCATTCTCAAGGTTATAAAGCAGGCTTGGCAGGCCGTTCAAAAGAACAATGCCCTTATCAACAAATCGACCCTAAATCTGAATGGTTGGGTGGCTGGCGAGAGGCCATTGAAAACCGTAATATGTTCAAAACTTAATATAGGCACCTTATTCACGCAAAAAAGCCCCATCAAGGGGCTTTTTTGTACCTGCTATTTTGTATCTTAAATTAAAGATTAAAACGCAGATGTATCTTGGAAAAGACCTACTTTTAGATCTTTTGCTTCATAAATAACGCGGCCATCGACTTCAACAGTACCATCAGCCATACCCATGAATAATTTACGTTTAATTACACGTTTCATGTCTAATCGATAGGTTACTTTTGTAGCAGTTGGTAGGATTTGACCTGTGAACTTAACTTCACCTACACCAAGTGCACGACCAAGACCAGGACCACCTGACCAACCAAGGAAGAAACCAACTAATTGCCACATTGCATCTAGGCCTAGACAACCTGGCATTACCGGGTCACCTTTAAAGTGACAGTCGAAGAACCAAAGATCAGGGTTGATATCTAGTTCTGCAACGATCTGACCTTTACCGTGCTCACCACCGTCAGCAGTGATAGAGATAATGCGGTCCATCATTAGCATGTTGTCACTTGGTAAACGACAGTTGCCTTCACCGAACATTTCACCTTGACCACAAAGGACCAATTCTTCTTTTGTATAGCTGTTTTTAGGTTCCATAACTCTTATTCATCGCTTAGAAATTGCCCCGTACTTTAGCGTACACTTGTACGCTAAACAACTCGGAGCAGTTAATTTTTTGCTATTTTTCGCTTGTTTTATGACCATTTAATTAAAGTGTCGCTGATAAAGGTAGATAAAACCGCGCATTGTGAAGTAAAAATCATTATAATTGCTGTGATTCTTTAACCAGTCTAAAGGAAATTTATGATCCTTTTTGTAAACTCACTAACAGTGATTGATTTTTCTTACTTGTGTAATAAACGCGGCGCAGTTGGCGAGAGCTGGATTGTGGATTTAACTCTGCACGGTCAATTAAATGATGAGTCGATGGTCCTTGATTTTGGTTTAGTCAAAAAACAGATTAAGGGCATTATTGATAACTGTATCGACCATAAACTTGCTGTGCCTAACAGTCTAAACGGTTCAATTATAAAGCATGCTGATCACAGCGTGTTAGATTGTCACTTTGGTGATAATTACCACTTAGCTATGAGTGCTCCAAATCAAGCATTTTGTTTAATTGATGCTGATATTGTTGATGAAAAATCGGTAACTGAGTTTTTAATTAAAACTATTATGCCTGAGTTACCTAGCAACATTGAAAAGATTGAAATTAATTTATACCCAGAGCACAGCCAAAGCTTTTACTATCACTATAGTCACGGTCTTAAAAAGCACGATGGTAATTGTCAGCGTATTATTCATGGTCATCGCTCACAAATTGGTATTAGCCTTGATGGTATGGCTATGCCTCGCTTACAAAAAGAGTGGGCAGATAAATGGGAAGACATTTATTTAGCAACAGCTGAAGATGAAATTAATAAATCAGACCTTAAGCATGTAACAGCACAAGATAACGATGTATGTTTTGCTTATACATCACAGCAAGGCTATTTTGAAATGGCGATTGATAAGTCACGCTGCGACATTTTACCTTGCGATACTACGGTTGAGTGCATTGCAGACTACTTAAGTTCACAAGTTAAAAACCAATACCCTGAATCAGAAGTAAAAATTACAGCTTATGAAGGGGTTGGCAAGGGGTCTATAAGTTATGCGTAAAGGATTACTAATAGCAGCATTTGCAGGATTGTTTTCTTTAACTGCAAGTGCTGTTGAATTAAAAGGACATTTAACTCAAGGCGGTTTAGTGACTGGCCATATTGAAGGTGCTAAAAGTGTTAGCTTAAATGGTGAGCATCTTAAGCTTTCAACAAATGGTGAGTTTGTGTTCGGTTTTGGTCGTGATGCTAAGGCAAATCATACCCTTTCTTGGGTTGATAGGGCAGGTGTAAGTCACGAACAAGAAATTGTGATCACAAAACGTGATTACAAAATTGATAAAATCACCGGTGTTGCAAAAAAATATGTTTCGCCCCCTAAAGAAGTGTCTGAACGTATTAGCCGTGAAGCTGTTGCTGTTCGTAAAGCTAGACAAGTTAATTCTGATTTACGTTATTTTTTAGATCCCGTTTATAAGCCTGCAGTTGGGCGAATTTCTGGTGTTTATGGTAGCCAGCGCTACTTTAATGGTGAACCTCGTCGACCACACTTTGGATTAGACATTGCCAATAAAACGGGTAGTCCAGTGTATGCCCCAGTGAGCGGCACAGTGGTTTTTGCTGATGCTGACTTATATTACTCTGGTGGTACTTTAATTCTTGACCATGGCCATGGCGTTACCTCTACTTACATACACTTAAGCAAATTAGATGTAAAAGTAGGGGATGAAATTAAGCGTGGCGATAAAATTGCTGAGATCGGCGCGACTGGTCGCGTAACTGGCCCTCATTTAGACTGGCGTTTTAATTGGAAGAATGAACGCCTTGACCCTGCGCTAATGATGCAAGACACATTAGCTAATAAAAAGTAGAGACTATGACACAACAAATCGATCGTGACGCTATTATTGCAAAGCGTATTGCTGACTCAACAACATCAGTAACAAAAACTGTTTTTCCTGGCCGTACCAACCACCACAATACTTTATTTGGCGGTGACGCGTTGGCGTGGATGGATGAAGTAGCGTTTATTGCTGCTACACGTTTTTGTCGTAAGCCACTTGTAACGATTTCGTCTGACCGTGTAGATTTTAAAGAAGCCATTCCGGCTGGTACATTCGCAGAGCTTATCTCTAAAGTTGTACATGTAGGTAATACCAGCCTTAAAGTAGACGTTGAAATCTTTTTAGAAAGAATGCACAAAGATGACAAGCACTTAGCTATTTCAGGTAGCTTTACGTTTGTTGCTGTTGATGATAACCACAGACCAACTCCGGTAGTTTGCGATAAAATGATTAACGGTTTCGAATAAGACTTACTGCAAGTTTAAAGTGAATTAAGTACCTTCGGGTGCTTAATTTTTTACCGTTGAAGAACACATCATACTAGTTATGTTATATGAATCTATCAGCAAGGAACAAAATATGCAGCTATAAGTAATCAAAGGGGGGAGTGCGATGCGTTTAATATTAATGGTTATTTATATATTAATTATATTGTTGGCTTTTAATCAACTCGAAGGTTACCTGTTTGATTTAGCAGGCGCTTTGCGTGGCGTGCTGATTATATGTAGCTTATTACCTGCAATACTTTTATTGTTATGGAGTAAAAAGCTTTCTTTTTGTTTAGTTTTTTTAAGTATTGGCTTAGTTCTATTTCACTTTAAACCTTACTCATCATCTGAAGCTGTTAAAAATTCCGATATCAAAATCGCACAAGTAAATTTGCAATATAGCAATCCTAACTTAGCACAGATCATCGACAGTCAATTTTTTGGTACGCAAAATGATATCTTGGTACTGTTTGAGTTTAATGATACGCAGCGACATGTGCTTGATGAACTCAACACGCAATATCATTTGTTTGGTTATGCTGAAGTTGAAGGGGCACCATTTGGCATTCTTGTTATCTCCAAGCTACCTATTGTGCAAAGGCAAATTAAACGCTTTGATAATCCTAAACTTGGCTATGTAAAACTTAGTTTCTTGTACAATAACATTATGTTAAATAGTGTTTTTTTTCATCCTCCATCACCTAGAACTCATACTTTATGGAGTCAGAGAAATAGGGTATTAAGTGAAGTTAGTAATGAAATTAAAAACTTGAAAGGGAGTTGGTTAGTTGCCGGTGATTTTAATACAGTACCTTGGTCACGGTACTTTATAAAGACTAAAAGCAGTTGCTTTAATCGCGCAGGTTTTTATACAAGTTGGTATTTCAATAATCAGCTAAGTGATTTAAAAGTTTTGGGTTTACCAATAGATCATTGTTTAGTGAGTGAAGATATTTCTTTATCTAATGTTGGTGTTAACTCAGTAAACGGCAGCGACCACAAACTGCTGCACTATGAACTCACATTTTCTACGCATTGATTAAATTTAAGGTGACTATTTTCAATTAATATATCAACCAGCATAGTTAGCTCAAAGTTATCCCAAGGTTTTGCGGTAATCATATTAGCTATATTATTGTTAAGTGCACTTTTAGAAGCTTCTAGCTCTGCATAGCCAGTAATCAAAAGGCGAGAGCAGTTCGGCTGTAGCAATTTAATATCCTCTAAAACAGCAAAACCACTGATTGCAGGCATAAGCAAATCACAAATGACTAAACTAATTGAGTTCTTTTTCGCATACTCAATTGCCGATAGAGGGTCGCTGAAACAAATTACATGGTTGTTAGTACCTAATAACCGTTTTAGCGAACGTAAAATTGCTTCATCATCATCGATGATTACAATGTTTTTTTTCATGAATGCGCTCCAAATAAGTGCTTCAAGTCATACAGCATATGTTTAAAGTTTCGTTTATGAGGGAATAGCCAAAAGGCTCTGTTTGAATACATAAGTGCTTTTGAATACTGACCAAGTTCACGGTAGAACTCGCCATAGCATTCACTTAATCGTGCTTTAATTTTTTTTCGTTCATTGTTTGATACAACAGATTGGTTACGATTAATAATTTCGACCATCGCTGCTAATCTATTTTCTCTATTTGATGTTATAGAGTTAGCACGCATTAGATAGTGCATTGCACACAGGGTTGAATAACCTACATAACCTTTTTTAGCTATTTTTAACCAGCAATCTAAATCGGTAGCGCTACTTAACTTATTATCAAAACCACCCACCTCAACAATGGCAGAGCGCTTAACCATGACCGACGAAGTGCCAACAATGTTGGTGGTGATCATTTGGCTTATTGGATTATCAAGAAATTGGAAGTCTGTGTTTTCTTCATTGCATTTAAACTCAGGCCAGTAATCAAAACAGCCAATTATATCTTCGTTCTTTTCATTAAAATGCATGTAGTCAGTAAAACTTAACACGCAATCTGGGTGTTTTTTATGAAATGATAACTGAGCTGCAAGTTTATCTGCTGACCAATAATCATCGGCATCTAAAAAAGCTAAGTACTCTGACTTTGCTTGCGTAATTGCCAGGTTACGAGCAGCGACAACCCCTTTTCTTTGTTGGCTAAAGATGCGTACTTCACTTTTGTCAGCAGCTAGTTGCTCAAGGTATTCTTTGCTGCCATCTGTAGAGCCATCATCAACAATAATGATTTCAAAATTTACATTTTTTTGCTGGTAAATGCTGTTAATACACGTATCTAGATACTGCAAACAGTTGTAGTTAGGAATGATAATACTGACTTGGCTGTTCATAATATGCTCCAAAAGCATTAATTTACGTATTGAAGGATACGCAATTTAAAAGCCAGCTTTAAATCTGTATTTTCTGTTAAATTACTCAGCCTTTTCTCTTTGTGCGTTGCATTTTGCAAATCTTCGGTAATTTTTTATCTCAATTCGGGAATATTTCGGTTTTTTTGCTGGGTATGGAACTTGCCATAGCTCTTATAACAGTTTTTATAGGAGCGTTTTTATGAAGCACATTGCTATTTTGGTCCCAAGCTTTCCGATTGCATCTGAAACATTTGTTGTTACGGAAATTAAAGCTCTTCTAAATGCAGGGCATAAGGTGACAGTTCTTACATTTGAAAAAACCAGTGTGTTGATTAACTTAACCAGTGCCATTGAAGTTAAAAAAATCACTAAGCCTGCGTTTAAATCAATCTTACCTTCTATGTTTAACATTTATAAGTTAGCGAGGGCAACGTATACAGCAATTCAATTTAAATCAATTTCAACACAATCCTTGCTTGCTTATGGTTATCAAATTGCACGTTATATAAAAGCTGCAAAGATAGATCATTTACATTGTCATTTTATGCATGGACCACTTGCATACGGTATCGTTGCTGCAAAACTTGCAGACATTACAGTATCTTCTATTGGTCATGGCCATGATGTTTACGTAAACAACGCAGACTTAAAACCCAAATTAGCTCTTTGTGATTTTTCAATAGCAGTTTGTGAAGAAATGGCTATGCAATTTAAACGCTTTTCGAAGAGCAATGTTAAATTGTTGCATTGTGGTATCGATACTAGCCAATTTAAGTTTGTACCATCGTCCCTAAATGAATCTGTGCGTTTAATTTTTATCGGCCGTCTAGTTGAAAAGAAAGGTCTGCAATTTCTACTACCTGCACTTAAGCATATTCCAAAAGAGTTTGGTATTACCCTCGATATAGTAGGGGACGGTCCAATGCTGAACGATTTAATGTACATGGCTGAAGAGTTAGGTATTCGTAAATATATACGTTTTCTAGGTGAAAAACCTCATGACTGGGTTAGTTCAAACCTGATTTTCTACTCGGCCCTTATTGCCCCTTTTTGTGTCGCAGAAAATGGCGATCGTGATACAGGGCCGTTAGTTTTAAAAGAAGCTATGGCGTGTGGTCTTCCTGTACTGACTACCACGTTAATGGGAGCAAACGAAATTGTTACCCCAAGCGTTGGTATGAAGTGTATGCCAGGCAGTATCTCCGGGCTTAGCAAAATGCTCTTTAAATTTCACCAGTTATCACCACAAAAGCGGTATTTACTTGGTCAAAATGCCAAGCAGCATGTGAATGAGCATTATAACGCAGTTAAACAAGCGCAGCAGCTTTCCAAATGGGTTGAATCTTTATAGGGAGGTTTTATGAGTAACTTAAAACAAATCGGTTACTTTGCTTTAGCTATTTTTGCAGTAAAAGGGTTTGGCTTTTTGCTTTTACCAATTACAACTCGCTTTTTAGAAAAGAGCGAGTTTGGTGAGCTGAACTTTTTAGTGACCATGTCGGCGCTATGCTCTTTAGTGGTTTCGCTTGGTTTACCTGAGCTACTGCTAAAACAACAGTATCCATCTTTTCGTGAAAAAATGGCGTTATTTAGAGACTCTCTGGTATTAACAACCTGTTTTAGTGCGCTTTTTTTAGGCTGTAGCTTTATATTTAGCGAGCAAATTATTGCAACCTTACCTGCGCAAATAAAGGTGATTGATTTTAGGTTACTTATTTTAAATTTAACTTTTGCCTCGGTACTTGCTATCCCGTACACCTACTACCGTTTATTTGGCTACGCGCAAAAATATTGCTTTTTTAGTATTGCGCATACGATCATACAAACTTGTTTAACAATCACTTTGTTAGTTCTTGGTTTTAATGTAACCGGTGTAATGGTTTCAGGTGTTGTCTGCACGTTCATTATTATGTGTTTAACCTTAAGTGATATGCGAAGTGCACTTAAAGTGAGCTATTCTCGCTTTAGCTGGAGAATAAAAAAATCACAGACTGTATTCTTAACTTCAATTATCGCATCAGGTTTGTTTGTTTATGCCGGTAATGGTGCCGAGAACTGGTTCATTGTTGCACAGTTCAACGAGAGTGTTTTAGCAAGTTATTACGTCGCAGCACAATTCGCCATTATAACTTCATTTACATTTGAGCCAATCCGACTTTGGTGGTTTGCTAAGCGCTTCAGCTTAATTAAGCAAGATAAAACGCAATATCAAAATTATGCAATAACCTCATTAAATGCAGGCTTAGCTATGTGTGTTTTGATGAGTTTACTGGCACCAATCGCATTAAACTCAGTACTTCCTGCTGAATACCATGGCAAAGATAGTTGGCTGATTTTATTAATTATTGTTGTTGCCATACGCCATCACAGCGATATTTTCAATATTGGTTGCTACATGCATAAGAATGGTGTGTTTGTATCAATTATAAATTTCTTTACGGCACTTTTAGGTCTTAGCCTGTTGTACTTTTTAGTGCCAAAACTTGGTGTTGAAGGCGCTATTTTGGCGCTAATCATTATGCAAAGTTTTAAATTAGTTTGCCTTTACTCAGTTAGTCAATATTTCGAACCTCTAAATCTAAATTTTGCTGCATTAATTCCAAGCTGGTTAGCATTGGCCTCTATAACGTTTATCACATTACAGTTTAACGAGCTTAGTTATGCTAAATGGGTGGTGTGTTTAATTTATTTAGTTGGCCTAGTATTCCAATATAAATCTTTGATTAAGCATGTAATTACAAGCTTAATGAAGGAGCATCACCATGCTCAATTACTATAAACAAAATCAGTTATTCATTAATGGCATTTTAGTAACCTTACTTGTAGTTGTTACCTATGCCATTTTGGGCCCAATAGCAGTATTTGCATTGCTGCTATTACCTTTTGCCGCTTTCACTGCAGTAAAGGTAAGTGTGGCTTTTATAATTTTGTTTATTTTATTTAGCTACTTTAGATTACACGAAGCTTTTCCTTTTTTAATGCCTTTTAAAATTCCTAAGTTACTCGCGCTTGCGTCACTATTGGGAATAGCTTGGCACCTGTTTATCTCACAAAAATTAAAGCCACATTGGCATACCAATCATCTGATATTTTTTGTTTGGTTTATTTGGCTTACTGTTTGCGTTTTTAGTGCCTCAAATCGCGGTTTAGCGATGGAGTACTGGTCAGGTGTACTAACAAAAGTACTCATTATGGTATTTGCAATCTCGTGGTGGATGAGCACATTAAAGCATTTTAATGTGGTTAGAATTGGCATCATGATCTCAGGTGCCGCCATTGCCTCAGTTGCCCTGAGTAATAAAATGAACGGTATTGGCCTAGTAGAAGGTACCCGCGTCACTATTTCGCGAGAACTTCGCTCGCAGCTTGGTGACCCTAACGATTTATCACTTGTAATGATGTTTCCTGTGTCTTTTTTAGCAGCTGAAGTGTTTGATTCTAATGCCCATAAATTTAGACGCATCATTGCATTTATTTGCTTAGTTATCGCAATCAGCGGTGTTATTGCCACGCAAAGCCGAGGAGGCTTACTTGGCATTGCTGCTGTACTTAGTTTCTTTATTTACCAGAAAGTTAAAAATCCTGTAGTGGTCGGCTGCATTGGTGCTGTGGGCATGTTAGCCATGGTTGCCTTTGCAGGTATTGCAGATAGACAAAGTGGCGGCTCCCATGAAGGTGGTGTTGATGAATCAGCTATGGGCCGTATTTACGCATGGCAAGCTGCAATCAATATGGCAATACATAATCCATTAACTGGGGTTGGGGTTAATAACTTTGTCGTTAATTACTATTTCTACAGCCCACATTGGGATGGCAAGAATCATGCAGTACACAGTACGTGGTTTCAGGTATTAGGTGAAACAGGCATCGTCGGAATATGCATTTTTGTATTAGTGATTGCCTGTATTTATCGCACCTTGAACCGTGTGTTCTTAATGAATAAACAGATTAATGACAAACAAATAGATGTAAATGCGAAAGCGCTAAAGGGCGGCCTAATTGGCTTTATGGTGTCAGGCACCTTTTTAACTCAGGCATTTACATGGCCTATTTATATCATTCTTGCTTTAACTATTGCATTAGAAAAGCTTGTAATTGATAGACAAAGGGAGAGCTCACATGAGTGAAAATATTAAACAATGGCTTAAATCAAGTGACAGCCCATTTGCAAAATCACTTTTTCAATTTGCGAAATCGATTCGCAATCCGCAAATGTGGGTTATCCCAGGTATTCATTCATTTATATATAAACTGCATTTATTGGTTAAAACTGTAGTGAGTGAGCTTGGGCGCATTTTTTATTACACACCACTATTTAAAAGCCAAATTAAGGGCTCAAAAGCAAATTTATACCTGTATTCTGGTATGCCGCAAATTTTAGGAAAACTTGAAATTAGCTGTAATGACAACACACGAATTAGTGGCATCAGTACTTTTTGTGGGCGTAGTCATGGTAGTTACACACCCAAACTTATAATTGGCAGTAATGTTGATATTGGTTGGCAAAATGCGTTTTCTGTTGGCCGAAAAATCGTTTTAGAAGATGATGTTCGCCTTGCAGGTCGGGTATTTTTAGCTGGTTTTCCTGGTCACCCTCTAAACTCTGCACGACGTGCTCTAGGTGACCCTGATGATGAATGCCAAGTTGGCGATATCATTATCAAACAAGGCGCTTGGATAGGCACCGGCGCAACTGTGCTTGCAGGTGTAACAATAGGCGAGGGTGCTATAGTTGCTGCAAGCGCTGTAGTTACTAAAGATGTGCCAGCAAATACTATTGTTGCTGGCAATCCAGCAAAAATTGTTAAACAGCTGGAGGGGACGCTATGAAATTTATTACATTCGGTGAAGACTGGCAAAGTCACCCAAGTAGTACACAGCACCTATTTAAACAACTAGCAAAACAACATCAGGTTATTTGGATTAACTCGATTGGTATGCGAAAACCAACATTTCGCTTGATTGATGTGAAACGAGTTTTTAATAAATTAAAAAGCCTTTTTTTATCAAAGCGCACAGGGTCAAATGCTAAAACAACGAATACTAGCCAGAACATTAATTTAACAGCACACACATTAGCGGTTTTACCTTGGCACGATAGCGTTATAGTAAGGCTATTTAATCAATGGATTTTTAATCGAAAAGGTTTCATAGATGATGAGCCAATTGTTTATTGGCTTAGTGTGCCTACTGCAATTAGTTTAATTTCACCGCGAGAGCAAGATAAGGTCATTTATTATTGTGGTGATGACTTCTCTGCACTTGCGGGGGTTGATCATAAAATGGTCGAGCCTTTTGAAAGTGACCTTATCGAAAAAGCTGACACTATCTATGTTGTGAGTGAGTTTCTTGCCAACAAAATGCCGAAATCTAAAGTTAAAATGCTTTCTCATGGGGTCGATTTAGAACTATTCACCACGCAAACACCGAAAGCCTCTGAACTTGAACAAATAAGCAGACCCATTATTGGCTTTTATGGCTCCTTGAATGCTTGGCTTGATAAAGCCTTATTGTTAAGGCTAGCTAAAGATAGGCCTGAGTATCAATTAGTATTGATAGGCCACCTTGTCGAAGACTTCTCTGATCTAATCAAGTTAGACAATGTAAACCATATACCGGCTGTAGAACATGATCGTTTAGCTTCATTTTCTCAGCATTGGCAGGTATCTATCTTGCCATTTGTTGATAATGAGCAGATCAGAGCCTGTGATCCACTTAAATTAAAAGAATACATAGCCACAGGCACACCGATTGTCACGACACGCTTTGCTGCGGTTAATCCGTACCAAGAGACCATATTAATAGCAGACAACCACCAGGGCTTTATTGAGCGTGTCGACTATGCTGTAAGCCTAAGTAAATCAAACAACTTGAATTGGCGAGCAAACCAATCTCGGCAGGCAAGTGATCATAGCTGGCAAGCAAAAGCCAAGTTGGTCTGTAAACAACTTAGGTTTTGCTAAATAAACCTTTCAACCCAAAGCCGCATCTTGTATCGCTACAAGATGCGGCTTTTTTCATTTTGGCTCACTAACTGCAATTAACTAACTATCTATAGAAATCTCGGTTGTTTTTATCAATTTGCAAATTAAAACCGAGCGATTTCGCAAAATGCAAAGCAAAAGGTAAAGTATGTTAGTTAAAGAGCAGATCAAACGGTTAATTTATTTAGGGCTTTATGCGCTTTACACGCGTATTAAGCTCTTTATTATTCCGTTTTGCATTGTGCCAATCGTCGTCATTGCGCTTGGTTTATCTGCACAAAAACAATATACCAATCACGCAACCATCTTAATTGAAGAGTCTGCACTACTTAACCCTTACTTAGATGATCTGTCTTTTTCGTTTCAGCTTTCTGATCGTATGGCAGCGCTGCGTACCTTAGTTATCAGCCGTAAGGTACTTATTGCAGTAGCAAAAGAAACCCAATTAATAGCTGAAGATGCAACACCCAAACAAGTTGAAGAAATCCATCAAAAACTATCTAAAGCATTATCTCTTTCGTTAATTGGCGATGAGCTGGTCCGCATTAACTTTATTTGGCATGACCAATCACAAATGAAGCCAGTACTTGAAAAGGTGGTAGAAAAATTTATTGAACGTTTATTAGCACCAACAAAGGCGTCACTTGATACTTCTGAGCAGTTTTTCTTTAAACAGCTCGATAGTTTACGCGAAGAACTTGAGTTATCTGAAGAAGCCCTGGCTGATTTTAAAACCAAAAATAGTAATACCTTACCCGATGTATTACATAGCAATCGCCAAACCTTCGACAGCTTACTAAGCGAAAAACAACAAAAGCTGATTGCTCTTTCTGGGTCTAAAGCAAAACTGAATGCCTTAGTGAGTAAAGTAGGGCAGGCCAATCCAATTTTAGGCAATTTAGAAGAAAAGATAATTCGTACTGAATCTGAATTAAGTCTTTTGAGAACACGCTATACCGATAAACATAGCAAGATTATCGAGAAAAAACGCACACTGGCAAACTTAAAAAGTCGCCAACAGGCGCTGTTAGCATCTAGTGAAGAGCTAGACACAACGAATCTTGATCAGTTATGGCAAATGGTTAATACGCTTCCGTCTGGTGATGGTAAAGAGAGCAGTGTTTTAGTATCACAACTTCTTGCGCTTGAAGAGGCCCGTAATAATTTACTTCAGCAAGAGCAAGAATTTGCAATGCTCGAAGAGCAAGTGCAGCTTGTCAGTGAACGTCTGTTAGTAACCAGTGATGTAGAAAAACAATTACGTAAACTAGAGCGTGATTACGATGTTAAACAATCACTTTATAAAGACATGCTGAGCCGTTACGAAATGGCCAAAGTTACGGGCAAATTAGTTAAATACGAAGGACCTGACAAAGTTAAAACAATTGAGCGAGCTTATAGCCCAACACAACCTATCAATACATCAATGCTGATGACCGTTATCGTTGGCATTGTGCTTGGAATTTTCACAGGTAGTGCAAGCGTATTTGTTGCTGCACTTTGTGACAGTCACTTAAAAGATATTAAAACCATCGAAAAACTTACCAGCTCAGAGGTGGTAACAGTACTTCCTATCGTCAATGCCGAATCTAACTTCGGTAATATTGAAGGAGATAAATCATGAATGTCATGCACTTAGTTCAACACCTACAAGTAGGTGGCCTAGAAAAAATGGCAATTACTTTACTCAAAAACAGCCAATTTAGTAGCTCAAGTATTATTGTTTCTCTTGAGGGAGATAGACAATCTGCGTTTGAGCAATGGCCAGAGCTTGAACAATTTAGCCATCGCGTGATTTGTTTAAACAAAAAACCAGGCGTGAGTATTTCTGTTATCGCAAAGATAAAGGCATTAATAAAAGATCATGATATCGATATTATTCACAGTCATCATGTTGGTCCTGTTATTTATGCCGGCCTTGCTTGTGCGTTGACCGGTGATTCGGTTCGTCATATATCAACAATTCATGATGCCTGGTATTTAAATAACGTTAAACAATGCACTTTCACTAAGTTACTTAACTCGTTAACGAATATTTATTGGGTTGCTGATGCACGTATTGTTGCTGACGAATTTAGAGCTAAAACGTCAATCATTCCTGAGCGCACAATTTTAAATGGCATTGATTTCGATACCTTTGTGGCTATAAATAAAACAACGGCTAGAAGTCAGCTTAACTTACCCCACACAGCTAAGTTGGTTGGCTGTGCGGCCAGGTTAATTGAAGGAAAAGGTCACAAAGATCTTATTCATGCATTGCATTATTTACCTCAGGATTACCATATTGTGTTTGCAGGTGACGGCGAACAGAAAGTCACTTTAATGAATTTGGTACGTAATTTAGGCCTTAACGAACGCGTGCACTTTTTAGGTAATGTACAGGACATGCGGGCCTTTTATTCGAGTATCGACGTTATGTGTTTGTATTCACAACGAGAGGGTTTGCCATTATCAATTATTGAAGCCATGGCATGTGGTATTCCGGTTGTAGCTTCCGATGTTGGAGGCATTCATGAAGTTCTTACTAAGAATGAAGGTGAACTTGTGTCTCCTCACGAATTTAACAAACTTGCACCGGCTATTTTAAGAGCAAGTAGACTTCCGCATGGTTTATGTATTCGTCATCACGCTATTGCTATTGCGGATGCCAGAACCATGAGTAGTAAATACGACAATTTATATTCTGCATTAGCAGTGTAGGAGCCAACCATGACTATTTTTACTACATTATTTATCATTTTGATGTGTATTGCTGCATATCATCATATTGGCTACCCATTATTACTAAAGTGTGTTGCAGGCAAAAAGCAAAAAACAAGCAAGCAAACCGTTTTTGATGACAACTACACACCGAATATTGCTGTTTTGATGTGTGCTTACAATGAACAAGCGCATATAGCAGAAAAGCTTTATAACCTAGCATCACTAGTATATGACACTCATCATTATTCTATTCATGTTTATTTTGATGGTTGCACCGATAAAAGCTATCAACAAGCTCTTAAAGCACAGCAGGTATTACATAAGCAAGGCGTGCAGTGTTATTTTCACCATCGTGATGAAAACCAAGGTAAAGTACAAGGGTTAAATACCTTGATGGGGATGGCGAAATATCACAATGATATTTTAATGTTCACTGATGTTAGTGCTTTATTGAGCATTGATGCATTAAACAAAGTAGCTAAGCAATTTAGTGATCCGCAAGTGGCAATTTCGACAGGTGTTTACACCTTAGATGAAAATGCCCCTGTTGCGCAAAAAGCCTACTGGCAGTACCAAAACCAAGTGAAAAAATCAGAGTCAAACCTTGGCGCTGTGATTGGCGTACCAGGGGCAATGTTTGCCATGCGAGCTGAGTATGCAAATGAATTAGAGAAAAACACCATTAACGACGACTTCGTGCTATCAATGAAAGCTTTAAGCAAAGGTGGTAAAGCCATTGTTGATGAAGACGTAATCATTTACGAGCGAGAATGCGATGAGCAAAGTGAGGATTATAAACGCCGAGTAAGATTAGGTGCCGGTAATTGGCAACAAATAAAAGCGCTTCTTTTATTACTTAACCCGCGTTTAGGGTGGACTTGTATGAACTTTTTCTCGCACAAAGTATTGCGTGGGGTTATGCCAATTATTTTAGCCTGTATTTATGCTTGTGTATTTATAGAGGCTATCGTCACGCAGTCTATGTGGTCACAATTGATTGCTACAGGCATTTTGTCACTTCACGCAGTACAAGCTGTTAAAACACTATTCGCCTTTAAAAAACGCATTCCTATCGTCGATAAAGTTAATTACATCTTAAATAGCTACTTTTTAGCACTTTGGGGGATCATTCGTTATGAACAAGGTTACTTCGACACCCCTTGGCAACGTGTAAAATCTGCGAGTAAAGCACAAACCAAGTCTGTTATTAGAGTCATCAAACGAAGCCTAGATATTGCAGGTGCCTTATTTGCGTTAAGTCTAGTTTGGCCTATTTGTTTAATTGCAGCGCTGGCTATAAAGCTTACATCTAAAGGTCCTATCATCTTTAAGCAACTTAGAGTGGGTGAAAGCTCAGATGACTTCGTTGAGTTATTTTATGTTTATAAGTTTCGCTCTATGGTTGTTGATGCTGAGTCGCGTTCTGGTGCTGTGTGGGCCAGTAAAGATGATCCAAGAATAACGGCAGTAGGGCGCTTTATGCGTAAAACACGAATTGACGAACTTCCGCAATTAATTAATGTGCTCAAAGGCGAGATGTCATTAATTGGCCCAAGACCAGAGCGTCCTGTTTTTTATGGTAAATTAGAAAAAGACATCCCTTATTTTTGCCAGCGTACTTACGGGGTTAAACCAGGTATTTCTGGTCTTGCTCAAGTGATGAACGGTTATGACGAAACCATAGACGATGCACGCAGTAAAATTGGCTGGGATTACGCCTATTCACTGAGTATGTCATCACCGCGTGCTTGGGCGAAGCTTGAGTTTTCAATTGTGGTTAAAACATTACAAGTTGTCTTTACAGGCAAAGGGCAGTGATACCAATCCACGTCTTTTTTATCAAATAAATTAAGCAAATCACGTTGCATAATGCAAATTAACACTAAAAAGTTAATTGCATTATGCATCACCCCATCATTTAACCTTTAAATTTCAACACCTTATAAACTGGCATTTTAGTTGTACTAGTTACTATGACTAACCAATTTAACTAAGGTGAAGATCATGGCTAACAACACATCATTTTCTAACGATACCAAACTAATTTCACTACCTAGAGACTTTTCTGGTCTAGCCGTCGATGGCTTTAAAGATCAGTTTGAAGAGGTTGCACATGGCAAACAGCAAAGTGTGGTACTCGATTTTAGCTCTACTACATTTATTGATTCATCTGGCATTGGTGCCATGGTGTTCTTATATAAACGTATTGAGAAAAAAGGGCAAAAATTATCACTGCTTAATGTGTCTGGGCAACCACACAAACTAATGAGTCTATTAAGAGTTGATAAGACGATTCCATTTATCGAACAAGCTGATATCGCGTGAGGTGATTTATGAAGCACATACTATTTACAATCATTTTGCTAACGCTTGGTGGATGTGCTTCTTGGCCTGATGAGGGGCAAGGAGGCTGGGCAGAAAAATATCAAAATTATCCGCTTACTGATGAACAACACGAGATGATCTATGACACACAAGAAACCGTGGTGCTAAGCGAATTTCAACATCATGTTTTAAAGTTAGATTTATTAAAAGCACAAGGGATACAGCAATGTATGCCAGCACAACTGCTAAAAGCACAAATATACGAAAACCGTATAAGACGCCTAATAGCAGCGCAAATGTGGTCTGATGCTGAGCATGATTTACTTATTCACTATCACGGTTTAAATCAGCTTGCGAAGCACTTTGAAACTGTTAATGCGATGAGCCAATGTGCAGGCGTTACTGATACTGAAAAAAACATGACAGCATCTCTTAAAGACCAGATCACTGAGCTTTTAAATAGTGATAATCAGTTCTCGCTGAATGATTTTCAGGTTACTCCCAAATACATCACACGTTTAGCACAAGCGGCTGACTTAATTAAACAAGTTGATGAAGTTAACTTACTGCTTGTTGGTCATGCTGACATTGGTGGTCAGCAACAAAACAACTATGAGTTAGCACTTAAGCGTGCAGAAACAGTAAAACACTGGCTAGGTATTTATGGTGTAAACCCAGCGACAATAACAACCTTAACGCAAGGTAGTTTTACACCGTACAGCGACGAACCTGACTCACGTTCTAAACGTCATTCAGATAGACGAGTAGAGGCAATTATTATCGACATGAGTGACGATAAAGCCACTAAACAAAAACATGCATTATCCCGCTGGACTAAAATCTTAAATGGTCCTAAGGAGCAATAACATGAAACAGTTAATCTTACTTTGCTTACTTATATTCGCGTTACCTACTTTCGCAGAAGAGATTGAAGTCGGTAATAAACTTTACTTATACCTACCAGGCGAAGCTGAATTTAGCGAACCGTTTGAAGTTGATAAAGAAGGCTCTATTACCTTACCAGAGCTAGGTCGTTTTAAAGTAGCAGGCTTACAGCTAGATGATGTGCAAAACCAACTACGCATAGCATTAAGTGAAATGTATGTGGCGATGGATGACTTTTATGTCGAAATTCATTCACGAGATATTTTTATCAATGTTATGGGCTATGTGAACGACCCATCACAAGTAAGTATTCCTAAAGATGGCAACATTCAAATGGTAATAGCCCGTGCAGGTGGCTTAAAACCCGGCGCTCAATTAGACCGTTTACAAATCCGCCGTGGCACCGATGTGATTGAGTTTAACTATAAAGCCTACTTAGACTCTGGCAACATTGATTTATTACCTGTATTACAAAGTGCTGACACGGTATTTGTACCAGTGTCTCCACTACTAGGTAACGTACAAATTGATTTTGATGCACAAACCTTAAGTGCATCAGGTGATGCGAGTGATAACAGTGCAATTACCTTACTTGGCGAAGTACATAATCCGGGTAGTTTTTCATTTAAAGAAAACATGAGTGTACTCGATGCGCTAATGCGTGCTGAAGGTGTTACTCGTTATGCCGATGTAACCAAAATCCGCGTTATCGTTGATAAAACACCAGTTGTGTTCGATTTAAAAGCATATCTAGATAAACCAAACAACGACACTATGCCTGAGCTAAAGGCGGGCTCAACCATTTATGTGCCAATCATGGTTGATGATGTAAATACGACTTCAAGAACGGTTTATATCATGGGCGAAGTACAAAAGCCGGGCGCTTATGAAGCAGGAGAAAGCACCAGTTTTTTAGATATTCTTGCTAATGCAGGTGGCCCGACCCGTTTTGCTGAAACTCGCCAGATTAAAATCTTAACCCCTGCGGGTGAAAGTATTTTATTTGACCTACAAGGTTACAGCGAAGGTTTAGTAACAGTAAAAGTGCCAAGCCTAAACCCAGGGGATGTCATTTTTGTCCCAGAGAAAACAGATCAAAACGAAAAAAGCTGGTTAAAAGTACCACCAAAACGTGCCATCAAAATTATCGGTGCAATTTTATCTCCCGGTCGTTATGAGTGGAGCCCTGAAATGGATTTTACTGATTTACTTGCCCATGCTGGCGGTCCAACTAAAGGTGCCAATATTAATGATATTAAAATTGTTAGAAACGGTGAGGTGACTAAACGTTTCGATTTAGAGCAATACACCATAAATGATTCGGGTAAGTATGCACTACCAAGTTTAATTGCCGGCGATACCATTATTGTTGAAGAGTTACCAGTTGACCCTGCAGACAATAAGTCTCAATGGATCCGTCAAGAATCAAGCAAGTCTATTTACATTATGGGGCAGGTGGGCTCACCAGGTCGCTATGCATTTAATACTAATATGCACTTTATCGACATTTTAGCCGCTGCTGATGGCCCTACAGATAACGCTGACTTACGCAATATTCGTATTACTCATCGTAACGGCAATGCTGCAAGAGTCAGTAAATTAAACCTTGCATTGTATTTTGAAACCGGTGATGAAACCTTATTTCCACACGTTTTACCGGGCGATACCATCTATATCCCAGAAAAAGATAAAGACTGGTTACGTACGCCAAAAGAGCAAGTAGTTCGCATCATGGGCGCAGTTGAAAAGCCTGGTCGTTATAGCTTTGATGACACTATGACCGTACTTGATGTACTTGCAGAAGCGGGCGGCCCATCAAGCTCAGCGCTTATCGACAAAATCGTGGTGGTAAATCATTCATGCTGTAAAGAGCAGTCTCGTGTATTTGATTTAGAAGAGTTCGTTAAAAACCCTAACTCAGCGTATATCCCTGTGTTACGTGCTGGCGATACCCTGTATGTACCAGACAAAGGTCAGGATTTAATGAGCCAGTTTAAATCAAACTTCTTAGACTTTATTACTGTTGTAGCTTTAGTGGTGGGCTTATGAAACTAATACCAGCACAATATCAAGAACTTGAAGCCGTGTGTAATGAAATAGATAACAGCAAAGCGCGTTGTATTTGCTTTATATCTTTAACCGGCAACGAGGGCTCTACATCACTTTGTGCCAGTGTCGCAAAACGCTTAAGTTTGCAAGCCGCCAAAGTGCTGATTATCGACTTAAATCCGTTAAATCCATTTAAGTTCGAAAAGCCAGAAACACCGGAGTCTTGGTGCTTCAGTGATATTTCATGTCAGTTGAATATTATCAATACTGAGCAAGTAGATTTGCTCACCATGCAGCACCTTAAAGAGCTCGAATCGGTCAAAAATAAAAGTGTACTAAATGATGCAATAGAACGCATAAAACAAGAGTACGACTATATTTTTTTAGATATGAGCCCTGCTCTTAAATGCAATCGTGGCAATGTACCACTGCATGCTCTGAGTTTGTGTACTGATCTCACATTTTTAACGGTATCTCTTGGTTATAACGACGAAGAAGCTTTATGTCACGGTATGGCAAATCTAGAACACGCAGGCGTTAATAACGTAAAAGTTGTTGTCGCTCAGCATCAGTTTGCTCCATTGGGTAGCCGCATCGTGAAAACGCTCAAAGCGTTTCAACCAAAATGGCCTAAACTCACAGAGTACTTGTTAAACAAAGTTATTAAACAGCGCTGGTTGTTTTTACCTTATTGAGAACCTGTATGGACTGCTTATATCAAAGATCATTTAGTTTAGACTGGCCTACAGTCAGTGAGATTCGCCATATTTTAAAACATGTTTTGACGGCGATCAGTGTTAAAAATCAAGATATAGATGCAGCAGGGTTAGTAGCAACCGAATACCTAACTAATCTGTTACGCCATAGCCAAGAAACGTCAATGCATGTGCAGTTTGCTATGCATAAACTGCCCGATAAACAGCTGCTAATAGAATTTAAAGACAGCATGCCAAGCTATGATTTATTTAATCAACAAGCATCAGAGTGGCAATTAGACAGTGGTGAATTAGTTGAAGGGGGTATGGGGGTTGCGCTCATCAAGCATTACTTTCCAAACGCTTGTTATAAAACTGTTGGCCAACAGAATACATTCTCTTTTTGTTTAACCAATATCGATAAACGACCCACGCTTATATACATAGACGATGATAAAGCACAACTTGCTTTACTGAATGCTTATTTATCTGAGCATTTTCAGGTTATTTGCTGTGAAGACAGTGAATCGGGTTGGCAAGAAATTCTCACCTCTGGGGCAACAATTTTATTGCTTGATCATAAACTTAAAAATGGCACAAGTGAGCCTTTACTTAAAAAGCTTAATCAATCTAACCTAAAAACTAATTTATCTGTGGTTATGCTGACAGGTGATGACAGTGAAGAACTTATAAAACGTATAAACCTGTTAGGTGTTGATGATTATTTAGTAAAACCCGTTAGCAAAACTCGGTTATTACAAAGTATCGAGCGCATTGTGCATCGTTTTTCTGCATTAAAGTATTTAATTAACGAAGAGCGTATGCAAACAAGGCAAAAAATAGGGGAGTTTAATGCCTATAATTTTGGCTCAATTATCAGCCAAAATGGAGGAGATTTTTGTATGTACCCCCACCAGCAGCAAGCGCCCGTGATCATTGGCGATATGATGGGGCACGGTATAACAGCACTAAAAGAAAGTTTTGCCATAAAGGGCTTTTTAAGTGGCTGTTTAGCGACAGAAATCCCAATACAAAACGTTTTAACAACCTTAAACCAAGCCCTGTATGAACAGCGGTTATGTAAAAATAGTCTAGTCACTTTACTAATAAGTTTTATTGAAAATAACACACTTCACTGGTTTAACGCAGGCCACCCAGCCCCCTGTGTGATAACCAAAAATGGCAAATTGATCCAGCTAAGCGGCACTGATCCCTTACTAGGCCTTAGTGATGATCATGTTTATCAACATTATAGTTATGACTTAAATAACGTTGAACAAATTTTATTATTCACCGATGGTTGGCTTGATAATCAGCAATTAAGCGATGTAGACCAAATTATTACTAAATTAACTGACGAAAATGTGCAAAGTGAAGAGTTTGCTTATGCACTTTGGCAGGCAAGCCAGGTTGAGTTAACTGCTGAAATAGACGATGCCTCGTTAATTGTGATCAATAAACACTAAAGTTTGAGTTTACAAACCGGTCAAATACGCACTAAGCTACTAATAAGGAACTGTTAAATAATCACTTTATCTCAGCATAAAACGATAATAAAGGAAGTCTGTAATGCCACCTAAAATACTCATTGTTGAAGATACAGAATCGCTAGCGCTGATGTACCAATCATATTTGATCCCAACCGGGGTCGAAACACGCATTGCCTACAATGGTGAACAAGCCGTAGTTGCTCTGCAGGAGTTTGAGCCTGATTTAGTAATTTTAGATGTTATGCTGCCAGATATGAACGGGCTAGATATTTTATCCTCTTTAGACCCAGACTCAGCTCCACAAGTGATTGTTTTAACAGGGCATGCCACTAAAGAAATGGCAATCAAAGCCATTAAACTCGGTGCCAGTGACTTTCTAGAAAAACCAATCGAAGCCGATCGTTTTCGCATTACAGTAAACAACGCATTAAAACTTAAAGATTTAAAACAAACAGTCAAAAGCTATCAAACAACATACGAGAACGGTAAATATTATGATTTGATTGGTAGCTCATCAGAAATGCAATCTGTTTACCAAATCATAAAGTCAGCATCCGCAAGTAAAGCAACCGTGTTTATTACCGGTGAAAGTGGTACAGGTAAAGAGCTGTGCGCCCGTGCGGTACATTTAGCGTCACCGCGTGCTAATAAACCCTTTGTAGCCCTTAACTGTGCAGCAATACCAAAAGATCTAATCGAAAGTGAAATATTCGGTCACTTAAAAGGGGCGTTCACTGGTGCGATTGCTAATCGCGAAGGTGCTGCAGGCCAAGCTGATGGTGGTACATTGTTTTTAGATGAACTATGTGAAATGGACATCAACTTACAAAGTAAGCTACTGCGCTTTATTCAAACCGGTTGTTATCAGCAAGTAGGTAGTGAAAAAGAAGTTAAAGTTGATGTCCGCTTTGTTTGTGCCACCAATCGAGACCCATTATTAGAAGTGCAAGAAGGCCGTTTTCGTGAAGACCTATATTACCGCTTACATGTTATCCCTATTGCATTACCCCCATTAAATCAGCGTGGTAAAGATGTAATAGAAATTGCTGATGCGTTATTTAAAAAGATCAGTAAAGAAGAAGGACGAACATACAAAGGCATGTCAGAAGGGGTTAAAAACTTGTTTTTAAGCTATGCCTGGCCTGGTAATGTTCGCCAATTAGAAAATACTATTCGTAACATTCTCGTTTTGCATGATGAAGACTATATAGAAGCGAGTATGATCCCAGCCTTACCAAATGCACAAGGCCAAACACATACAGCCACAGCTGCTATTTCCACTGTTAATTCAGAAAGCATGGCAACAAAGAGCCTTGTAACACCGACAACAGAATCTGCTCCTGTAATGAGCGAAGTAGTAACAGCATTTTCTCAAGCTGATATTGAACCGCTTTGGTTAGTAGAAAAACGTTATATTGAGCAAGCCATTGATGCTTGTGATAACAATATTCCTAAAGCTGCAGCTCTTTTGGATGTGAGTCCATCTACGATTTATCGTAAAATTAAAAGCTGGGAAGAGATGCAAGTAAGCTAGAGCTATAGACTCTATCTAGCTGCTTAAATTGCTGCTCTCCAGAAAAACGTTGTTGAACAAGTTTTTGTGCATTGCCTTGCATGTAACTTCTTTGATCAACGCTCAACATAAGTACGTTGTTCAGCTGTTTATGCAAAGCGTCGCTTGTACTTTCAGTCATCATTAACCCATTTGATAGGTGCTTTATTATCTGTGGTAACTGACCAACAGGCGATGCAATAACGAGTACCCCGTGTGCCATAGCTTCTAATGCCACCATAGGTAGACCTTCAGCCCGAGAGCAGATCACCAATACATCAAGTTGTTGCCATATTTTTCGTTGGTCACACTGGCCATGATAACTCACCGCTGACATATCAAGCTCATTGACCATAGGGCCATCACCAAACATATGAAATTTTAAGTTAGGTGTGTTGAATCGTTTGGCTGTTTCAATAAAAATGTCAGGGCCTTTTTCATGGGATAAACGACCAACAAATCCAACGTTTAATTGATCATTATTTTTTAGACCTAAAACTTTAGTATGCTCATTTACTGGAATAAAATTTTCAAGTAATTCAGCATTGTAAAGCTCTTCGGTGAGTTTGCTAGAAACAGCAAAGTTAAGTGAAAAGTAACTTAGCAGTTTGTCGAGCTTAATGTAAAAATAAACCTTCCCCGTGCCTGCTTCACCGGCATGATAGGTTGAAATACAAGGGCGGTTTTGCCAGCGACACACTAACTTGCCCATGATACTTGCCTTGTACCCATGGGTGTGGATTAACGCTGAGCGAGGAAACATTTTTAGTATTTCGTTCAAGCTTTTTAAATTTCCGCCAGCAAAACCGAAAGTGATATTTGCATTTTCTAAGCGCTTATATAATTCACGGTTATTATGATCTTGATAAAATAGTACCGAGCTCATAATATTATATCGTTCTAACAGCTTACTCATGGCAATCAAATGGCTTTCGATGCCACCAATTAAGCTTGAATCTACGAATAAAATAACACTGTATTTCATATTCACTCCAAGGTGAGACCATGATAGATACTGCGACCTATACGCAATTACAACAGGATGTTGGTGACGACCTAGCAAAACAACTTTTGCAGGTATATATCACTGAGTCCCGCCAAATCGTTGCTGATCTTGCTGACGCAACGAAACAGTCTGAAATCGAAATAAATGCCCACAGTTTAAAAAGCAGTAGCCGTAGTTACGGGGCATTAGCCGTAGGCGGCCTTGCAGAACAAATTGAGCAAAAAGCGAAGGCATCACAATTTGACGATGAACTACAAAGCTTAATAGCCTTACTGCAAGACCAATTTGCACAAACGCTAACTCACGCGCAAAGTTTGATTGCTACTGACTAGTTCCTCAGCTTCTAGACTTAACGGCATTTTTAATATTTCGCCAAATACATTACTTAGCTGCTCAATGTCGTGCTGCTGGTTTGGCGATTTAACAACATCGTCAAAGTGAGACACAATTTCACTAAGCGCATCTAAAGAGATACTCATGTCACAAAACCGGTAACCAAGCATGCCTTCGAGCCAATCAACCGGTTGCATATCGAGCGATTTAATTACGCTGGCTTCTTTGGCAATATTTTCGATAAACAATCGGCATGCTGATGTTTGTTGCACCGCTTTAGCTATGTCTTCAACTAACATGGCAGGCATTACACTGGTAATTAAACTTCCAGGGCCAATTATTAGCATATCGGCGTTTTCAATAGCTTTAACCACACCAGGAGCAGCATTCACATCTTGTGAGAGCGTTAAATAGTCTGGGAGCTCTTCTTGTGAATCAATATCGCATTCACCAAATACTTTGATGCCTGATGACATAACCGCTAGTAAATCAGTCGGTTCGTCTGACATGGGTAGAATCGTTTCTGAATTACCCAACATAGCATTGAACCATGCAACCGCTTGAGTTGCTGAGTTAGTTTGTTGGGTTAAGCTTAATAAGGCTAAATTACCTAGGCTGTGGCCATTGAGTTCACCACCATCAAAACGGTGGTGAAAAACTTGATGGATTAATGAGTCACTATCAGCTAATTGCAAACAACAACGTCTAATATCACCAAGCGCAACTACATCTTGGCTTTTACGTAATTTACCTGTGCTTCCGCCGTTGTCTGTGGTTGCAACGATAGCTGTCAGTTCGGCGCAGTGAGGTCTAATTGCACTTAACATATGGGATAAACCGTGTCCGCCGCCTATGCATACTATTTTCATAACACTCGCCTTAATTAAGCTTATTTAATATTTAGGTAGCATGGCCCGTACCAAGTGTTCGGATTTATATAACACAATGAAATTTAAATAATTTATTTTGATATTTTTATGGCTAAACTGAGAACTGTTTTCTATATTTGCAATATGCGATGCAATATTAACTAGGAATGGCAATGGCAGAGTTAAACTTAGAGCAATTACAACTTGAGCTAACGGCATTTCATGGCATAAATGATAGCCGTGCATTAAAAGCTCAACTTGAAAAAGTGCTTCTGCCATATTTTTCGTTTAAAGAGTTTTGCTTAATAAACTTCGAAGATTCAAAAGCATCCCTCGAAATGCGTACTATTAAGTACATTGAATTTGACGAAACAATATTAAAGTCAAAGTTACAACAAGCGCAGTCACAGTGGTTGCTTAATGAAGATAACTCGCTGTTTTATAGTAATGAGTTCGTAAATAACCTAATTTTTCATGTTGATATTTCTGAACACACAACGCAGTGCTTGGTCTTTTTTGATATAAAAAAGCAGGCTAGTTTTAATGATAAATCACAAACCGCAATCAAAATCTTATTACAGCAAGTAGCGGTTCAATTAGCTGCGCAAACAAGGCTTAACCGGCAAAAGTTTCACTCAACCTCTTTACTAACAAGACTTGGAGAGTTATCAGAACTATTCAGAGACTTCGCCAGCGAATGGTTTTGGCGTACTAATAAAGATGAGCACTTTATTAATGTTTTAACTACCGCCAGCCATAGTAACTTATACAAACGCCATTTTTTACATAAAAATTTTGATGCCATTATCACTGAGCAGGAACAAAATCAGTTAAAAAAATGGTCACACTTTAAACACTTGCTGGCAGATCATGCTGAGTTTTTAGATTTTGAATTTGAAGTTAATTCGTCGCCTCCGGCCTGGGTCTCTTTGAGTGGTAAGCCACAATTTGATTCAAGCGGGAAATTTCGCGGCTATTTAGGCATCGCAAAAGATATCACGGTTAACAAAGAGCGTGAGCAAGCACTACAATTAGCAAAAGAAAAAGCAGAAGAAGCAAACCAAGCAAAGTCACAGTTTTTAACTGTGATGTCCCATGAGATCAGAACTCCTATGAACGCCATTGTCGGCATGTTGGAGTTGTTAGCCGATTCACAACTTAATGACAAACAAACTCGTTGGCTTGATTACGCAAACTCAAGCGCTGACTTATTGCTTGATTTGATCAGTGATGTACTGGATTTTTCAAAAATTGAAAGTGGCTCGATGGAGCTTGATGTCAAAGCGACAGATATAAATGCCTTAGTTAAAAATATTACTGCACAGTTTCAAGAAACCACTCAAGGCTCTAATGTCTTGTTTACCACAGAGATAAGCGATGGCTTACCCAACAAAATTAATATTGATGGGGTCCGGGTCGGGCAAATTCTATTTAATATTTTAGATAATGCCTTCAAGTTTACCAAAGTAGGCACAGTTAATTTTAACGCTGACTTCAATGATACCCATTTGTTATTTGAGATAGCAGATACTGGGCAGGGGATCTCTCAATCTCAAATAGCCAGCATTTACGATGCCTTTAAACAGCATGACTATGGTGTTAATCGACAAGTAGAAGGGATTGGCCTTGGGCTTAGCATTACCAAAAGCCTTGTTGATTTAATGAAAGGCGAGATTAGAGTAGCTAGTGCAATCAATATAGGCACTAAGTTTACTATTTATATTCCATATTCTGTTGTTGCCGATGATCAGCAATCAATAGAGCATGAGCAAACTCTTGAACCAATGGCTATTCTTGTTACAGAAGATAACAAAACCAACCAAGTGCTAATCAAAACCTTTTTAGAAAAGCTCAATCACCACGTTACCCTTGCAGATAATGGCCAACAAGCGATCGATAAGGTACAACAGCAACACTTTGATTTAGTTCTTATGGATATGATGATGCCAGTGATGGATGGTATTACCGCAACTAAATACATGCGTGAAGAATTAAAAATGACTTTACCCATTGTTGCCTTAACAGCCAATGCATCACATCAAGATAAAGCCACTTGCCTTGAGGCTGGTATGAACAAAGTGCTGACCAAACCAATTCGATTTCATGATCTAAACCGCGCACTACGCATTTTGTTTAGCCAATAAAGAAGCCCCAAAATAATGGGGCTTCTTTATTTTACAACACCATTGCCGCAACCCAGCCAGCAACAAGTAGCGGAATATTAAAATGGATGAAAGTGGGCACCACTGAATCCCAAATATGGTCGTGTTGACCATCTGCATTTAGACCGGATGTTGGGCCAAGTGTTGAGTCAGAAGCAGGGGAGCCTGCATCACCTAGTGCTCCAGCAGTACCAACCAGTGCAGCTGTAGCCATTACCGAAAAATTTAGTTCCATGCATAATGGTACAAATAGAGTCGCGATAATTGGCACCGTCGAAAACGAGCTACCTATTCCCATGGTTATTAGTAATCCAACGAGTAAAATCAATGCAGCCGCAAGAGGTTTGTTACCTTCAATGATACCTGCTGCAGAGCTAACTAATGAGGCTACATCACCCGTTGCTTTCATAACTGAAGCAAAGCCCTGTGCAGAAATCATAATAAAGCCAATCATCGCCATCATAGCGATGCCTTTACTAAAAACATCACCATTTTGTTCAAGTTTTACAACACCAAACAAGGTAAATATGGCCACACCAACAAGACCACCAAGGATCATTGAATCACTGATATTTTGTGCGACTAAAGAGCAAAGTACGGCTGTTATGCCCACAACTAATACCTTTTTAGGTTGTTCTATCACAACTTCATTTTGTTGTTCTGTTAAAGTATGCGAGTCGTAACTACGGCGTTTTCGATAAGTGATAAACACCGCAACGAATAAGCCAAACAACATTCCAATAGCTGGAATGATCATTGCCATCGGAACTTGAGTATTAACAATCTCTAAGCCATTTTCAGTGAGGTTTTTGTGGAGTATCGAGTATAAGTAAATGCCACCAAAACCATAAGGTAGCACCATATAAGAGGTAGCTAAGCCGAAGGTTAAAATACACGCAATGGCACGTCTATCAAGGAGTAACTTGTTAAACACCACAAGTAATGGCGGAATTAGAATGGGTATAAAAGCAATATGTACGGGTATCAAATTTTGCGACGAAATCGCACACAGCAAAATAATACTTAATATAAGATAACTAAGCGTCGTTTCGCCTTTATGGCTGTTTTCGTTTACTTGCTTTAGTAACTTAGACGCTAAAATGCGTGTTAAACCCGACTTCGAGATTGCCACCGCAAATGCACCTAACATCGCATAGCTCAGTGCTATTTCAGCGCCACCCGATAAACCATCATTAAATGCATTAACGGTTTGAGATAAACCTAGGCCTGCGGTCAAACCCGCAACAATTGCGCTTAGCGTCATCGCCACAATGACATTAATTCGACAAAGTGTCAGGATCAGCATCAACATAACGCCGACAATTACTGCATTCATATTGTTCTCTATTTGGCTGTTTTGAGAGAGTTTAACAGAACTCGTACGCGGTTTTTGCGATTTTGGTTATATGATTGCTGTTGATAACGTACTTCGATGATTATTTGCTCAAACTCGCTTAGGTATGCCTCTGATCTAGGCTTTTGCTGTTTAATTAAAGCAATATTTTGTAGTGGCGTGTTAGTGTCTAGAGGCTCTATACCTTGCTTTTTTGCCCACTGATAAAGCTTAGTGATGTCATCAACCAACGGTTCACTATTTCGAATAGGGCGTTTGTTATATAAGAAATAACCAGTAAAGCTCAGTAATAACGTACCTAATACAATTAATGGTGTTAGCCATGCAGACTTATTACCAAACAGTGAATCAAACAAACTTTGCTGAGATTCTTGGTCAAACGTAAGCACCCAGTTAGTCCATTTATAATCGAGCTCTTCAAGGTGAATTCGCAGCCAGTTTATTGCTTTAAAATGACTCCAACGTTTTAGACCAAAGTTAAGATTGTCGTTAAAGCTTTCGTTTAAATCTCCCAGTTGTGATAACGAACCGTTTAAACGTTCAGGAGCAACAACAGCGGTAGCATCAAAAATATGCCATTTTTCATCAAAGAACACTTCAACCCATGCATGGGCATCATATTGGTAAATGTTAAGCGTAGCGGCTTTAGTTTGTTCTCCACCTAAATAACCTGACACAACACGGGCAGGGTAACCGGCAACACGAAACATAAATGCAGCGGTGCTCGCATAGTGCCCACAAAAGCCACGTTTGGTATCAAATACAAACTGGTCTAGCGTATTATCACCATACATTGGTGTAGGCGTTAATGTGTAAGCAAACTGCTGCTGATTAAAGTAATCAAGTAGCGCGTTAAAGTAACCTTGCGCATTTTCATGCTCAGCAGACAACTGTTTTGCCAATGCCGTTGTTTGTGGATTGGTTGTTTTAGGTAAGCGAGTGTATAAGCGTTTTTCAAAGTCACTAAGGTTCATCGAAGCCTGACTGCTCGTTACCGCGTATTTAATGTTTTTGTTTAAGTTACCTTTGCGTTTTAACAAACCATTGTAGGTTGAGTGCACATCTGAATTAGCACTTTGTGCAAAGCCAAGTGCAAATAGCCAATTTGAAGATGAAGGCTCTGCAATAATCTGATAATTTACGCTATTACTTTGAGTAACTGTACGGCGAATTTGGTTAAATTGTTGAGATTTCAAAATGTCCGATATTAACCATTCACTGCCATTAAACTCATCATGAATAAGGCTGCGCCAGTAATAGGGGGCCTGTAAGGCTTGCCCAGGCTGTTGTTCTACCCGAAAAACCAAATCATCTGACTCAGCTAATTTCGCAATAGAAAAGGGGTTAACTTGCTCTGATAAACCCGTTTTCGCAAGCTTTGGCCCCGGTAATTGCCAAAACGCCGGTATTTTCGGTAAAAACAAAATCAAAAATGCCGCTATAGGTAAAGCTAGTAGTATGGTTTTAAAACTTTGTTTATTAGCGGCCTTAAAGCTTTGTGGGCTAGTTAAATAGCCAAGCACCGCAAAGATCACAATATAAAGCACACTGACCACCAAGGTTTCAAACAATCCTTGATGGAATAAATACACCGTTGAAAGGTTAAAAAACACCAGTAAACAAACGGTTTGATACTGTTTGACGGTTTTCGCCTGGAGCAATTTAAAGCTACTAGCAAGTAGCATCATGGATACAAATAGCTTTACTGTATCGCCCACGCCAACCAGAACAAATAAGGCAACTAAGCAAATTGCTGCCAAAATATTCGCCACCAATCCATTTAGTTTTTTATAAAATTTACCTAAAAACAGGTTTAAAAAACTGAGGCCAGCCAATATGGCTAGAAATGGAGTAGTTACTTCAGTAAACAAAAAACCACTAATAACAATAAACAGAAGTGATAAAACGGTATTAATAAGCGGGGTATTCATGCTTAAAACTCCGCTAAAGCTTTCAGGCAAGTTTCTTGATGACTTCGCCCTAAACCTTTTGTGATATGTTTATTGGGTAAAGTTAACGAAAAAGCGATTTGTTGATCGGTTAACTGGTTTACTAAAAAACATAATTGGCTTAATCGATGCTCGTTATTTCCTGTTAACGTATTGTAATTAAGAGCTAATTCCTGTGATGCATCACTGGTAAACTCTTTCGTTAATAGCTGCTGAGTTTTAGCGTAGTGTTTCCACGACACCTTATTAAGTGCAGTGCCTTGCACAAAAGAAGTGAGTTGATAAAAGTCATCATTACCGGCTTTGATTTGTGCATTATCGCCATCATGTTCGTCATTGTCATGAAGTTGTGTATCAAGCTTTTCTGTGGGTATTGGCTTTGGATAAACATAAACTGTATCTATGGGCTCTATGTAGCTCCAAACCGACACTAAGCCAAAAGGGAAATGACTAATAATTTTCACTCTGTCAAAACCATAAGCACCACGTTCGCTACATTTAAGTGCTATTTCAACCGAGTTTTTCTCGTTGCTTTGTAGTGAAACAGCTTCAGATTCGATGTTATTATTGATTAGTTTTACTAATTCGCAGCGTGATTTTGCTTGTAGTTCAAAGCGTGCTACGGGCGCTTTTGGTGCATAATCTTCCTTCACTGAAAGATATTTAACCAATAAACCTCTGACATTTTTATAGCCAGTTAGTATCGCAAATACCATAACAACAACCATTAAATAAGCCATCGCTAATATAAGGTTATTTTGATAGTTAATACCCATCACAAAGTTAAGTAGGGCAATTATTAGAAACTGCCCACCAAGTTTAGAAGGAAGCACATAAATAGTTTTATGTTGGAGTTCTATTTCGTTTTTTTTATGTTTGTTTTTTAATAACTTATTAAAAACTAATTGACGAAATTGTTTAACAAAAGCAGGGCGCTTTAACATGTTTACAAGCTTACAGGCACATGTTTAAGTGCATAACCACTGTCGCCAGAATTTAACCCCAATCGGTGATCAGTCACGCTAGGAAAAACCGCTTGTACATCTTCAGGCAAAACAAAATCACGACCTTCGATATACGCCCATGACTTTGCAGCACGAGCAAGTGCAATACTTGCTCTTGGTGATAATGGGTTTACAAAATGACTATCTTGGCGAGTAAAAGCGACTAGTTCTAGTATGTAGTCAACAACCGTATGACTTATTGTTACAGTATTAATTTCTTTTTGAATAACAGCGAGTTGTTCTGAGTTAATGCGAACAGGTAAATCATCATAGTTACGGTTGTTTAGACCTAAAATAAGGTTTTTCTCGGCTTGTTTATCAGGAAAACCTAAACTGATACGCATGAAAAATCGGTCTAATTGTGACTCTGGTAACGGATAAGTTCCAGATTGGTGCACTGGGTTTTGAGTTGCAATAACAAAAAATGGTGATGGTAGGGCGTGTTTAACCGAATCCACCGTCACTTGTTTTTCTTCCATTGCCTCTAAAAGCGCACTTTGTGTTTTAGGACCAGCACGATTAATTTCATCACCTAAAACAACTTGGCTAAATACAGGGCCTTGATGAAAAGAAAAACTATGTTCTTTAGCATCAAAAATGTTTGTACCAAGAATATCAGAAGGTAATAAATCACTTGTGAATTGAATACGTTGATACGACAATCCAAGAACTGCTGCAAGTGCATGAGATAAAGTGGTTTTTCCCATACCAGGCAAATCCTCAATGAGCAAATGACCTTTACTGAATAAGCATGCTAAAGCAAGTTTAATTTGTTGTTGTTTGCCAAAAATGACCGTAGACAGATCATCAATTATGAGTTGGATTGTCGAATTCATAAACTACTTAATTTGTTATGGTTTCCATCAATTCTAGACGTTTCATAACAGAGTCGACTTTTTTTGAGTTAAAAGGTTTAGCAATAAAACCTCGGGCGCCTAATTCCCAAGTGTTTTGAACATTCTCAAGACTGTTATGACCTGAACACATAACAACGTGAGTATGGGGATGTCGGTCATTCAAATATTCAAGAATTTCCTCACCGTCAGTGTTAGGTAGCTCAATATCAAGAAAGATAACGTTTGGTGACTTTTCTTCAATTAGAGTTTTGGCTGATTCAAAATCTCGACTTTCTAAAATATCGTCAAAACCAAGACCAGTTAAAATTTGATTTAGATAGTCGCGAATATCTTGCATATCGTCGATTATCAGAATAGGTTCTAACGGTTTCACAAATTCCATATCGTTTACATCTTATCGTTACATCTTAAGTTGATAGTTTTAATATATGTCATGCGATAAGTAAGCTCAAGAAACTCAGACTAATAAAATAGATAATATGACAAAACACCATCATTATGTCCGATACCGTCTAGTATTGGACTTAGCGTATATAAAGAATAGGTACCACGATATACCATTGCGTTACTTCCTATAATTTATATTATGTTAAATAGCGTATTTGTCTTTATAACCAGCCTCACTAGTCGTTAGATTTTAAGGTTTTTTAGCCCCTTTTTTGCTTAATTTGGGTTTTCACGGTTTTATAGTTTTTTATAAACTGCTCATTTTTACTTTGTAAATTTTCAACCAAACTTACTTCATTCCAATAAGACTACAACGATGACTTTTTACAAACCTAGATTTGAAATGCCTTTCTTGTACGGCTTCCCAAAAATATAAAAGCAATTTTTTCACTGCCTGTAACCGTAATGGCTTTAAGTTCATTGACTATGATTTACTGTTCGTTATAACCAAAGCCACTTAGATGCCCTACAAATTCAAATTGGGCAGCTGTACGATTTGATTTAAGTAAGTTAGACGCTGAATATCATTGGTAATGAATTAATCAAAATGAGTGATCAACTTCTCTGTAAGAATTTACAATTTCTGAATATAAAAATGATTTATTAATTTTAGACTTTCAAAAATTCCCAGTTACATTAATACGTAGCCAACTACGTACCAGCCAATTGGCCAAAACGCTAACAAACTATATGTGATTAGGTTTGCATTCCTAACTTTAGTCTTAATGTCATTTTTATTGAGTCCGGTATCTGCAAGCATTTTCTTTGAAACTAAAAATTCAGACCACCATGATACAAAATAAAATGGAATAAGTAGGAATAACCCTGCAAATAAAATCATCCAATGTAAGTCAGATTCATAAGGGATTAACCAAGGTGCTTGCCACGTTACTGCTAACATTTTGCCGACAAATGTATCCACGCCATACGCTCCGCCACCACCTGTCAGCATTTGTATTAAAACAAGAATTACCCAAGTTAGAGGAACCCCAACAATTGTAGATACTAAGTTTGAAACAAATGCCGTTTTTGCCGATAGTGCTTTGGTTAAATATAAGCTATTTCGAAGGTATATTGCTTCAATAGCAATTATTGGTAACAAAGAGATCGAATACACAGGCACTGCAAGCATAATCATAGGTAGTCCTGCGTTTGCTGAGGCACCAAAAGAGATAATAACGAGGGGCAATAAAAAGAGAAAAATTATGAATTTATTCAAAACTATCCTTAGTGTTCTGTTCTTCCTTATACTTAACTGTCAATTTAACTTAATGTTATTTCCAAATCAAAGTCTACTCAAACTATCAGTTTCTCTATTAATTTAAGATAGTCATTGGGTTTAGCTTCACAAGCGTTACTCGGTCTTACGAACTTTAAATATGTCTCAGATAGCAATATTTATACTGTAGTTTCGTTATATCTTCACCATATTTTCAATTACGCGCTTTATCGAAGTAATGTCTGTTTTCACTTTGGCAACAGTGGCGAACGCGCCACCAATTTGCACAATGACAATGAAAAGTAAGTTTATTGAGTTTGTATTTGCTGTCATGCCCTACTCTATGTCTAATGCCAAAACTAACTGATTAAACTCAGCCAATGAGTAAAGTATTAAGCTTATTGGCCAAGACATTGCGCGTGAAGTGGTGGGTGTTGTTGTAGCTAACATTAAAAGTAATGGTGCAATTATCCGCTCTATACGTGGCGCTGCTTAGTTGTTAAGTAGTTGAGATTCGTGTAAAAAGGATTCTTTAAGCGAGGGAATGTAATGACTGAAAATAAACCTGAATATTCAGCAAATGTGATGAGGATGTTTGGCTATGGAATAATTGTATTTTTCATATTGATTATTCTTTTTGTACTATTTAAATTTACGGAAGATTTCCCAATATTCACCTGGGATATCAATGATAGAACACCAGAGCAAGTGTTAAATAACTGGAAAGATACATCTTCAATATTGAATAGTCTCCTGTCACCAATACTTCTATTTTTTAGCGTTGTACTTCTTTGGTTAACATGGAGAACAAGCAGAACTGAATTAAGCCTGACGCGAAATATTATCAAAGAACAATTATCTAATCAGAGGAGAAAAGACGACTTAGATATTTTAAGTAGGCAGTCACTTTATCTAAATGAAAAGATGAATGAAAAGCTTAAAGTCTTTGATCTTTTTTATAATAGTTCAGCAAATGTTGAGCTTTTTAATTTTTTAGATGGGCTATACAAAAACTCTAATCCGAGACTCCTTGAGTTTTACAAGTCAATTGGTTTTGACTATGAAGCACAATCCTCAAAAAATGATTTTTCTAATGAACTTTATTTAAAGCTATATCAAATTGAGCAATCTCAAAAAGAACTCATTATCAGAGGAACACACATAAGTGTATGCTATGGACTCAATTTTAATAAATGCAAATACTTAAACAAATTTATTGGACTTGAAGCATATAAAGTTCAGAATATCTTTTTTGATGTCTATTCTGCCATCTACATGGAAAACCTTCTAATTAATCAATATGTTAAATCCACAATGCTACTTTTAAGAAAAATTCACAGCACTGAAAGTGTGTACAAAAAAGAGTTAATTCAAGAATTTATGCTTATTTACGATTTAGAAATCGCAAAACGTCTAATCCAATTCAGCGACGATATCCCCGATAATTTTTTTGAATAAAGAATTTATCAGGGATATTAAATAACCACTTAGAGACATCGGCTTACAAAGACGTTTATGAACTTTAAAACTAAACATTCAGAAAAAAAACAACCCCGTATTCCCTTGGGTTTACTTACCGTAATTAGTGCTGCTATTGCATGCTCACTTATAGGGATAGAGTTTTTTAGGCGCTTTTCATTTAATAATAACGCACCTATTGAAAACTGGATTACAACAGCAACATACCTTAACAATGCCATTTCACCTATTTTATTGTTTGCTTCAGTATTATTACTATATAGAACATGGAGTGATTCAAAAAAAGCATTGGAGGTTCAAAAGCAAGAGTTAGAGGCAACAAAAGTAGTACTAAAAGAACAAACTGACACTCAAAACTTTAGCGTGTTCAAGGAAGCCTTATTCGAAATAACAGATTCAATAGATATTCTTTTAGAAAAGAAAGTATTATTTAAGCGGACAGAAGGTGATTCCAGACTTTATACTGAAGGTAGCTGGGGTTTTAAAACAGAATTAAAAGAGTTTCCTGATGATGAACGTTTCATGACACATCTTGATTTTTTATCGGACTATTTTTTTGAAATAAGGAGCATCCAAGTAAAGAATGGTACAGCCAGTGAAAGCTTTAAAAAGCTGATATTTACGGACACTTACCAATATATTGAAAAAATAAAAACCATTGCTTTGCTTTTTTATAAGCAAGAAATGAATGTACATCGCGATACGCTTGAACTGATAATATTCCACCGTCTCCATATTTTTGTTTGGTTAATGTTCTTGGAAATTGCTTACAAGTTATATAGAGAAGAAACAAAAGAAAATTCTCATGAGTCTGCAGAGCTTGTGTTTGAAGTAATAGCTGGTTTAACATGTAGGCAACTAAAAGAAATTTACTGGTTAAAGGCGTTATCACCAGAGCTTGACCGAGAACTTAGAGCTCGCAACCTCCTTTAACGATGTAAACCCCTTTCCAGCCGAAAACTTATCCCCTAAATTTTATACTCGTTACCAGTGTTTTACTTAAAGCCTGGTAACGATGACAGTCCCACTCCCCTTACCCAAACGCTCTAAACGCTCTAACTTTAAGTTAGTGCTAAATGGCCAAATTCATTTAAACAAAGCCAATAACGCCACTGAGGTGTATGACCTTGAGGGTGCTTATTGCTTACTCATTTCCCCCAATTAAACGCCCTAGCAACACCTAGCCCAATTTCATGCAGCACTACAAATCCAGCGCCGTATAAGCTGGCCCATACTGGGATGATGATAAAATCGAGGGTTGAGGTAGATGATGAAACGGCGACTTCTTGGTAATTTGTAAGCCATGGGTAAAAACCTACGCTGTAGAGAATAACAATAGGTGCGGCAAAGAGTACTAAACGTAGTTTTCGTGCTTTAAAAAACGGTATAAATGAAGCTCCTAGCATCAATAATAACGGCACAAACACGTAGACTACAGAGGTAAAATCATTGAGCGTCATGCCTAAACCAACGGTTACAATCAGCATGAATAAAGCAATAAAAATGCGGTAAGCGGCTGTAAAATTCATTGTCATTCCTTGTAATAAACCTACAACCACCCTAGCATGGTAATTTTTAAATGTATATTTTATATGACAATTATCTTATTGCACTCGATACTTTCTACGAAATACTTATCATGGCTTACTACTATAAACCCACCTTTAAAGTCTTGTAATGATTTTGCTAATAACTGTTTTGATTCAAAGTCTAGGTGATTATCAGGCTCATCTAATAACAAGAATGCAGTGCTTTCAATATTACTAACAATACACATGGCTAGTTTCATTTTCTCGCCACCACTCAAAAATGCGGCGTGTTTAAATACAGCATCCTTTCTAAAGCCAATACTTGCAAGTAAAGTTCGCGCGGTGCTCTGGCTTAAATCTTTACAGTAAGTCATGAGATTTTCAAGCATGGTTAGCTCGTTGTTTATGAGTGTAAAATGTTGGTCTAAATAATAAAGAGCTTGGTTGGAATATAACTCCCCTACTTTAGCTGGTATCTCTCCTATAAGAGTTTTAAGTAAGGTTGATTTTCCGGCGCCATTAGCGCCAGCTAAATGAACTTTATCATCACTGTACACCTGAAAAGTTAGCGACTTTTGGGCACCATATGCTAATACTACATTATCCAGGCTGAGTACTTTGTGATGCTTAGCCTCATCTTTTTGCGATAAATAAAATTGTTGGGCTTTCACTTGTTCAAGCTGACTTAAAAATTGTTGTTTATTGCTATTTAGCTTACCTTCTCGCTTAGCGGTATTTTTACTTTGCGAAGATAAATTTGCACTGGCTTTATCTTTTTTCGCATCCATTAACACTTTAGGTTGGCTACCAGACTTTCTAAGTGCTGCTCCCTGAGCTGCTCGCTTAAGTGTTTTTTGCTGTTGTAATTGCTCTGCTGCTTTGAGTATTGTTTGCTGTTTAACAACGTGGTTTAATTTGTTTGCAAGCGCAGCAACTTGCTTGTGCTTTTGACTTTGGTATTGTGAAAAACACGTACCATATTGTGTTAAACCAAGGGTTGTTAGTTCCCATATTTCATGTGCTTGTTCTAATAATTCTTGGTCGTGACTAATCAGTAATATTTGTCCTTTGAATTTGTTAATTTGCTCTATAAGCCAGCGCTTACCGTGTGCATCTAGGTGGTTTGAAGGTTCATCGAGTATTAAAATATCGTGATTAAAGAAGTTAAATAGCGCCCAGAGCTTTAATTGACTAAACTGCCCGCCGCTTAAATATTTGCTTAATGAGTTAGGGGTTTTGCTTTTTATACCTAACCTCAAAAGCTCTGCCTTAAAGCGCTCTGGTAAGTCCCAATTGTCTTCTAGTAAAGTTAAATTTTGCTCTGTAACTTGCCCTTGGTTTATCGCTTCAAGGGCATTAAACATAGACTCTAAGCCAATAGCCTCTGCAATTGTTAGATTATCAGCCTGATTTACATCGTCCATTTGCTCATAAAAGCCAAGGGTTGAATTACAAACAACCGTGCCAGAGCTTGGCTTTTTTTGCTTAGCAAGTATTGACGCTAATATAGATTTACCGCAGCCGTTCCTGCCAACTAACGCAGTAACTTTTGCAGTGAGAGAAAATGAAAGGTCGTTAAATACAACATCGCCATTGCCATGTTGATAACATAAATTGAAAGTTTGAAGTTGTGGCATAGTGCCTCCTGTATTACAGGGGCAGTGATACCAATCCACAATAATACTTAATCATTTTGAGGGATAAAACCTGCCGCTACCTTCGTTAAAAATATCTCATTAAGAGCAACTTAATAACGAAATTTTTGCCTTGTTATCGACGATTTTTTATTGCCTCAAAATAGACCACTTAATTAAGAGAATTGGTATTAGGCATTTGATCACACGAGAAGGAATATAATGTAAGTGATAGTGAGCAACGCCTACTAACCCTGTTGGTCCAAAAAGATAAATTGAAATTGGATAACAGGTTTAGATGTTCATGTTGGCGGATACTCCTAAAAATGAGCTCTCATAATAACCATCCACTGCCTAAATGGCAACGAGTTATGTTACTCTTAAGCCACTGAACATTTAAAGGAATCTATTTTGAATTTAGTTGAAAGCCAGCATGCCTCACAAAACCCTATTCAAGTTAAGCTGCAAATTGCTGAACATAAGCGTGTTTTTGTCATTGGCGATTTAGATGCAGATTTAGCTAAATTTGAACAGGCGCTCTGCTCTGTCAATTTTAATCCAAGCACAGATATTCTTTTTTCACTCGGCGATGTAATAGACCGGGGTGATAACAGCATTGCTTTATTAAGACGTTTTAAAGAGTTGGGTGTAAACATGTGTTTAGGTAACCACGAGCACATGCTACTTGAATCATTATTAGCAAATAATGAAGATTATTATCGCTTATGGGTTGAAAATGGCGGCCATTGGCACACCCAAGCAACCGATGAAGAGCTTAAATTTGTCTTTCAGCAACTTCTAAAGTGCCCTCTTTCTTATTTTGTTGAATACGCTGGTATAAAAATCGGCCTCTCGCATACCACGTGCGCTGATTGGGATTGGAATAATCCAACAAAAGATAAAGAAAAGGCTATTAGTTTACTACTTTGGGATAGAGCTTTAACCAAAGCAAAGAAGCCAGTAATAAACCCAAGTATCGATTTTTCAGTGCACGGTCATAACACCACTAAAGAGCCTTATTGGCTAGGTAATAGCTATCATCTTGACACTAATTACCTCAGTGGTAAGCCTACTATAGTTGAGCTTAAAACACTGATAAACCAGTTTTCATCAATGTAAGCTGGCCAGTCGTTCGACAGTTTGATCATCAAGGTATTTTTTATAGGTGAGCCGTGCATGCCACAGCTGCTCATCGTTTTCTTGAATGTAAATAATTGGGCCAGCAACTTTATTCGCTAAGCTAGTTAATTTACTGTATTCACGGGTATCAATTATGCCATCGCTGAGGTAGCTTCGTGCCGTATTTAAAAATTGCTCTTCTTTATAGATATCGCTATGCCAAATTAACGAACGATACATACTTGCTGTTATTTCGGATGGCTTGTCATTCGAACGAAAGAGTTTCACTTCTGTATAAATTGAATTACCGGTGATTACAATCCCTATTAACGACAACGTCGTAAGAGTCATCATCCATTTCATGCTCTATTCCTCAAAATTAGGTACTAACCTAACTATAGGTGATGAAGATGAATGTATGCTGTTTATTTAATTAATTAGGATTGGTAAAACTATTTTCAAGATACTTAATTCTTGTTTTAAATGTTGTTTAATGTATTAGGCAAACTAGCCTAATACATTAACATCACTACTAGTGAAGTGCCGCTGTAAACGGTATATTTTTACAGATTTCAGCTTCTGCGATAAGGATTTCTTCAAGGCGAGCATCAACTTCTTGCTTATCGAAATACTCGTAGGCAAGTTCAACGAATAAGTTTTTATGTTTTTCTTCTGATTTAGCAATCGCGACATAAAACTCTTTTTCTTTACCTGCTGGTAAGGCTTCAGCGACAAGCGAAAAACGCTCATGTCCGCGAGCTTCTATTACACCAGCCACTAATAAGCGGTCCATTAAAAATTCATCACGACCATTTCTGAAAACCGCGCGAATTTGTTTGATGTAAGGATCTTTTTGATCATTACCAAGGGAAACATCACGTTCCATTAGTAATTTTAAAACTTGTTTAAAATGAATCATTTCTTCTAACGCTAAATCAGTCATAGCTTTAACGAGCTTACGACGATCTGGGTAGTGTGAAAGCATAGACATAGCCATACCAGAGGCTTTTTTTTCTGCTGCAGCATGATCTTGTAAAAAGGTATTGAAGTCAGCCAAGACTCCTTCTGTCCATTCAAATGGCGTGTGGTATTTTAATTCAAACATAATAAGGAACAACTTAACTTATAATGGCGGCGATTCTAGCGTATTTTACTTATGATTATAACCAAGAGATTTATCAATTTTACCACTTCGGGTTGATGACACTTTATCTGGGTGTTTTATGTCATTCCAAGCTGTGACCTTGCCCCGAATATTAAGCTGTTTAAAGCTGATTGGTTGTTCCGTGCTTAAAAACTGCTGCAATAGTTGCGGGCTATTAGGGTCAGCAACATTAAGTGTTAGTAATTGATGTTCACAGCCTTTAAAGTAATCTGCTATTTGCTGTTGATGGCGCTGATAACAGGCTGTTAAATACTCATCAGATTCTAAATCTGCCAAACTATAGTGGCCAAACACATCAAGATAACAGCGTTTTAAGTGAATATTAAAGCCACCGTCTGGGCGCATTAAATTAGTGTGCATACGTGTTAATAGCTGTCTGATTGATGGTAGCCATTTAGCTAAGTCGCGCTCAAGATTTATAAAGCGGCTGTTTGCAAAGTGTTTATCAAGTAAAACATATTCACTAAATACAGGGGTGTCGGCAATAACGTCTGCGTTGGTAATTGCTTGTTGGGTATAGGCTGTGTGCGAGGTTTTATAGCCGAGTTCTAAAAAGCTGTTACATATACTGGTTGTGCCGGTTCGTGGTAAACCGATTATAAAAATTTTTGAGCTCATGGCACCTTATCAATAGATAACCACAGCGACTTATCTTCTACTGGGGTTAACCTTGGTAATTCGTTATTGTTCAATTCTATAATAATCTTGTCATGAACGTGGGCATTTTTAATGAAATCACGATTATATTTAAAGAATAGCTCGTCAAATTCACCGTTTTTACGCATAACTTTTAAACCCTCATTCACCGCTTTTGCAATTTCAGGCTTATCTTTGTTAAAAAAGAAATAAATAGGACTTTTATATTTAAGCATTAGTTGCGGAAGAACAACCAAGTCGATTTTTTTCTCGAAATTAGCCTTTTCCTCCTCTATTTCGAGTATAGAGCGAGGAAATAACTGCCCTCTTCCTTTATCAAGCATAACGAATAATGACTCAAAATCTTGAGAAGTAGCCACAGTTAAATTGTTGCCTTTTAAAATATCTGTGTCAGGCCAGTGCTGGCCTTGTATAAATATAATATTTTTGAGATCGTCGTATGTCTTGATTTGGCTTAGATAAGGTAATTGCCTTTTAGTTGTAAACATTAAACGCCACCCGAACAGTCCTTTAAAAATAGGAATTCTCAATGGCAATAACATTTTTTCACGTTCAGTATTGGTCATACTCCAATACACATTAATACCAGTTCCAGTTGCTATTTCTCTAAGAACTCTGTTTTGTCCTAATAGTCTTGGTGACGGTGTTAAAGTAAAATTATAACCACTTCTCTCAAGTGCGGTACGAAGCAATATAAGAGGATAAAGTAATTTTTCATCAAGGTTTGGCAAAGTCTTAGGGTAAATTACCCTAAGACTTTCAGGTGGAATAGCAACCGCTTTTTTTGCATTGATTGTTTTTACATTTGCCGAACAAATATTTGTTAAAAACAGTAAGGTAAGAGTAAAAACAACTTTCTGCATATTAGAATACCTGTGTAACTAATAACATCACTGCACTGATCAAAATAGTTAAGAAGGTGAGTATCATTCCTAACGCTCGTAATTTCATTATATTATCAACGAGTGCATAACTATGACAAAAACGGCCTGCAACAAGCATTGAACCTAAAATATAGCAGAAATGGCTAGGAAGACCCTGATACTCTAATAAAAATAGCAGAATCAATGAAAATGGCACATATTCAATAAAATTAGCATGGGTACGTATAGCTGCTTGTAGGCTTGCATCACCACCATCGCCTAGTGAAATACGTTTTGCTTTACGAAGTTTAATTACACGAAAGCTAAGTTGGATGTATAAAATGGCCAAAATGGCAGCAAAAGTTGAAACAATCACAGTTTTTCCAATTTTTATTTAAAGTTAGACGCTTAGCACTGTTTATTGCTAGGCTGTTAAGTAAGTAGTTAGGTTAGCTCAGTATGATATTTAATGTCTAACAGTTCTTAAGGAAGTGCATGTTTACGCCAAGAAAAATTGCCGATAATTACCGTGAAATGGTAAGTAGTATCGGTTTTTACCCTTCAATGCTCTCTGTCATGTTTTTGATTTTCGGATTAATTAGCATTGCAGTAGAGTACTCTTCACTATCAATGGAGTTTAAAAAGCTGATTGGCGTGTTGTTGGTCGACAGCGAAGAAAACGCCCGAACTATCCTCAGTACGCTTGCAGGAAGCATTATCTCGTTAACGGTTTTTAGCTTTTCTATGGTTATGGTAGTGCTAAACAGCGCCAGTGCTAGCCTTTCTCCTCGAGTATTACCTGGACTAATTACCCGTAAATCGCACCAATTAGTGCTTGGCTTTTATCTTGGTAGTATTATCTACACTATATTAATGTTGATAAACATACGTACCATTGGCGATGGAGATATGGGAATTCCATCTTTGGGTATCTTCTTTTCTTTGGTTTTTGGTTTGATTTCGTTGGGATTTTTTGTGTTTTTTATTCACTCAATTTCTAAAGCGATTCAGGTCGATAATGTGTTAAACGATCTATTTAAAAATACCAAAGGCGAGCTTAAATGCATTATTAATATGCAACAAGAAAACCCAGTTGAGCATTTTCCTGACTTTGATGACTGGCATAGCATAAAAAGTAAAACAGAAGGCTACTTTAAAGGCGCACATAGCGATAAATTGTGCGCATTGTGCCAACAGCACGGTATAAAAATTTATATCTCGGTTAAGCAAGGCTTCTTTACGGTTAAAGGTTATCCGTTTTTAAAATGTGATACTGACTTATCTGACAACCCAGAGCTTGTAGAGCAACTACTAAACTGTTTTATCTTTTATATCGAAGAGTATATCAGCGACCATTACCGCTACGGTATGACACAAATTTCAGAAATTGCAGTAAAAGCCATGAGTCCGGGGATTAATGATCCTGGCACTGCGGTAAAAGCCATTGATATGCTGAGTATCTTATTGATTTTACGTTTAGATATTTATGATGTTAATTACTCGCTTAAACGATGCGAGAACAATCAACCACACCTTTATATACACGAAACATCATTCGATGAGCTACTGCACGATAACTTTACGCCTATTCGTAACTACGCAAAAAATGACGCCTATGTCATGGTTAACGTACTTGAAGCTTTTAAAAATATATTGTTTAGAGCATCTGATAACGAAAAAGCAACAGATAGTTTGTTTGTTTATTTAGGGGCGATTATTGAAGATATCGATACGCATATTAGTAATGAGTATGACCGAGAACAAATTACTAATATGCTTAAAGCCATAGCCCGTATTTCAGAGCAACAAGGTGAAAAATTGCTGGCAAGCTTCACCAGCAATCAATAGACTAATTTTCTATTAAGTAAACGGCATAGCTACTAGCTGTGATCGTAAGCTCGCCACCGTTGTATGCATCAGGTACATAGTTATCTGGTGCAGCTTCAGCCATAACCATTTTACTTGCACGCATATAAGGCTGGTTTCCTGTTTCTAGTGGGCTATTAGAAGCGGTATAAAGACCTTTAAGCTCTACCCCGTAATCATTGGCAAACTCTTTTGCGGCATCACGCGCATCTTTAATTGCCAGTTTTTGAGCTTGCTTTTGTAACTCTTCATAACGGCTAGATATAAACTGTGTTTGATTAATTTCATTTATGCCCGCGTTCACCAATTGCTGAAGCATAATCGGGTACTTTTTAATATCAGTTAAAGTCACAGATAGACTGCGCGTTACTCTATAGCCGACAAAGTTTTGCTTGCCTGTTTCACGGTTGTATTCTGTTTGGCGGTGTATAGAGATATTAGACGCATAAATGCCCTTTTCATTCACACCTTGGCTTTTAGCAAGCTTAATAGCTTTTGCCATGGTTGCATCGGCTTTGTTTTTAGCGGCAATTAAATCTTTATCTACTTCAACAATACCCACTGTTAGTTTAACGTTATCAGGGATAGCTTTGATAGTTGCGTTGCCTTGAATGTAAATATGCGGTGCATCAGGTGTAGCTTGTGCTAACGCATTAAAGCTTAGCGCGGTGGCCATCGCGGTGAAAATTAACTTACGCATAATACTGTTCCTTAATTATTAACTCCGTTCATTATCACCTTAAAGAGTTAATTGAATATGAACAAGGCCTTTTAAAACAATATAAAAAAACAGGCATTAAAGCCTGTTTTTTCAATAACTCAACGTGTTATAGCTTAGATACTACGACGCTTATAGTTACGGTACTCTGGAAGCCAATAGTTTTTCTCAATTGCAGCCCATAGCGCTTCATCGCTCAGCTCAAGTGCCACACCTTCTTCCATGGCTTTTTTAGCTACCGCAAACGCAATACGTTTACTTAATGATTGGATTTCAGTAAGTGCTGGTAATAAGCTACCTTTACCTGTGTTAGCACGTGGCGAAGACTCTGCCAGAGTTTCACTTGATACAATCAGCATCGCATCTGTAATTCGTGTTGCTTTAGCAGCAATAACACCTAAACCAATACCCGGGAAAATGTAGCTGTTGTTACATTGCGGGATTGGGAAAGTTTGGCCGTTATACTCAACCGGATCAAATGGGCTACCAGAGGCAACAATCGCTTGACCGTCTGTCCACTCAATTACGTCTGAAGGAAGTGCTTCAACTTGCTTAGACGGATTACTTAACGGGAAGATAATCGGTTGTGGGCAAGATGCGTGCATTGCACGAATAACTTGTTCTGTGAATAAACCAGGTTGGCCAGATACACCAATTAGGATGTCTGGTTGCGCACAGTGCATTACATCTAATAAAGATGCGTACTCACCACTGTATGTCCACTCGCTCAAACCGTCTTTAGATTGGCAAAGGGCTTGTTGGAAGTCACGTAAGCCTTCCATGCCTTCAGTAAGTAAACCAAAACGGTCAACCATGAAGATTTGAGAACGAGCTTGCTCATCACTGATACCTTCAGCAACCATAGTACTGATAATTTGCTCAGCAATACCACAGCCAGCAGAACCTGCTCCGACAAACACGACTTTTTGCTCTGAAAGTTTCGAGCCTTTAACACGACATGCAGCTAATAAAGAACCTACTGTTACTGCAGCAGTACCTTGAATGTCATCGTTAAAGCTACAGATTTCATCACGGTAGCGTTTTAATAATGGCATTGCATTTGGTTGTGCAAAGTCTTCGAACTGAAGTAACACACTTGGCCAACGACGTTTAACAGCTTTGATGAATAGATCTAAGAATTCGTCATACTCTTCTTGCGAAATACGTTTATGACGAGCACCCATGTACATAGGGTCGTTAAGCAGTTTTTCATTATTCGTACCAACATCAATCATTACTGGTAACGTGTAAGCTGGGCTAATACCACCACACGCTGTGTATAGTGATAATTTACCGATTGGAATACCCATACCACCTATACCTTGGTCACCTAGACCAAGAATACGCTCACCGTCAGTTACAACGATAACTTTTACTTTGCCTTTAGTGGCGTTACGTAAAATATCATCAATTTGGAAACGATCTTCGTAAGAGATAAATAGACCACGGGCACTGCGGTAAATGTCTGAGAACTTTTCACAGGCATCACCTACTGTTGGTGTATAGATAATTGGCATCATTTCTTCAAGATGATCACGCACTAAACGGTAGTAAAGTGTTTCGTTGTTATCTTGAATAGCACGAAGGTAAATGTGCTTGTTTAAATTATCGCTAAAGCTTGAATACTGCTGGTAACAACGCTCAACTTGTTCTTCGATCGTTTCATAACGCGGTGGCAGTAAACCGGCTAAGTTGAAATTTTCCCTTTCTTTTTGTGAAAAAGCACTGCCTTTATTTAATAGTGGCGTTTCGATCAGACCTGGGCCTGAATAAGGAATATAAAGATAATTTGGATCGGTATTTGTAGTCATATTTCCAAGCTTTGATGCGTCATAATTATGATCTGACATTATTACTCTTGAAGGCGAAATTGCAATGACAATTCACCTTGTCAGACCATTGAAGAAAATGAATTTTATGCTCTAAAGAGCTTACTAGATAGTATACATGAAAACTCAGCAGCTTTAAGGCTGCTGAGCTTGTTTTTAGTGGCTTTTATCACTTAAAGCGATGCCTTCACGGCGAGGATCGGCTGCGCCATAAAGCTTACCGTCTTTTACTTCAACAGCATGTAAACCAGAGTTTAAATCTAAGATACGAACTGTATGTCCACGATTAACAAATTCGGCTTCAGCGTTGGCAAGTTCAGTGCCCTTTTCTAGGCTTGTGTAATTATTACGATTAGTAATGCGCGGTAAGTTAATTGCAGTTTGCGCATCTAAGTTCCAATCAAGCACACCCACAACCACTTGAGCAACGTAATCAATAATGCGGCTACCACCCGGTGAACCGACTACCAAGCGTAAGCTGCCATCTTTGTTAAACACCATTACTGGCGACATTGAACTACGCGGACGTTTACCTGCTTCAACACGATTTGCTAACGGCTTACCATTTTTTGTTGGTGATAAAGCAAAGTCAGTTAGCTGATTGTTCAAAATATACCCGTTCACCATTACTGTTGAACCAAATGCCATTTCGATAGAACTTGTCATTGACACTGCATTACCTTGGCTATCCACAATCGATACATGGGTGGTTGATGGTAATTCGTAAGCATCATCCTGTGCATAAGCAAGTGAGTTTGGTGGTGTGCCTGCTTCAGCGTGGGCATCTTTTTCAGAGATAAGCTTTGCTCGACCTGTAAGGTAATCTTTATCAAGTAAACCTTGTGTAGGGATTGGCATAAAATCAGGGTCGCCCATATACACGTTACGATCTGCAAACGCTAAACGCGATGCTTGTGTAAAGTAATGCAGAGCTTGAACTGAATTTGGTTTAAGCTTAGACATATCTTTGTGTTCAAGTAAGGCCAGAATCTGTAATACAGCTACACCACCACTACTTGGTGGAGCCATTGAACAAACCTCATACTGGCGATAATCAACACATACAGGTGCTCGTTCTTTGCTTTTGTAATTAGCTAAGTCTTCAACACTCAAAGTACCCGGTGCTACCGTTGAGTTTTGCACTGCATTGACAAGTTCTTTTGCGTTTTCACCTTTATAAAAAGCATCAATACCTTGTTTAGCAATATCTTTATAAAGTGCGGCAAGTTCTGGGTTCTTCTTAACAGTGCCAACAGCAAGCGGTTTACCATCTGGGAAGAAATAATCACGAATAACAGGTAGCTTTGTAACCCCTGGGTTTAACTCTTTAGCGAGTAACTGATGTAAACGCGGTGATACAATAAAGCCTTTATCAGCCAATTCAATAGCAGGGCCAAACAAGGTTTGCCAGTCTAACTTTCCGTAACGCTTATGAGCAGTGGCAAAGGCATCTAAAATACCAGGTACACCTACAGAGCGACCGCCTACCACCGCTTCAATCCATTTCACAGCTTTACCGTGTTTATCTAAAAAGAGTGTTTCGTCAGCGTTACTTGGTGCAGTTTCTCGACCGTCAAAACTAGTAAGGCTTTTTGTTTTATTATCAAAGTACATCATAAATGTACCACCACCGATCCCCGACGATTGCGGTTCTACCAGTGTTAAAACAAGTTGAGTTGCAATTGCAGCATCAACTGCAGAGCCACCTAGTTCAAGCATTTTTTGGCCAGCTTTAACTGCATAAGGGTTTGCTGCAGCGACCATGTACTTATCGCCTTCAACAACCTGTTTATGAGCAAAGCCTGTTGCGGCTTCAGGTTCGCGAGTCTCAACTTTTGCAGGGGTAGCAAAAATAGCAGTTGAATAAATTAATGAAGTGGACAGAGCTAACAGCGCTTTGGTTTTGAATAACATAAATAAACTTAATCCCGTAGTGTATTTGGCATCTTAAAATTAAACGTGCACAATAGGCGACAATCTCAGATACAATAAAAATAACATGATAAACCTGCCCCTGAAACTAGAATATATTCTGCCTCCTTTGTGTTTAGTACTACTTAGTTCGTTGTTTGCAACTTTCAACTTAAATGAATATCTTGAATTTAACCGTGATTTAGTTGCAAATGGTGAATTTTGGCGCATTTTTACTAGTCAATTTGTACACGCAAATTGGCCCCATTTAGGCTTAAATTGTGCCGGAATTTTATTAATTTGGGCGCTACACGCTGAACATACAAGCCCTGCTCGCTATGCGTTTAATATTGCCATTCTTGCACTGTGGTGTGGGTTAGGTGTGTGGCTATTTTGCCCAGATATCCAAATTTACACCGGGTTAAGTGCCCTACTGCACGGTGTGATCATTTGGGGTGCAGTTAAAGATGTACAAGCAGGCATGTTTTCAGGCTGGTTATTGTTTGCTGGTACTTGGGCTAAAGTGATTTGGGAGCAAATAGCAGGCCCGAGTGAATCGGTGAGTCAGCTAATCGCCTCTAATGTTGCCATTGATGCCCACTTTATCGGCGCAATTGGCGGCACACTGTTGGCTTTACCTGTCTTTATAAAAATAATAAAAAATCGCGAGTAACCTTTCTCACTTTTTACAACTTCTCTTTTAACTCGAAAAAGGAACTTTAAATGAATGAAAATAAAGGACATATTTACCTTCGCATTATACTATTCTGTCTTTACGGGCCTCTATTGGCTGGGCTATTTGGCCAATTGGTAAACTTAAAATTTGTTTCACCAACGTTTATGGCAAGCCTTGATAATATTTATTACACCATAGTATTTTGCTCACTTTGTATTGGGTTTTGTCTGTTGTTAGCAAAATACAGTATCGTTATAGAATCGTTTAAGAATAAAATTATTGCTCATTTGACCCTTATTCTTAGTATTTTATATTCATGCTTAATGTTCTTTGGTATTGGCTTACTTATATTATTCAACAACATATTTAACTCAAATACTGATTACGTTCACCAAGAACAGGCATTTGAATATCGCACCTTTTATGTCTACACATCAGACCCTGGAGCTTTTGGAACTGCTCACCATTATGTGTATTTAAAGTGTCCTGTTTCGTTTAATCGCTATGAATTGGAGTTAATAGCCAATCTATCATGGATGAGAGACTATAAAATGAGTTTAGAGGGTGATAATTTAATTTTTGAAAACGACTTAGAGCAAAGCAAGACTGTACTCGATGTGAGTGAATTTTACTGCAAATAACCCATTTTAGATAAATTCTATTACAAACAAAAACAGCCACTTAAAGTGGCTGTTTTTCATTTACGCTTATTAATTAAAGCGTTTCTTTAAATAGCTTATGAATACGGCGGTATTCATCTAACCAGCTTGATGGTTGTACAAAACCATGTGGTTCAACTGGGAAGATCGCTGTTTCAAAGTTTTCTTTTTCTAGCTCAATTAAGCGCTGTACTAAGCGAACTGAGTCTTGGAAGAATACATTGTCATCAACCATAGGCGCGTTAATTAATAAATGGCTCTTAAGACCTTCAGCAAAGTAAATTGGTGAGCTCTTTTCATAGGCAATTGGGTCAACATCTGGGTGGTTTAAGATGTTAGACGTATACGGACCATTGTAGTGAGCCCAATCAGTTACCGGACGAAGTGCAGCACCTGCTTTGAATAAATCAGGCTGTGTGAATAGCGCCATAAACGTCATGAAACCACCGTAAGAACCACCATAAGTACCTACAGCTTGTGTATCTACATTTGCGTTGTCTGCCATCCAGCTTACGCCATCTGCTAAATCTTGGATCTCAGGCGTACCCATTTGACGGTAAATAGCTGTACGCCAATCACGGCCGTAACCTTTCGATGCACGATAGTCCATGTCCATTACTACGTAGCCTTCTGAAGCCAATAGTGAGTGGAACATAAACTCACGGAAGTAACCAGACCAACCCATGTGTGAGTTTTGTAGGTAACCAGCACCGTGGTTAAAGATAACCGCTTTACGGTTTTTACCCGTTTCGCCTTCTTTATAATCAGCTGGGTAATATACTTTTGCGTAAATTGGCTGATCAGTGTGGCTTGAAGGCACAGCAACAATCTTAGGTGCGATTAGTTTCTTCGCTAAGAACTCATCAGAGACCGTGTGCGTTAACTGAGTTGCTTGGGTATTTGCTTTTGCATCAGCAACATAAAGCTCAGGTGGCGACTTAATTTTTGAGTGAGTTAGCAATAGTTTGCTTTCATCTGGGCTTAACTGGTAGTCAGTCATACCATCGAGGTTGGTTACTTGCTCAGATTCACCGTTTGCAGGGTTTACACGATAGATTTCGTAAAGACCTGGGTGCTCAACGTTAGCTTTGTAGTAAATTGCTGAGTTATCATCCGTTAACGTTAAGTTAGAAACAACAAATTGGCCTTTAGTAAGCTGCGTTGCTTTACCGTTTAGTGGCTTTTTGTAAATGTGGCTGTAACCAGACTCTTCAGATAAATAGTAAAGGGTATCTGAGTTGTTCAACCAACCAAAATCATTGTATGCATAGTTTACCCACGCATCGTCATGTAGACGGTGTTGTGAAACAAGCTTGTTGTTTTGTGTATCAACAGTGGCTAACCAACGGTCTTTGTTGTCCCATGCTTCAAGCATAAGAGCCACTTGTGAACCGTCTGTGTTCCATTGGATAGCACTCTGGTCCCAACCCCAATCCATCATTAGGTTGATGGCACGTGGTGCTTTTTCAGACTTATAAGTTTTGCCATCACGAGCGTAGTTTTCTTTCTTAACAGCTGCAAGAACGTCTTCATCAAAACCAGGTAAAGTATCGAATGCTAGGGTTGTTTGCTCGCCTGATTTAAGGTCAATGTAAACAACGTCTGAGCTGATTGGTTTTTCATCAGCAACACGACGGCGTACTTTTTCTGCTTTTACGCGCGCATCATCGGCAATGTAATTAGGCATGATATCGCCTTCATCGCGCCATGAGCGGTTTTCTGTGGTTACTGCAACAAGTGCTTGGCCATTTGGTGAAAGCTGTACATCTGCTAAACGTTTACCTTTACCTAAGTAAAACTGTGCGTTAGCAATGCTGTCGTTTTGTTCGTTGATTTGTGCTTTACGCTCTTCACGATCTTTTTTGTTTTTATGAGTAAGCGCAATATAATCAATTAGTTTGTGTTGCTCTTTTGCAATATAAGTGTCTGGCTCTTGTACACCTTTAGGTGCATCATCTAGGTGTAAGTTAACTAATTCAACTTGGCGACCGGTTGCTAAATCAACTTTATAAAATGCATTACCTTGGCGATAAGCAAGGCTACCATCAGTTAAAAACTGTGGTTTTGATTGCTTTGCGCTGTCGTGTGTAATTTGCGTAATTTGTCCAGTGCTTAAGTTTTTAATGAAGATATTACCTTCAAATGCATAAGCCTGTTGCTTTTTATCTGCTGAGTAAACTGCGTTTTTAGCGCCTACAGTGTGTAGTTTATTTAACGCTAATTGTGATGCAGATTGGCTATTTACCGCTTGAACGTATAAATCGCGTAACTCATTGCCTTGTTGCTTTTGTGCATAAACGATACTGTTAGAATCACCGTTCCAGAAAGCACGCTCAGGCTGACGACCTAACCAATCAGGATGAGCCATTGCTTGCTCTAACGTGATTTCAGCTGAACCTGTATCAGCAGGAGTAGCAACAACTGGGGCTACATTGGTAACTTGTTCTTCAGAAGGCGTTGAGGCGGTTGATTGACAACCTGCTAGCATGAAGCTAGATGCGACTGCGAGAGCCACTAACGTTTTATTAGCAGTGGTTTTGAATTTCATAGTGCTTCTTACGGGTTATTATAATTCGCCCTATTTAAGCAGAAGCACTGATGAAATAGCAATTTTTATAGGATAAACAGCCAAACTTTTCCGTTTAATAACAGCTTATTTTAAACTGATATCAAGCCATACCATACGGTGATCAGACGATGCGTTACGATCTTTAATTAAACGGAACAGTTCAGAGCTTTTCTGTGGCCAAAAAACCCCACCATCGTTAATCTCAATACCATAATTTGATGGTAATACGTAATCAGCACGAGCTTGCCAATAAGCGGTATAGTTTTTAGCGAAATCTTCTTTATACGACTCTTTAGCACCTTTGCTTGTTGGCGTAAAAGAGGTATTCACTAATGGGTTTTTTAAAATTTGGTCTGTGGTATTCGGGCGAGCCTTACCCCCTTCTGGCGCAGCATTTAAATCACCCACAATCACAAAGCGGCTTTTCGCTTTTAAGCCCCCTTTTTGGCCTTTATCATCATAAATATAGTTAGCATTATTGATGTAGTCTGCAATCAGGCGTACTTCATCATGATTACGCTTACCGTTACGGTCTTCATCACCATCAAAAACCGGTGGGGTTGGATGCGAAGCAAGCAAATGAAGCGTTTTTCCTTTTACATCAATTGGTAAATCCCAAAATGATTTAGAGCTTAGGTGAATTGCTTGCCATTCCTCCGCAGAATACCAGTCTTTACCTGTTTTAGGGTCTATAGGCATTTGTGCATTTGGCATGTCTTTGTATTTGAATGTTTGTAGTGTGCGCGCTTTATCTAAATCGATTGGATAGCGCGACAATACAGCCATTGCATAATGCCCCTCAAAGAAGCCAAAACCCTGAGCATCACCTTTGTAATGCCCCTTTACACCATCGTTATCTAGGTCAAACTCGGTAGCTAAACCGGTGTTAACGGGTGCAATAAAGTAATACGGGTAATCGATAGCAACCTGCTTATTTTGCGATACTTGCAGGTAGTTTTTACGAAATACGTTGATGCCTTTGTCTGCATCAATATAATCAAACTCATTAAGTAAAATAACATCCGGTCTTACACGCTGAATTATTTCGGCAATGTTGCGTATTTGCTGGTGGTTGCTCGCTAAAGCTTTGCTTAAAGCATCTTTATCAATCGCTTCACCTTTTTTTGCATAGTTGGTTGCGTCCATACTTACGTTAAAGGTGGCAACTCGTAAATCAGCAGCCGATACATTGTTGGCAAATAAGCCTAAAGTCAGTGCTATTGAAGAAGTTAATAAAGCGTTTTTCATGAAATAAATCCGTCTACAATAAGTAGTAAAATAATACTGCTGACAATGATCCATAAGATCATCGCCATGATAAAAGGTTTAATGCCCGCTTGTTTTAAGACCGAAATTGATAAACCACTCCCAATCAAAAATAAGGTCATTATCAAAACTTGTTTAGCGCCAACATTAAGTGCATGCCAGAGTGTTTGGTACTCAGGGAAGCTTGAGTTGATCAATGCAGCTGCTAAAAACCCAAATATAAACAATGGGATACTGGCTTTTTCATCTGATTTCCAAAAAACACCTGCGATACTAGTATACGGTATGATCCACATCGCTCTAGTGAGCTTGATAGTGGTGGCAATTGCAAGAGCTGATGCGCCATAAGCAGCTGAGGCCCCAACTACACTACTAGTATCGTGAATAGCCAGTGCCGCCCATACCCCAAATTGATGCTCAGTCAGGCCAAAATAATGACCAATCATTGGAAATAACACCAAGCCAAGTGCGTTAAGTAAAAAAACTACAGCTAAAGATATCGCGACTTCGTGATCTTTTGCCTTGATAACTGGCGCCATTGCTGCAATTGCGCTACCACCACAAATTGCGGTACCAAATGATATGAGTACACCGGTATTTTTATTTAACTTAAACAACTGAGATAAAATTTCGCCAAGACCAATAATCGCGGTAATACTGACAATAGTAAGTACAATTGAGCTGCGCCCTACTTCTATTACTTGACTAAAATCAACAGCAAAGCCTAAGCCAATAACAGCTAACTTTAGCATCCATTTACTAATTTTTTGTGACTGAATTGCAAATGGATTACCTAAAACCATAGCAAACAAAGCACCAACAACAAGTGCCGTAGCAGAGCCAACAAAAGGTAAAGCCGATGCTAAAAATAGTGCAATAAAAAGAAATTGTTTTGGGCGTTCGGCTATCACAACGGTGCTCTGATAAATTTATTGGTTAACTTATGAACCACAGGTGCGACTAAAATAACGGTAGGAAATGCGACACAAAAAGCAAAAGCCCATGCTTTAAGCCAATTGGCTGCAATGTTATCGATTAAACCAAGGTTAAAAATACTGATCACTAAAGACATAAATCCAGACATAAACAGCGCCATAAAAAACGCAAATACGACTGTTCTAAATCGAGGATGTAACATAACGAACTAATATTAATATAAAAATATTAGTCTATAGCAAGATGTTCCTGACGCAAGTGCTTTGAGACAAGAGGTACAAAATTAGCGAAGTTTGCGGGTAATACCAATTGTTCTAAATGAGAAATTTTTAACGCAGGTAGCGACAGGTTTAATCCCTCAAAATGATTATGTATTATTGCGGATTGGTATAAGTTATAGCGATTAAAAAGCCGAGACAAACTCGGCTTTTAAGAATTTAAACTGATTAGTTTAAAATAAGTTGGGTGCTGGTAGCAGCTACACCTGGGTAGTCTTGCTCTGGCAAGATTTCAGCAAGTGCTGCTAAACGCTCACCTAATTGGTGAAGGTTATCAGCCGATACATTGATATGACCCATCTTACGACCCGGTTTAGCCGTTTTACCATACCAGTGACTAGTAACGTCTTGCGTTGCTAGTACTGAGTGTGGGATTGAAGGCTGACCTAATACGTTGATCATAGCAGTAGGACGAAGACACTCTGTACTACCTAGTGGTAAACCTGCAACAGCACGCATGTGGTTTTCGAACTGTGAGCAATGTGTACCCTGCTGTGTCCAGTGACCAGAGTTATGAACGCGTGGCGCAATTTCGTTAACTAATAACGTACCTTGTACATCAAAAAACTCGATTGCTAATACACCTACATAGTCAAGCTCTTGCGCTAACTTGTTAAATGCCAGCTCAGCTTGTTCTTGAATCGCTGCTTTTTCTTTACCAGCAACTGAAAGCGTAAGCACACCATTGGTGTGTTGATTTTCAGTTAATGGGTAAATAACTGTGTTACCTGCTTTGTCGCGTGCACCAATGATAGATACTTCACGGTCAAATGGGATCATCTTCTCTGCGATAATAGAGTGCGGAGCACTCTCGGTGCCAGATGCAATGAAATCTGCCATTTCTGACCAGATTTGGTCAATTTGGTCATCTGACTTTAAGCGCCATTGGCCTTTACCATCGTAACCCGCTTGGCAGGTTTTGATCACAAGCGGCTTGCCTAAGCGCTCTACAGCAGCGATAAGGTGAGCTTTTTCTGTAATTAATTGGTAAGGCGCACACTCAACATTTGTTTTATCAAGTAATGCTTTTTCAAGTGCGCGGTCGCCACCTGTTTTAATTGCCGCTTTACCCGGATAAAACTTATTGCTTTGACAGCAAAGTGTTAGTACATCATCAGGAATGTGTTCAAACTCTGCGGTGATAGCGTCTGCGTTATCAATAGCTTGTTGTAATGTGCTGTTACGAACTTCACCAGTTAATGGGTGAATGATTTTTTCACTTCCCACATCGTAGGCAACAACATTTAAATCAAGCGGTGCACCCGCTAAGCTCATCATACGAGCTAACTGGCCTGCACCTAAAATTAGAATATTCATATTACTCTGCAGGATTAGGATTAGCTAAGATTGTGTCTGTTTGTTCTTTACGGAATGCTTCAACTTTTGCGAAAATTTCAGGCTGTTGGCAACCTAAAATTTGTGCCGCTAAAAGGCCAGCATTAGCAGCGCCAGCTTCACCAATAGCAAGAGTACCTACCGCAACACCTTTAGGCATTTGGCAAATAGATAATAAAGAATCTACACCATTAAGTGTTTTAGATTTAACTGGTACACCTAAAACTGGCAGTGATGTAAACGCCGCAGCCATACCAGGTAAGTGCGCTGCACCACCTGCACCAGCAATAATAATTTTAATACCGCGATCTGCAGCTGAGCTTGCATAGTCAGCAAGTAATTGAGGGGTACGGTGAGCAGAAACAACTTTAGTTTCGTATTCAATGCCGAATTTTTCTAGCATTAACGCCGCATGTTCCATCGTTGGCCAGTCTGATTTGGAACCCATAATAATGCCAACAGTCATAAATACACCTCAGTTAAATTGTTTTCTAAAAAGCGGACTTTTGTCCTTATTTTGTGGCGGGTATTATATACCTAACTCACATCAAGATGCGACTCTAGAAGCACAAAAAAGCCATGACATGCATGGCTTTTAATCACTCATCAGCTAATTAAGCTTCTTTGCTTGCTAGGTACTCAGTGTATGTACCTTTAAAGTCTATAACTTTGCCGTCTTTGATTTCCCAAATACGGTTTGCAAGCGATGATACAAATTGTCTATCGTGAGATACGAACAATAATGTCCCTTCGTATGCTTCAAGTGCTAAGTTAAGCGCTTCGATAGATTCCATGTCCATGTGGTTGGTTGGCTCATCCATTAATAAGATGTTTGGTTTATGCATCATAATTTTGCCAAACAGCATACGGCCTTGCTCACCACCTGAAATCACTTTAACTGACTTTTTGATGTCGTTTTGTGAAAACAGCATACGACCTAAGAAACTACGAACAACTTGTTCGTCGTCACCTTCTTGTTGCCATTGTTCCATCCACTCAAATAAGTTCATGTCTTGTTCGAACTCGTCAGCATGGTCTTGTGCGTAATACCCAATATTAGCGTTATCTGACCATTTAAATTCACCTTGTTTTGGTGCTAAACGACCAGCTAAAGTATTTAATAATGTTGTTTTACCAACACCGTTCTCACCGATAATCGCAATACGCTCACCTACTTCAACTAAGCCTTCAAGGCCGCTGAATAAGGTCTCTTCGAAACCTTGCGCTAAGTTTGTTAGCTCTAACGCATTACGGAATAACTGCTTCTCTTGCTCAAAGCGAATAAACGGACTTTGACGAGAAGATGCTTTAACTTCTTCAAGCTGAATTTTATCGATTTGTTTCGCACGTGATGTTGCTTGCTTTGCTTTTGAAGCGTTCGCAGAGAAGCGCGATACGAATTGTTGAAGCTCAGCAATTTGGCTTTTCTTCTTCGCGTTTTCGCTTAGTAGACGCTCACGAGCTTGCGTTGCTGCAAACATGTACTCATCGTAGTTACCAGGGTAAATACGAAGCTCGCCATAATCGATGTCAGCCATGTGTGTACATACAGAGTTTAAGAAGTGACGGTCGTGCGAAATGATGATCATGGTACAGTCGCGCTGGTTTAACACGTCTTCTAACCACTTGATGGTGTATATGTCCAAGTTATTGGTAGGCTCATCGAGTAGCATGATATCTGGATCAGAAAACAGCACTTGTGCAAGTAACACACGCAGTTTAAAACCCGGTGCGATTTCAGACATAGGGCCGTAATGTTGCTCTGTACCAATACCTACACCAATTAGTAACTCACCTGCTTTAGCTTCTGCTGAGTAGCCATCCATTTCGGCAAACTCAGTTTCAAGATCAGCCACTTTCATGCCGTCTTCTTCGCTCATCTCAGGTAGGCTGTAAATACGGTCACGCTCTTTTTTTACTTCCCACAGCTCTTTATGACCCATGATTACTGTGTCGATTACAGAAAACTCTTCGTAAGCAAACTGGTCTTGATTTAGTTTTGCAATACGTTCGTTTGGATCTGTGCTGACATTACCTGAAGATGGCTCAAGTTCACCACTTAGGATTTTCATGAAGGTTGATTTACCACAGCCATTCGCACCGATTAAACCGTAACGGTTACCATCGCCAAATTTTGCTGAAATATTTTCGAATAAAGGTTTAGCACCAAATTGCATGGTGATATTAGCTGTACTAATGATAGCGGTACCCTCCAGCGGGTAAAAAAGTAAAAACGAAACTGTGGGCAATTTTAAACTAAAGCCGCTTAGCACGCCATGAAAGTTTAATTAAATACCCCCGCTAATTTTACAAGCTCAACTCTTACGACTACCTTTAATGAGCGCGCTCACTTAATCACATGAGCACGCTCACTTTTAATATAACTATTTATAAACAGTAGGTTAAGAATGAGCAAACATGCAGATACTCACCAACGTATTTTAGAGGCGGCTTGGAATCTTTTTACTGAGCAAGGGTTTAATGATACTTCAACGAGGCAAATTTCTGCAGCAAGCAACATAGCAGTGGGCACCTTGTTTAATCATTTCTCTGATAAAGTGGCTATTTTAGAAGCATGCCTTGATGATAAATTTAATGATGTGCTAGAACGCGCCAAAGAAACGGATATACACCGCCCTGCTCGCTTAAAGATTAATCATTACGCGCAATATTTTTATCAGTTTTATTGTTTACATCATCGCTTTTATAAAGTGCTTTTTAGCCAGCGATTGTTTTCGCAGCCATTCCAGCAACAGCACATGGAGCTAATACAATCATTAGTTTTTGCCGACCAGCCGCAATTTAATAAAGTAAAAGCAGCTATATTACTCGACTGCTATTTTATGACCTTGTTATATGGTCTAGGTGCCGAAACACCAAATACTAAATTAATGCTTAGAACGCTAAGCCAGAAAGTGTCTATTTTTTAGCCTTGGTAACTCATTGATAATTCAATATAGTGAACCTAAAATGAATAATTTTTCCTCAAAGACGCTTTGTAGCATGATAATTTTTCACTTTTTACCCTATTTTAGCTTTGATAATCTCCTACCTTTAACTAAATTATACCTATTAGGGACAATAATTAATCAAGGTACTTTATGAAAAGAACACACACTGCCTTATTTGTTGCAGGCATGATTGCCATACCGACAGCCAATGCCATCGAAATCTATAACGACCAAACCAATAGCGTTACTGTTGGTGGCTTTATCGATGCAAGAATTATTAATACGCAAGGCGAAACTGAGGTAGTAAACGGTGCATCACGCATTAATTTTGATTTTAAGCGCCAATTAAAAAACGGCTGGCAAGCTTTTGCTTTACTTGAATGGGGTGTTAACCCTGTTGGTAGCAGCGATATCGTATACAGCAATCGCTTTGAATCAATTCAAGATGAGTTTTTATATAACCGTTTAGGCTATGTTGGTCTTAAACATGACGATTACGGCCAAGTCACTTTAGGTAAACAATGGGGTGTATGGTACGACGTTGTTTACAACACCAACTACAGCTTAGTATGGGATGGTAATGCTGCGGGTGTTTATACCTACAATAAAGATGACGGTGCTGTAAATGGCACAGGTCGCGGCGATAAAGTACTGCAGTATCGCAATACCTGGGGTAATTTTCATTTAGCGCTTCAAGCACAACTGAAATCTGATGACTTTTATACCTGTGATATCGTTGATATATCAATGAGATCATGTGAGGTCCTTTGGAACCAAGGAAATAACGCCGCACAAAAAGTAGAATTTAATTCTACTTATGGCGCCGCACTCACCTACTCGGTTAGCCCTAATTTAAAAGTAACTGCGGGTGTTAACCGCGGTCAGTTTGATATCGTGTATGCAGGTGGGAGAAACCAATCTGTAAATGATTTAATTTATGGTATGGGCATTACCTATGGTGATTTTTATAAACCTGGTTGGTATGCATCAGCGAATATAAATAAAAACGAAAACCACGATACTGACAACTTAGGTCGCTTAATTAAAGATGCCGTTGGTTTGGAGTCTATCTTCAGCTATCGCTTTGATAATGACATTCGTACCTTTGTAGCTTATAACGTATTTGATGCCGGCGATGACTATGTTATTCAGCCAAACTTTAATGCCGATCCTGAAGATGTATTTAAGCGTCAATTTGCAGTAATTGGTACGCACTACTTCATGGCAGAAGATACCATTTTATATATTGAAGCCCGTAAAGACTTTAGCGACTTTTCGAGTAATGACGCTGAGCAAGAAGCACAGATGTCACAAACCGAAGATGACGGTATTGCCATTGGTTTTAATTACACTTTGTAATCACGATTAACACTAAAGCCCACTTTTGTGGGCTTTAACTCACGATAAAAATACTGCAATACATTTTTCTTTTTTGTCGCAATATCAACCAACAAATGCTATTACTTAACAGTCATAAAACTAAAAAATGAAAATAATTGAGGTTAATATGTCTAACAGGACCAAACTTATTCTTCTCTGTGCAATCTCTAGCGTTTCATTTCTGCTCTTTTACTGGCTAACACATGTCAGAGAATCGGATACTGTTTTAGGTGTTAGCTCCGATTTATCTGGTGGTTTAGTTATGGGCTTTGCTATTGGTGTGATGCTAGTTACATTAAGTACATTTAAGTTAAACAAGTATTGAGTGTTTTTTGGAACTGTATGATGCCAAGTCATAAAACGTTTGGCTTAAACTTGTTATAAAGATTATAACTACCCTATTAGCCATTCATTTTAAGCATTTATAGCTCAACAACTGCATTGACTCCGCCACTAAATAAAATTAAAAATGATGCTAGGTAGCTACGCGTTAAGGCGTATTTACTGCTTTTCATTTTACAGTGGACTCCATTTCTTGTACTTTCCCTTACGTCCAAGAGCAACAGCGTTGGTGATTTCTTCACGCGGTGACCTTTCACAATAATTTAAGTATTCTTCTACTATTAATCCTGACCACCCAGGAGCTGCTGCTACGACCCAAAAATGAATACCTTGGTTCAAATCTTTTGCAGCAACGTAATTGATAATTTTTTCTATCTCACTATCACCCGGTATCATTTTTAGCATAGCCATTGCTCGAAAAGCCCCTTCAATGAGTGCCTCATTGCCAATATCAATAAGCTTAAATATTGTAGCAGTGTCTCTTTCATTCTCTGTAGAAAGTCTTACTATTGCATCTCCAATAGCGACGTAAAGCATAGTTGCTTTATTATCTTGCTTTACGAGTCCATTTAAAAATGGCAATGCTGGCTTATAATCACATTCACCTATAGCCATGATCATCTGATACTGTGTTTCCCAAGTCCTTTCATCATTGAGTTCATTCTCAAGCGCAGCCAATAAATACGGACCAGCGTTAATATCTTTTAGCTTCCGCAACTTCTTCGCTGCTGAACGACGTTTTTGGGATTTCTTGTCTCTCAGTTGTTCCATTATTTCATTCATTATTCAGCTCTTCGTAATACATATAGGGTAGCTAAATAATCGCTTTATAATGAACGTTCTAATTCTGTTGTTAGGTGTTCTCAGCATACTTCATCCTAAAAAGAAGCATAGCAAGCTTGATTCCAATTAGTACCCCAGCGCCTATAACGAGCGGGACTAGGCTTTCTAAGTAAAATGGAATACTTGAGATAAGCAATCGAGATAAAACAACAGCGCCTTGAACAAGCATTATATACGCAGCAAGATGAAAGAACTGAATTGGGTCTTTCAAGCTGAATGGATTGCGATTCCAATCAGGCTTGTGCCATACCTTCGCTGATAGAGGATTAACAACTTGCATGCCAACAACAAATAAAAGAGCCAAAAAGGTAAATACAAAAATAACACCTAATGCACTCAAATTGATAGCCGGGTTAGCCTTCGGCTCAAGCGGAGTAAATAGAGATGAGACTGCAATGAAGGATATTAAAGCAATACGAAGGAATTTCCATTTATTCATAATCTTTGCACTCAAGCATCAAATAACCAACACAATATAGTAGATAAATAATAAAAATTTAGCGCTTTAAGCACCTTCAAACTTTACTACACGCGAACGGCCATTCTCTTTAGCTAAATAAAGTGCTTTATCAGCATTATTTAAAAGCTCATCAAGTGAGATGCCGTCTTTACCATACACAGAAACACCTGCGCTAAACGACATGCCTATATATGAATCATTAGGTGTCATAAGCTTTATGGTATTTGTTGTTTGTAGTAGTTTTTCGGTATTGGCAAAACAAACCGTGTCTTTATTGTTTATTTGGATAAGGCAAAACTCTTCACCGCCAAATCTTACAAAATAACACGTATCATCAATGCTATCTTTTACATGCTTTGCAAAGGTGACTAATACTTGGTCGCCAAAATCATGGCCAAATGAATCATTAAAATGCTTAAAGTGATCAAGATCGATAAGTGAAACAGTACAACTAAATTCTTCATGTTTTGATTGTAATTGACTGAATTTTGCAAACAAGGCTCGCCTATTTGGCACATTTGTTAGTTGGTCAGTATGGCCAAGTTCAAACATTTGCTTACTGTAGTCTTCTAACAATGAGTTTGTTCTGTTAAACAAAAACTGGTTTCTCTTAAGTTCGGTTATATCCTCACCTTCAACAATGACGTTCTCCCCGACTGCATTTGCAGTAAACCTAAAAATATGACGATATGAAGCATCATTAATTTCTACTTCAAGCTTATCTGTATCATTTTCTAATAATTTTGAAATAATTAATTGTACTAAGCCTCTGTTAGTTGGATTGTTCGATGCATCTAGATAATGCTGTGCAACAAGTTGAAATGAGTTGTTTTGAAATACTTTCTTGTGTTCATTAGCCGAAAAAACAACGACAGGTAACTGCAAATAATTTAAAACAGAATAATCCGCGTTGTTTTGTTCTAATGGCATACGATAAAGTCTCGTTTTGTTTCAAGCTTAGCTATGACTTGCTTCGCGTCGTCTTCTGATATTCCTTGTTCAGAAAATGTAAGCGACAAGATATTTATCATTTCTTGCCAATCTTTAAGATTAATACCTAAATTTTTATGGGCTTGTGCTAGCTGTTCATCACTGATGTAATCAGGTCCACCCATTAAAGATGAGATAAAACTTGTTTGATGATGAATCAGCCTTTCCATATTGGTATTTTTAAAATGTGCATTAAGGGTTTCTGACTTCAAAATATTGTCATAAAACTTTTCTATGACGGTATAAATTCGAGAAAAACCACCGTATTTGATAAACAAAGAAGATTCCACACCGAGTCCTGTATTATCGATAAACATTTAACTAGCTAATAAGGCACCACAAAAGATGACAAGAAAGTCTGCAAGCTATTGATATTTAAATTATAGAAAGGAAAAGAGATTTTGCATTTTTTGAATAAGCAAATAATGGGATTATTCTCATTTGTTGCACGTGAATATTATTAGCCCCTCTTATATACCATATCTGTTGATTAAAAATCTCAAATTCAAAGATATGCTGAGATTGAAATTAACCCCAAAATTGTATGATGTGTTCTTATTGTGGTTAATGACTATCACAATGAATAATCACGTTCTACTTTAGCTATACGCGTTGTAAAGGCGCTGTACCATTTGTCTCTGCCGAGCTGTTGGGCGTTTAAGTGCTCAATGTTTTGTTTCCAGGCTTTTATCGCATCTAAGCTTTGCCAATACGATACCGTAATACCCAAACCATCACGAACAGACTCCATGCCTAAATACCCTGGTTGTTGCTCTGCAAGCTCAACCATTCTATTGGCCACTTCTTCATACCCAGCGGTATCCTCAGATAAGATATTCGTAAAAATTACGGCGTAATAAGGCGGTTTAGGTGTATTCGCAATCATGGCTATTACTTCGCTCTACTTGGTTCAAAACCATCATAGCATGGTATTTCTGCGTCAAACGTATCCCAGTTTGCTTTAGAACTTACAAAGTTATGGCTGATCGGACGCTCGTTTATATCGCTATCTAACAAACCTAAGCGAATACGTAAACGACTTGGGTCATCTTTGTTCTCACTATAAACTGGTGATCCACAGCAGCTACAAAAATAACGAATTCTACCGGGTTTAAATTCAAAGGCACTCAGATGCTGCTTGCCCTCTGTGAGGTTAAAACCATCTCGTTGAATAAAGCCATTGGTTGCGTAGGCTGTGCCTGAATTTTTACGACATAAAGAGCAATGACAATGAATAATTGAGTCTATACCACCAGCAATTGTTACTTTTACTTTGCTGCACAAACAACTTCCTTGATACATAGTCCCTCTCAGATTAAAGATTAATAGCCGCGATGCTTCCAAAAATCAGTGGCTGTACCTTCGGCTTCCTTTAATAAGTTAAAGGATTTATCGGCAATTATATGACCATTTAATTCAATAGTCATGCGCCAAATGCCAACTTTATTATCAACAGGTGCCCATATAGTATCACCTAAGTAAAACTGCCAATCGTTTGTTTTAACGTACTGTTCGCCCTCAAATGGTGGCATGATCTCGCCATCTTCATCTGGGATATCTGGATGGTAAATGCAAAACTTTATTTTTTGTCCTTTAGCCTTTTTAATGTTAACAATAAAACCAAATTCAATATCTAACTGTGCCGGAACGTCTGTTGTAAACTCGGTGATTTGAGGCAGGTCTTTCTCTTTTGCATCCCAATGGCTGTAAATGCCGTAACTTTCAATACTGATAATTGGTTTGGCTTTTGCCATCGTTGCAAGCGCTCCTTTTTAAAATGAGACGCCATTTTATAGTAGCAACACTAGCAGAACAAGATTGTAATATTATAGTAATTAGTTAATATACTTTATCCAGTGAGCTTCATGATTTTGAAAGCCGCATTTTTTTAACAGCTTAATACTTGCACTATTATTTGGATTAACTAAAGCCACCACACTGTTAAGCGGAGTCGCTACAAAGGTAGTCAGTTTGTCAAATAGCATTTCTAATACCTTTTGCATTATCCCCTTGCCAAAGAATTGCGATGACAATTCAAATCCCAACATACCTTGCTCGTTAATTATGTTAAATAGGCCAACACTGCCAATAACTTGCCCACTACTTCTTAAAACAATAACTAAACGAATGCCTTGTTGATTATAAAAACGTTCTATGTCGCCTTGAATAAAGTCATATACGTCACCTTTCGTTATGTCACTACTGTAATCATTAAACGATTGAACATGGGGATCTTTTAAAATACCCCAAATCGCTTGACAATCTTTATGACGAATGGGACGTAAGTCAAAGGCTAAGTCATCGTGGTTTGACACGTTAATTTCTTCTTTTTACTTTATGAGCTGGCATTATTGTCTTACTATAAATGCAATTTCAAGCAATTAGATTAAGTTCGATGAGTGAAGAATTTAAAGTAATCCAACCTACCACCACAGTCTACTGTAAAGAACGCGGCGAAGGCTGGACTTTAACAGGGATCACTAGTATTGATGAACACACTTCAGTGATGTTCGATGGTGTAAGGTATACCTTACCGGCCCGTGAAATTGTTGAGGTTTTATTACCACAACAACTCGAGCGCGAGAAAAACCAACAATAAAAAAAGCCAGCATCAAGCTGGCTTTTTCGTCTTTACAATTAACGTAATGCGTTAATACGCTCATCAAGTGGTGGGTGCGATGAGAATAACTCGGCAACACCTTTACCGCTTGCAATACCAAACGCCATCATTGAACCTTCTAGTTGTGATGGGTGGTTTTGTTTTAAGCGCTCAAGGGCACTACGCATTTTGTCTGCACCTACAAGTCTTGCTGCACCGGCATCCGCAGAGAACTCGCGTTTACGGCTATAGTAAGCAACAATCACACTTGCTAGAACACCAAATAGCATTTGGAAAATCATATCGAACAAGAAGTAAGTCCAGCTACTACCGCCCTCTTCTTCATCACTATTTAAGAAGTTATCAACAATACCTGCTAATACTTTCGCCATAAAGATAACAAAGGTATTCACTACACCTTGAATAAGAGTAAGCGTTACCATGTCGCCATTTGCAATGTGTGATACCTCATGAGCCAATACAGCCTCAGCTTGATCTTGGTTCATGTTGTGTAATAAACCGGTGCTCACAGCCACCAGTGAGTTGTTCTTGCTTGGGCCAGTCGCAAATGCGTTCATTTCAGGGCTATCGTAAATAGCCACTTCTGGCATCGCGATACCTGCTTTTTTTGCTTGCGCCGCTACCGTCGAAACTAACCATTGTTCTGTTTCAGAACGTGGCTGTTCAATAACATGTGCACCGGTTGATTTTTTTGCCATCCATTTCGACATAAATAACGAAATAAACGAGCCACCAAAACCAAATACGGTTGAAATAACTAAAATGCCGCCTAGACTGCGATGGCTAATACCCAGCACGCTCATCACAATAGACAACACAATACCTAACACTAGCATTACCGCTAAGTTAGTCAGTAGAAACAAAAATACACGCTTCATAAAAACCTCAGAATAAACATACCAATTGTATTAACTAACGACATGGTTAAAAATCGTTAGTTAATAAAATTATCTGGGCTTACTTCCGACTTAGTTTAAGACGTATGCAATTGGTCGCAAGGAACTAATTGCAACCAATTGTGACAGAGTATGTCAAAAGTAACAACTCAATTATTATGGGTTGATAGATAAAATTTCAAGTAAGGTTTTGTAAATTTTTAACTTAGGAGTGCCTTCTGTATAAGGACTAATCGCTAAAAGCGGGAAAGGTAATGTTGATTTTAAGGTTTCTAAATTTGCGTCTTGCTCACGCATGTTAGGATCTACATGATTTGCAATCCAACCCACACAATTGACACCAAGTGCTTTAAAGTGAGCAGCAGTTAATAAAGCATGATTAAGGCAGCCTAGCTTCAAGCCAACCACTAAAATAACATGAAGGTCTTGTGATTTAACCCAATCACAGAGCAAATCAGTTTCGTTGATAGGCAAACACCAGCCACCAGCACCTTCTGTAAGAATATAATCAGTATTGAGTGCTTTTACATTCGCATAAGCAGCATCGAGCTTGTCAAATGTGAGTCTATCGCCTACTTGAGCAGCGGCAATATGCGGTGCAATGGGCGGCTCATAAGTAAAGGGGTTAACAATGTTATATTTAACCCCAATCGATGAGCTTTCCATTAAAGTTAAAGCATCATCGTTAACTAGCTGACCAAATGCTTCTTCTGCACCTGCAGCAATAGGTTTAAAACCAACGGCACGCTGTTTATGTTGCGCCAGCAAGTTTAACAACAAACTGGTTACATGGGTTTTTCCAGCATCGGTGTCTGTACCAGTGATAAAAAATTCTTTCATTATTTAATTAATTCTATTTTTCTAGTTCTAAAAGGACAACTTGATAGCTCACTCTAGCATGCCCATCAACCAGAGGGTATGCCTTACAAACACTATTGAGGGCATGCCTCGTTAATAACCCTTGGCGTTTTTGCTTAGTTTGTAGTGATGTAGCGCCAATAGCTTTAATCGAACGCAGGGCTTCTAAGGGTGAATTATAGGTATCTATGTAACATCTATCGGCAGCAAAATTCAGTTTAAACCCCGCAGATTTTGCATACTCAATAACCTTATTAGCACAATGGAATTGATTAATATGACTTTGCTGATCTATACAACTAAATGCTTGTTTAATCTCTTTAAGCGATCCATCTACAACGCAACTTAAATAGACTTTTCCGCCTATTTTTAAAGAACAAAAAAGGTTTTTAAGCAGTTCTTTAAAATCAGCAGACCATTGCATTGCAAAATTACTAAATACACAATCAAGTGTATTTTGTTGTAAAGGTAAGTTATCCATATCAGCACACACTTTTAAACAACGCGGGCTTTGCTCTGTGCTTAGCATGGAATGACTTAAGTCCATTGCCAGTACAGTATCAAAATGTGTTTTAAGCATTGCCGTGTTAACTAAAGGCCCTGCCCCTAAGTCAAGGCAAGTACCCTGCTGATGCTTATTTGCCATCATTTTAAATAAGTGTGTAGCAGCTTGTTTTTGAACATTGGCATGACTTGCATAATTTGCAGCGGCTCTAGAAAACTTAGTTTGTGTTGTTAGCTTATTACTTTGACAATTTGTAGCGGCTTGCAGTTGAACAATCATAAACACTCCACTAGCGCATCAACCAGCTGTTTTATATCGTCAGGTTGATGCGCGCTACTTAAGGTGATCCTAAGTCGTGCCGTATTATAAGGTACCGTGGGTGGTCGAATAGCAGTTAACCATACACCTTTTTCTTTGAGCTTATTCGCAACGGCAAGTGTATGTTCTGCATCACCTAGAACCAAAGGTTGTATAGCCGTTGTTGATTCCATTAATGCTAAGTTATGCTCTTTAGCAAGCACTCTAAAGTAGGCAATATTCTCTATAAGCTGAGAGCGTTTCTCATCAGCCTTAATTAACTTTTCAAGTCGCTCAAGGGTACAACTTGCCATCAATGGTGACATCGCTGTTGAATAGATGTATTCACGATTATACTGCAGCATGTAATCAACCATTTGTTTTGACGCAAGCAGGCAAGCACCACTACTTGCAAGTGCCTTTCCAAAGGTGATAATTAATAAATCTGGCTTGATTACCTCACAACTTCCTAAGCCTTGCTCACCCAATACGCCAAAGCCATGGGCGTCGTCAATCATGAGCCATGCATCGTATTGTTTAGCAAGTTTAAACAGTTCTTCAATGGGGGCTTTATCACCATCCATTGAAAACACCCCTTCACTCACAATGAGTTTATGCTTTGCTTTTGACTTTTGTAGCCGAGATTCTAAATGCTTTAGGTCGTTATGATTAAAACGCACCATAGCAGCAGCAGAATGAAGGCCGCCATCAATTAAGCTGGCATGATTGAGCTTATCTTGAAAAATTGCCGATGATTGCGCCACGCTTTTATCTTGAAACAATGCTTTTAATACGCTGCTATTAGCACTAAATCCGCTATTAAATAACATCGCGCTTTCAAAGCCTAATAGCTTGCATAAACACTGTTCAAGCTGTTGCTGCGCTTTATTATAGCCATTCACTAGAGCAGAACTGTGGCTACCTAGTTGCTGCGCTTGTATTTCGATAAAATCATCAGCAAAGCCAAGGTAGTCATTACTGGCAAAATTTAAATATTGTTTACCAGCAACTTTTATAAAACGCCCGCTTGATTGCTCAACAAGTTGACGCTGTCTCAGTAATGCATCTGCTTGACGCTCTTCAAGATGCTCGGCAATAAAATCGAAAGCCATTTAAATGTTACGCTTCGTAAAATAGTTCTGATGTTGCTTTATCGGCAACTTTTGAAGAAAGCGATGCTGCAACCGCTTCATCAGAATAATCTTCACGGGTTTCTGGGTTCATACCTAATTTTTTAATCAGCATCATATCAGCGTCTGCTTCAGGGTTTTCTGTAGTCAGTAACTTATCACCGTAGAAAATTGAATTAGCACCAGCAAAGAAACACATAGATTGCATTTGTTCATTCATCGCAGTACGGCCAGCTGATAAACGAACATAACTTTTAGGCATCATAATACGTGCAACTGCGATAGTACGAATGAACTCAAAATGATCTAAGTCTTCTACATCTTCAAGAGGTGTGCCTTTCACCTTAACTAACATGTTAATTGGCACACTCTCTGGCTGTTGCGGCAAGTTTGCTAATTGCATTAATAAACCAAAACGATCAGCAGCCTGCTCTCCCATACCGACTATACCACCTGAACACACTTTCATTCCGGCATCACGTACATTATCAATGGTATTTAAACGGTCTTGATAAGTACGTGTTGTAATGATCTGTTGATAATACTCTGGCGATGTATCAAGGTTATGGTTGTAGTAATCAAGACCGGCGTCTTTTAATGCATGAGCTTTTTCGTTATCTAGCATGCCAAGTGTCATACAAGTCTCAAGCCCAAGTTCTTTAACTTCTTTTACCATTTTTGAAATATATGGCATATCTCGCTCTTTAGGGTCAGACCAAGCAGCCCCCATACAAAAACGTGTTGCCCCTTTTTCTTTAGCAACACGCGCTTGTTCAACCACTTTTTCTACTTCCATAAGGCGCTCACGGTCTAGGTCTGTTTTATAATGACCTGACTGAGGACAATATTTGCAATCTTCTGGGCAAGCACCGGTTTTAATCGATAACAAAGTAGAAATTTGTACTTCATTTGGGTTGAAGTTTTCACGGTGAACACTGGCCGCTTTAAATAACAAATCATTGAATGGCATTTCGAATAATGCTTTTACTTCTTGGTGAGTCCAATCGTGACGGACAACTGCGTGCTCCATAATAGTCTCTTTTTTAAATTATTAGGACGGTTTGATTGGCTTAGTCTACGACTTGACGTAACATTGTCAACGAATTGAGGTGATATAAAGTTTACATATGATTAATAAACAACCGGTAGATTTAGATTTTGATCGTGACCATATTTGGCACCCTTATACTTCTATGACTCAACCCCTTCCCGTGTATCCAGTAAGTCATGCAAATGCAAATCGTATTTTCTTAGAAACAGGTGAAAGCCTAATAGATGGTATGGCCTCTTGGTGGAGTGCAATTCATGGTTACTGCCACCCTGTTTTAAATGAGGCAATCACCAAGCAAGTTAGCAAAATGAGCCATGTCATGTTTGGTGGCTTAACTCATGAGCCCGCTGTTGAGCTGTGTAAAAAGTTGGTAAGTATGACACCTGCTTCACTTGATAAAGTGTTCTTAGCCGATAGTGGCTCTGTGAGTGTTGAAGTCGCAATCAAAATGGCTTTGCAATACTGGTTAAGCCAAGGATACACCAGCAAGCAAAAGTTAATGACGCCGCTAAAGGGTTATCATGGCGACACCTTCGCAGCCATGAGCGTTTGCGATCCAATAAATTCAATGCACAGCATGTATTCAGGGTTTTTACCTGAACATGTTTTTGTGCCGGCTCCTATTTCTAAATTTAATGAAGAGTTTAGCCCTGCTGAAGCGGATACGCTTGAAAGCTATTTTGCAGCTCATCATCAAGATGTGGCTGCTTTTATCATTGAACCCATTGTTCAAAATGCCGGAGGCATGATTTTTTACCATCCTGATTACTTAAAACACCTGCGCATTCTTTGCGATAAGTATGATGTTTTACTTATTTGTGATGAAATCGCCACAGGGTTTGGCCGCACCGGTACCTTGTTTGCTGTTGAACATGCCAATATCGAGCCAGATATTTTATGTATTGGCAAAGCATTAACAGGTGGCATGATGACGCTATCAGCAACATTAACCACCAGCAAAGTCGCTGTTGGGATCAGTGAAGGTGAAGCCGGCGTATTAATGCATGGCCCAACGTTTATGGGTAACCCGCTTGCCTGTGCCACAGCCTGCGCGAGTATTGATTTACTACTAGAGCAACCTTGGCAAGAACAAATTGAACACATAAATGACGTGCTAACATCCCAACTTACTAAATGTAAGCAACTCGATGCAGTCGTTGATGTGCGCACATTAGGCGCTATTGGTGTTGTAGAGCTTAATCAAAATGTTGATGTAGCTAAAATTCAACGCTTTTTTATAGAGCAAGGTGTTTGGATCCGCCCATTTGGCAAGTTAATTTATTTAATGCCGCCATATATAAGCAATGAACAAAGCCTAACGAAATTATGTGATGCTATTTTTGCAGCCATTGAACAACAAGCGTATTGAAGACATTAAAAAAGGAAGCTGCTGCTTCCTTTTCCTTTAAACTTTACCATTCAAACATATATGCCATTTTACTGATCATTCGAAGCGGTACTTTATGTTCACAGCGCTTGGCGTAAAGATGCTGCAATGATTTATCTTTAATTTCACCAACGATGACTTCTTTTACTTGATAACCCAATGCAGTGGCAGCTTGTGCGTAAGCGATAAATTCCCACTTTTTGATATTGGTGTTATCAACAATCACTAGCGGAATTTCTTCTGCTAAAGCATTAATAAAGCGCGCAAGGTTTAGATTATGATATTCAGGTAGCTTGTACTTATCAAATTGATATACACCTTCGCTATTGTAAAAATAATCATCTGTTGCGCACACTACATAGTCACTTTCATTACCTGCTACCAACTCATCAGCAAGGCTTTGTGCATAATATGATTTACCTGAACCTGGTAAGCCGCGAAGAATAAAAACTTGTTTCATAGCACCTGTTATACAAATTAATTAAAGACTAAAGGACAGTTATCCTGTTGAGAATTGTTAATAATGCCACAAAATAACCAATTAGCGCAGCGAGAATTTAAATAAACGCAAATTTTACGCAAAATATTGCTGCTATTTTATCCAATTGAAGAAAAACTACTAAAGAGTACGCCTGAATAGTTTTTTTATTTGATTTACGAAGGTAAGATAGTCGATTCAAGTGCAATGCACAGCATTATAATATTAGGCAACTTATATCATTGGAGTGAAGATGAGCCATTTAGCGATTTCAGAGCTATTAAAAGGCAAGGTTGCGGTAGACAGCCAAGTAACAGTAAAAGGCTGGATCCGTACACGCCGCGATTCAAAAGCAGGAATTTCATTTTTAGCCGTTCATGACGGTTCGTGTTTTGATCCTATTCAAGCGGTAGTACCTAATTCACTCAATAATTATGATGAAGTCACACGTTTAACTGCTGGTTGTTCAGTCTCAGTAACCGGTATCCTTGTTCCTTCAGCAGGCCAAGGTCAGTCTTTCGAGATTCAGGCTAACTCTGTTGAAGTATTAGGTTGGGTTGAGAACCCAGATACTTACCCTATGTCAGCTAAACGTCACAGCATTGAGTATTTACGTGAACATGCGCACCTTCGCCCTCGTACTAACATTATGGGCGCAGTAACTCGTGTACGTAACTGTTTAGCACAAGCGATTCACCGTTTTTATCACGAACAAGGTTTCTACTGGATCAGCACGCCTATTATCACTGCAAGTGACTGTGAAGGTGCAGGTGAAATGTTCCGTGTATCTACTTTAGATATGCAAAACTTGCCACGCACAGATAAAGGTGACATCGATTACAGCGAAGATTTCTTCGGTAAAGAAGCGTTCTTAACTGTATCTGGTCAGTTAAATGGTGAGACATACGCATCTGCAATGTCAAAAATCTATACCTTTGGCCCTACTTTCCGTGCTGAGAACTCAAACACATCGCGTCACTTAGCAGAGTTTTGGATGGTTGAACCTGAAGTTGCGTTCGCAGATTTAGAAGATATCGCAAAACTTGCTGAAGACATGCTGAAATATGTTTTCAATGCAGTATTAACTGAACGTCGTGATGACATGGAATTCTTTGCACAACGTGTAGAGAAAACAGCTATCTCTCGTTTAGAAGAGTTCGTTACAAAAGATTTCGCTCAAGTCGATTACACTGATGCTATCGAAATCTTAAAAGCATGCGGCAAGAAGTTCGAGTTCGCTGTTGAATGGGGTGTAGATTTACAATCTGAGCACGAGCGTTACCTTGCTGAAGAACACTTTAACGCACCAGTAGTTATCAAAAATTACCCGCGTGATATAAAAGCGTTCTACATGCGTCAAAACGAAGACGGCAAAACAGTGGCAGCGATGGATGTCGTTGCGCCGGGTATCGGTGAAATCATCGGCGGCTCTCAACGCGAGGAGCGCCTAGATGTACTAGACAAACGTTTAGAAGAAATGGGCTTAGATAAAGAAGACTACAGCTGGTACCGTGATCTGCGTAAATACGGTACTGTTCCACACTCTGGTTTTGGTTTAGGTTTTGAGCGCTTAGTTGCTTATGTAACAGGTATGGGCAACGTTCGTGACGTTATCGCCTTCCCTCGTACAAAAGGCAGCGCGACTTACTAATAAGTAACGCTAGATTATTTAAAAGCCGCTTTCGAGCGGCTTTTTTGTGTGTAAATCATTAAAAATTTTAAAAAATTACAGTCTAAAGAATTAGCAAAGCCAGACATATTGCCTATATTGATAAGAAGCTAACTATTAAGGAGTTTGTGTCTACTATGCTATTTCGCTCTATGAAAGCCCTTTTGCTATCTACAACCCTTATCTCTGCACATAGTGCGTATGCAATTGAAGAAAATATTAATTCGAAACCAATTTTTATTGCAGGCTCAACCACAGTGACAGAATTATTAGTCGATATAAAAGATGACTTAAGCCAAGAGTTTGGCAATAGCATACAAATTAGACCGATGGGCAGTGATAAAGGCATTAAAGCCATTGCCGAAAATGTTATCGATATCGGCACCAGCTCCCGTTATTTATCAAAAGAAGAACAACAACGCTGGCCTTTTTTGCGGCAAATTATCATAGCCCAAGATGCAATCGCATTTTTTGTAAATAAAAACTTAAACATCACTGAACTTACCACTAAAAAGCTAAGCGATATCTACCAAGGTAAACTAAAGGCGTGGTCTGAGGTTTCACCTTATACACCTGAGCTTAGTGCAAAAAATGATGAGATCCTGCTTTTTAGTAAAGGCACTAACCATGGCAGCTTTGATGTATTTTTAGAATATCTAAATTTAGATTATATCCAAGAACCTGGCAGTAACTTTATACGCCTAAAAATAGCGGGTAACAGAGGTTTATTTTCAGATAAGAAAGTTGAGCTTTACGATCAGTTCAATCAAGCACTGGGTATAGTGCAACGTATACCAAATGCCATTGCCTATGATTCATATGGTGCTATCAGTAAATTAGAAAATGACAGACGCATTAATAAGGTTGCTTTACTACAGATTGATGGTGTTAGCCCTTCAGTCGAATCAATTCAAAATGGCGATTATGCCTTTGTTAGGCCTCTTGTGCTTATTGTTAATACACAATCACCACGCTCAAAAAAGATTGGTAATAGGCTCGATGTAATTGTTAAATCACACAAGATACAACAGAAGCTGCTTGAGTTTGGTTACCTTCCGGTAAAACAGTAATCTGAAGATATAATACCAACCCGCAATAATACTTAATCATTTTGAGGGATTAAACCTGTCGCTAACTGCGTTAAAAATTTCTCATTTAGAACAACTAAATAACGAAATTTTTGCCTTGTTATCAACAAGGTTTTATTGCCTCAAAATAGACTACTTAATTAAGCGGATTTGTATAAAACGAAAAAAAGCTGCGCACCGAAAAGGTGAACAGCTTTTAACAACCAGAATCGTTATGGGTTACAGAGCACTTTCTAGCTCTGGTAACACATCAAATAAATCCGCAACTAAACCGTAGTCAGCGACTTGGAAAATTGGTGCGTCAGGGTCTTTATTGATGGCAACAATCACTTTAGAGTCTTTCATACCCGCTAGGTGTTGAATTGCACCACTGATACCCACAGCAATATATAGATCTGGGGCAACAATTTTACCTGTTTGACCCACTTGCATATCATTTGGTACAAAGCCCGCATCTACAGCGGCGCGTGAAGCACCAATGGCTGCGCCTAGTTTATCGGCAATACCATTTAACAACGCAAAGTTTTCACCATTTTGCATACCACGACCACCAGAAATAACCACAGGTGCAGCAGTCAGCTCTGGACGTTCTGATTCAGTTTGTTCTTCTGATACAAACTCGCTCAGACCAACTGAACCTTTACCTGTAACACTAGTTGCAGCTACAGGTGCTTGCTCTGGTGCAACATCAAAGCTACTTGCACGAACGGTAATAACCTTTTTGCTATCAAGTGATTTTACTGTCGCAATTGCATTACCAGCATAGATAGGACGCTTGAAGGTATCAGCATCAATCACATCAATGATTTCAGAGATTTGAGCGACATCAAGAAGTGCTGCAACACGCGGCATAAAGTTCTTACCCGTTGTTGTTGCGCTCGCGACAATGTGTGAATAGTTATCTGCTAAAGATAAAACCAGATCCGCGACGTTTTCAGCTAGTTGGTGTGCATAAGCTGCATCATCTGCAATTAAAACGTTGCTTACACCTGCAATTGACGCTGCTTGCTCACTCATTGCAGATAAGTTTTCACCTGCAAGTAATAAATCTACATCAAAGCCTAGTTTAACAGCAGCTGTAACCGTTTTATTGGTTTCAGGCTTTAGAACACCTTTGTCGTGTTCGGCTATCACTAATGTTTTCATTTAGATCACCTTCGCTTCTGTTTTTAACTTTTCTACTAATGTCGCTACATCTTCTACAACAATACCGCCGCTGCGCTTTTCTGGCTCGTTAACTTCAACCAATTGCACGCGAGGAGTAAGGTCTACACCGAGACTATCAGCGGCAATAACATCAAGCGGTTTACGCTTAGCCTTCATAATGTTTGGTAATGAAGCATAGCGTGGCTCATTTAAACGTAAGTCTGTGGTAATGATAGCTGGGAGTTTCAGCGCAACAGTTTGTAAACCGCCGTCTACTTCACGTGTTACATTAACCGTACCTGCTTGTACGTCCACTTTAGACGCAAAGGTACCTTGGCCACGACCAGTTAATGCAGCAAGCATTTGCCCAGTTTGATTGTTGTCAGAGTCAATCGATTGCTTACCTAAAATAACTAGCTCAGGTGATTCTTGCTCTACAATCTTGCTAAGTAATTTAGCAACATGCAAAGACTCAAGCTTTTCTTCTGTTTCAATATGAATGGCTTTATCAGCACCAAGTGCTAACGCTGTACGTAATTGCTCTTGAGATGATTTATTACCAATAGTCACAGCAACAACCTCAGTGGCAGTTCCTGCTTCTTTTAAACGAATAGCTTCTTCAATTGCAATTTCACAAAACGGGTTCATCGCCATTTTCACATTAGCTAAATCAACATCCGTTTTATCGGCTTTAACGCGTGCTTTGACGTTGTAGTCAATTACTCTTTTAATTGGAACGAGGACTTTCATCGTGACTCCATCAATTGTGTGTTCTCAAAGTTAACCTTCGCGTCAACTTATTTATTTTATGAATTCAGACTACTTCCTGTTGACGTAAACGTCAACCTAAAATAACCTTAAAGTATTCACAGCCTGTAACGTTTCATTTGCAAGTATGAAATAAGGTTCTTTACAGCAGGTCCGTCACCGAGAAGAGGTTAATATGGTCGAACGCGAAACCATGGAATTTGATGTAGTCATCGTAGGCGCAGGCCCAGCAGGTTTATCAACTGCAATTAGATTGGCTCAACAAGCACAAGAAAAACAACAAGAATTAATGATCTGTGTGGTAGAAAAAGGCTCTGAGGTGGGCGCACACATTTTATCGGGTGCCGTTTTTGAGACTAAAGCACTCGATGAATTACTACCTGATTGGCAGTCATTAGGCGCTCCCGTTACTACTAAAGTAACTCAAGATGACATTTACTGGTTCAATAACAGTGAGAAAGCCACTAGCATCCCCCACTTTGCTAGTCCTAAAACTTTTCATAACGACGGTAATTACATAGTTTCTATGGGTAATGTGTGTCGCTTTTTAGCCGAGCAAGCTGAAAATTTAGGTGTAGAAATTTTCCCAGGGTTTAGCGCGCACTCTCTAATCATTGAAGAAGATACAGTTAAAGGCATTATTACCGGCGATATGGGTCTTGATAAAGACGGCAACGAAAAAGATGGTTATATGCCAGGTATGGAGCTTAGAGCTAAATACACCGTATTTGCTGAAGGCTGCCGCGGTCATTTAGGTAAAGAGCTAATCAAACACTTTGCCCTTGATAAAGATGCGTCACCACAGCATTACGGTTTAGGCTTCAAAGAAATTTGGCAAATCGATCCAAGTAAACACAAAGAAGGCACCGTAGTACATGGTACAGGTTGGCCGTTAACAGGTGATACCAGCGGTGGTGCGTTTATGTACCACAGCGACAACAACCAAGTTGTTGTTGGTTTAATTGTTGATCTGAACTATTCGAACCCGCATTTGAGTCCGTTTGATGAATTCCAACGTATGAAACATCACCCTATTTTTAAAGATGTTTTAGAAGGGGGCGAACGTATAGCTTATGGTGCTAGGGCTATTGCAAAAGGTGGGCTGCGCTCATTACCAAAAATGCACTTTCCGGGTGGTTTACTCGTGGGCTGTGATGCTGGCACATTAAATTTTGCCAAAATTAAAGGTAATCATACGGCAATGAAGTCTGGCATGGTCGCAGCTGATGTCATTTTAGAAGCCCTAGGTGATGGTAAAGAAAATGCTGATTTAGCTGAATATAAAACAGCCTTTGAACAAAGCTGGGCTTATAAAGAGCTATATCAATCGCGGAACTTTGGCCCTGTTATGCATAAACTAGGTAAGTTCTTAGGCGGTGCTTACAATACGCTTGATCAAAACCTATTCGGTGGCAGCTTACCGTTTAATTTTGAAGATAACATGCCAGACCATGCCACCTTAGTCACTGCTGATCAGGCTGAAAAAATCGACTACCCGAAAGCAGATGGCAAACTTAGCTTCGATAAACTATCATCTGTGTTTTTATCAAATACCAATCATGAAGAATCGCAGCCATGTCATTTAAAGCTAAAAGATAACTCGATTCCCATCAAAGTGAATTTGGTACAATTTGATGAGCCTGCACAACGCTACTGCCCTGCTGGTGTTTACGAAGTTCAGGAAGTCGAAGGTGAGAAAGAGTTTGTTATCAATTCGCAAAACTGTGTTCACTGTAAAACCTGTGACATAAAAGACCCTAGTCAAAACATTACTTGGGTAACCCCTGAGGGAGCTGGTGGACCAAACTACCCTAACATGTAGTAACGCACGTTACTCATTTAATTAAAATTTATCCTAAATTGCAGGGGCTTCGGCCCCTTTTTTAGGCTATGCTGAAAATGTCGTGATTTATTATAAAAGTGAGTAAAGTATGCCGTCTTCAAGTGTAACCTTTCGTTTTTTAGCTGAACCTACCGATGTAAATTTTGGCGGTAAGGTTCATGGTGGTGTGGTAATGAAGTGGATTGACCAAGCTGGTTACGCCTGTGCTGCTGGTTGGAGTGGTCATTACTGCGTTACAGTCTCTGTCGCAGGCGTGAAGTTTCAGCGCCCTATTTTGGTTGGCCAAATAGTCGAAGTGAAAGCAAGTATCGCCCACACTGGTAAAACAAGCATGCAAATCTTTATTCAAGTACGCTGTGGCGATCCAAAAACACAAAACCTGGTTGAAACCAATCATTGCGTTATTAGTTTTATTGCCATGGATGAAGCGGGTTACCCAATTGAAGTGCCTTCATATACAGCAGTAACAGATGAAGAGAAGAAAATCGAAAACTATGCGATTAAAATGAAAGAGATCGCGATTGAAACAGAAACCCTTTTGCAAAAAGCGTAAAAATACAAAACAACGCGAATTTAAAATCTGCACTTAGTAACTTCTACAGAGCACCCTGAAATTGTTACGACTGCCAAACTGAATGCCTGATTACAGTTTCAACAACCTGTTCAAAAAAACGCTTAAAAAAGCCTAAAAACAATACTTTAGGCTTTGTTTTTGCGTTGGCATTGTCATTGCAACACTCCTTGTGAATGACGCGAAACATTCGTTTATTTATTTTTTAAAGGAGCTATTAAATGATTAAAGCAATTTCAATTTCTGCACTTTCTTTAGCACTACTGGGTTTTAACAATGCAGCACATGCAGATATTACCGAAATGGATTCTCCGCGTATTTATACCGGTATCGGCTATGGCCAATATTCTTTCGAGTTTGAAGATAGCGAAAATGACACTGACTTCGATGACGACTCGCAAATGCTAAAAGGTTATATTGGTACTCAGTTTAATAAGTATCTTAGCCTTGAACTTGCATACCAAAATTTTGATGAAGTAAGTGATATCGATTCTAAAGCTGAAATTGACGGTGTTTCTCTTGCGGCACGCTTAGCAGCACCAATTACTGATAACTTTTCTGTTTATGCTAAAGGTGGTTGGCTAGAGTGGGACGCTGAAATTGAGCAAGATCTAGGCGAGCTTGGCAGCATTAGTGCTGACACAGATGGCGGCGATGTATTTTATGGTGCAGGTATTGAGTATGCTTTTACAACAAACGTGCAAGTACGTTTAGAATATGAGCGCTATAAGTTAGAAGATGACATTGACCCAGATATGGATGTAGCGTCTGTATCATTCCAATACATGTTTTAATTTAGACTATACAGTCTAAATATTTAAAAGGCAGTCTCGACTGCCTTTTTTTGTGTTTGCATGTAAAATGTCGTTAGATTTTCTTAACGACATTGCACAATGAGCGAATACCAATTAACCGCCGTCGGCCACATTCAATCTCCATACAAACAAAAGTTTGCTATACCTCGCCAACCTCGCTTGGTTCCTGAAGCTAAAGCAAAGCTAGTATTTAGTAGTGATTTTAATCGTGAAGAGTTTGTACGTGGTCTCGATGAATTCAGCCATATTTGGTTATTATTCAGATTTCATGAAACCGCTGATAAAGGCTACTCAGCAATGGTTAGACCCCCTCGCCTTGGCGGTAACGAACGAAAAGGCGTATTTGCAACACGTGCCACCTTCCGTCCAAATGCAATTGGTATGAGTGCTGTAAAACTTGAAGGTATTGAGTATAAAAATGGTCAGTTAAGCTTATTACTATCAGGTATTGATTTACTCGATGGCACACCAATTTTGGACATTAAGCCTTACCTGCCGTATTCAGATGCAATGACCGACGCCACCGCTGGTTTTGCCGATACCCGACCAGAAACAGATATGAGTGTCGAGTTTAGTGATGAAGCTCTTGCGTTTATCGAAAAACAAACCGAACAACCTGAATTAAAAGCCTTTATAAGCAATGTATTAAAGCAAGATCCTCGCCCTGCATACAAAAAGCAACGTGACTCAGAGCAAAGCTACGGTATGACCTTATATGATTTTAATATTAGGTGGCATGTTCAGGATAATCATAATACAGTGACCAGCATTGAAAAATGCTAGTTTTTTAACACTTTTTTTAACACATAGCGCTTTAGTGTCAGTGCTTCCACTGGTAAACTTAGCAGCTTGTTATTACTCAAACGTCTTGAGTAAACGATAATAATTTTAACACTACTTGGAATAGAGATGCGTACCAGTCAATATATACTCGCAACACTTAAAGAAACTCCGTCTGATGCAGAAATTGTTTCTCATCAATTAATGCTACGAGCAGGCATGATCCGCCGCGTTGCGTCGGGTTTGTATACATGGTTGCCCTCTGGACTACGCGTACTTAAAAAAGTAGAAAACATTGTACGTGAAGAAATGGATAAAGCCGGCGCTATAGAAATGTTAATGCCTATTATCCAACCTGCTGATCTTTGGGAAGAGTCTGGCCGTTGGGAACAGTTTGGACCTGAATTGCTACGCATTACTGATCGCCACAATCGTCCATTTGCGCTAGGTCCAACTCATGAAGAAGTGATCACGGATTTTGTTCGTAAAGAAGTCAGCTCTTATAAGCAATTACCGCTTACTCTTTACCAAGTACAAACAAAAGTACGTGACGAAGTTCGCCCTCGTTTTGGTGTAATGCGTGCTCGTGAATTTACAATGAAAGATGCTTACTCTTTCCACTTAAGTGATGAGTGTTTAGAGAAAACCTACCAAGTAATGCACAAAGCATACTGTAACATTTTTGAGCGTCTTGGTCTTGATTATCGCCCTGTTATTGCAGATACAGGTTCTATTGGTGGTAGCGTATCACACGAGTTCCATGTACTTGCAGAGTCAGGCGAAGATGCAATCGCATTTAGTGATGCAAGTGATTACGCTGCAAATATCGAAAAAGCAGAAGCATTAGCACCGACTGAAGAACGCCCAGCTGCAAGTAAAGAGTTAAAAGCGTTCCCAACGCCTGATGCAAAATCAATTGCTGAGCTTAAAGAGCACTATGGTGTTAAACCTCATCGAGGCGTTAAAACATTAATCGTGTATGGCGCACCAGATGAAAACGAACAACGTGGTTTAGTTGCCCTTGTATTACGTGGCGACCATGAATTAAACGAGTTAAAAGCTGAAAAACATCCGCTTGTAGACTCACCGCTTGAAATGGCAAAAGAAGAAGACATCGTTGCAGCGATTGGTGCAAAACCTGGCTCTTTAGGCCCTGTCGGTCTATCAATGCCAATTATTGTTGATCGCACAGCTAACGTAATGGCTGACTTTGTAGCAGGTGCTAATAAAGATGGTGAACATTTCAGTGGTATCAATTGGGATCGCGATGTAGAAAACTACGAAGTGGCTGATATCCGTAATATCGTTGAAGGCGACCCAAGCCCATGTGGTCAAGGTTCACTGCAAATCAAACGTGGTATTGAAGTAGGTCATATTTTCCAACTTGGTACTAAGTACTCAGAAGCAATGAAAGCAGGCGTTTTGAGTGAAACAGGTAAAAACCAAGTAATGACAATGGGTTGTTACGGTATTGGTGTATCACGTATCGTGGCTGCCGCTATTGAGCAAAACAACGACCAATACGGTATTAAATGGCCGCAACCTATCGCGCCATTTGATTTAGCTATCGTACCTATGAACATGCATAAGTCTCATCGTATTCCTGATATTGCAGATAACCTTTACAAAGGTTTGAAAGATGCCGGTTTAGATGTGTTATTTGATGACCGTAAAGAGCGCCCTGGTGTAATGTTCAACGACATGGAGTTACTAGGTGTGCCTTTCACATTAGTTATTGGTGAGCGTAACCTTGATGAAAACAAGGTTGAGCTTAAAAACCGCCATACTGGCGAAAAGCTAATGCTTGATTTAGATAGTGCCGCTTCCGAAATTGCAGCACTTGTTAAAGGCTAATTAAGTCAGCTCTACAAAATATAAAAAACCGCTTCGGCGGTTTTTTTGTTTTATTTTACCAATTCGCTTAATTAAGTATTATTGCGGATTGGGATTAATTGTCATAGATGTTTCGCTAAAGCGTCTTTTATCTGTCATTGATTCTACCTAGCATTTACTTTATTACACCATGAGTAAATGCCATGAATAACACCACTTGTAGTAGTAAAACCCACTATCCTGCCGTTTGGATTTCCGACGTTCACTTAGGTTATAAAGACTGCCAAGCGCAGTATTTACTAGACTTTTTAAATGCGATTGAATGCGATGTGTTGTATTTGGTCGGTGATATTGTCGATTTATGGTCAATGAAACGACAGTTTTTTTGGCATCCTAGTCATTATGATGTGTTAGCGCTTATTCAACAAAAAGCGAAAGATGGCACACGAGTGATCTACATACCGGGTAACCACGACGAAACCTTTCGCCATTATGCTAATGATTCATTATTCGGTATAGAAGTACATAAACAATATATTCATACAACTAAAGCCAACAAACGGTTTTTACTTTTACATGGCGACGATTTTGACTCAGCAACTCGCTACAACAAATTAATCAGCATTGCAGGCGATGCAGGATACGACTTTTTACTATTTTTAAATCGCTGGACTAATCGCATTCGCCGTCTATTTGGCGGTAATTATTGGTCATTAGCCTCTTGGATCAAAGCACGAGTGCATAAAGCACGTGAAGCAATTGATGCATTTGAAAAAGCGGCCATCCACGAAGCAAAAAAACAAGTCGTCGATGGCATCATTTGCGGGCACATTCATCACCCAGCCGTTAAAGTGGTTGATGGAATTTTGTATTGCAATGATGGCGACTGGATTGAAAACTGCACTGCATTAGTAGAAAACAGCTCTGGGCGTATTGAATTACTGCACTGGAGTGAAACACAAAAAGTGATTCACTCTGCTGATATTAGTAAACTAACACCAAAAGCTGCGTTTAATAAAAACCAAGATGCAGCTTAAGACTTCAGCCACATTGATAGCTTTTTGCGCAATGTGGCTTGTTTAATTGGCTTGGTGATATAGTCGTTCATGCCAACACTCAGGCATTTTTCTCTATCACCCGCCATGGCACTTGCTGTCATAGCAATGATCACGACATCTTGGTATTTATCACCTGTTTTGCCCTGTCTGATAGCTTTAGTACAGTCATAACCATTTAAGTTTGGCATTTGGCAATCCATTAAGATCAGATCAAATTGAGTTTCGCTGTTATTCAATACCTCAATTGCTTCAAGACCATCGCTGGCTGATTCAATATGAACATGGCTATCTCTTAAAATGGCTTTGCTCACTTCTATATTAATCATGTTATCGTCGACGATAAGCACTGAACGAGATGTTAAATCAAGCTCAATAATTTCTTTAGTATCTGTATTTTTACGCTCAATAACAGAATCATTGTCATTAAATAAAACCGCGAGTTTATAGGCTAATTCATCAGGAGTGACAGGTTTTGCAATAACAGTACAATTGCTCGGTAATGTTTCTTTTTGTTTAAGTGATGTCATAACACCTAAAATTAATACACAGGTGTCGGGATAGCGATTTGCAAAACTCAACACATTGTTTAGTTCTGGATGTTTATGATCAATGATAAGTAAATCTAAATCATTAAAATCAGTTTCAGAAACATCAGTTAAATGCGTTATTTTATGACTCTGGCCTAGTGTCGCTAGTTGCAGCTCAACATTGTTAGCCAGTAATTCATAATGAATTGCACAGCCTACTTGTTTATCATTCAGTACATTGCTTTGATGCGGCACTTTTGACGACTCACTTATCGATACACAAATACTTGCCCAAAAGCGGCTGCCCTTTCCTTTTTCACTTTCAACGATAATATCACCACCCATCAACTGAGCGAGTTTTCGGCTTATTGAAAGCCCTAAACCACTGCCACCATAATGCCGTGTTGTACTTGAGTCCTCTTGGGTAAACACTTCAAACAATTTACTTTGGTTTGCTTTCGAAATACCAATACCTGTATCTTCAACAACGAAGCTTAGGCAAAGCGTATTGTCTGAATGCAGCTGTTCCTTAACCGTTAAACTTACATGACCTTTATGTGTAAACTTAAATGCGTTACTGAGTAAATTATTGAGAATTTGTTTTAAGCGGTGGCTATCACCCATTACAGTACGCTTAGTAATAGCATGAGCATCGAACAGTATTTCAATGCCTTTTTTCTGACCTTGAACGGCCATCGATGTTATTAAATCACTGCACACTGAAACAACATCAAACTCATGACTATCTAAATCAAGTTTACCAGCTTCAATTTTAGAAAAATCGAGAATGTCATTGATCAGTGTCATCAATGAGTTGGCACTGGTATTTGCATAATGTAAGTATTGCATTTGCTGAGTAGATAAAGGCTCTTCTTCGAGCATTTCCAGCATACCAAGTACCCCATTCATCGGGGTGCGGATTTCATGTGAGATATTAGCTACAAATTCACTTTTAGCTTTACTTGCTGCAAGAGCTTCTTCGGTGGCTTTTTCAAGCTCTGCTGTGCGACTTTTCACTTTTTCTTCTAATGTAGTATTAAGCTTTTCAAGTTGATGTTGAGCACACTTAAGTGAATCAATATTACGAAGTATGGCCGCTATTTGATATTGTTGTTTTGCTGCATCATAGACAGGTGTCATTGTGATCGAAAAATAATGCGTGTTTTGTTCATTAATGTGCACAGCTTCAAACGTAGATCGTTGCCCTTTTTTTATGGCTTCGCCAACCCCTTGAAAATCTTCTTCATTATAATCAAACAATGTATCAAAGTGGGTTGAATGCTCGGTGATACCAAAATACGTTTTTGCTGTTTCATTGGCATTGCAAATAACTCCATTTGGCTGAACCATAATGATAGCATCTGTCGAGTTTTCTATGATTTTACTATTCTTTTCTTTTAGAAAACTCAGCTCAATTTTTCTATTAATATCGCGTTGATAGATAGTAAATAGTATTAATACAGAAATAATCATTAAACATAAAGTGCTTATAAACCTCATACGTTTTTGATTGATTTCTTGCAAGAGTATCTCGGTTTTTATAGAAACAGCCAGAGTCAATGGCTGCATGTGAATGTCATTTTCAAACTCAATAGTTTTCTGAGCATATAATTTTTCAGGAAGATTCATTACATCAAAAAAATCATTGGCATTCATTTGTTGATCGATACTAAATTCTTCAGACCAATAATGAGGGTCGTCCAACTCAAAACTAAAGCGATACGACTCCTTTGGGTGATAAATAAATTGCTGCTGAGCATTTAAAAGATACACAGATAGCTTTTTAGCAGTATTACTTGTTAACTTATTGATAAGGTCTTCGGCATTATAGTTTAGGATCAAAACAGCAAACGGCTTACCTTCAGTGTCTTTTACAAGTTTAGCAATCCTATATGTGCTAACGTAAGGCTGTTGTAATCGTCCATTTTCACGGTTGTAGTTAATTGGTGATATATAAACTTGACCATCTTCTAGCTCTGCAGCAACTCGCATATAATCACGATGGCCTTTATGCTGTAAGTTCTCTTCACTAATTCTAATAACCTGATCGTTGACATTATCAACACGAACAACTTCTTTGCCATTGTCTGCAATATAAATATATCGCGCCTGCGCTAATTCTTTATCTGTAGTCATAAAACCACTAAAGATTTTTGCGAGGCGGTATTTCCAAGCAGAAATAGGCGTGCCTAAAACCGGATCTACCTGTTTATCATTAGTGGAACGCATTATAGCGAGTACTGGTGGGGTGGAATCTAAGAAATTAAGGGCTGAAACATTCTCTCTTAGACTTGTTTTAAACACACTTTGTTTTCTATCTAGTTCTCGCTGCATCTGTTCAAGTGCGCGGCTAAATACCTCTTCTCGAAGATCATATTCATATTTTACTGTAACAATACTGCCCAATATCAAGAGTATACAAATTGCTAGTATTGGTAGTTTATTACGTTGGAAGAAATGCGCTGAATGTCCAGAATCCATTGAATCGAAAGCCTTCATTGCTACTCTGCTTTAGAGTATAGGAGAGAATGATAACTAAAGTGGAGTATACAGAAAAAATTTTAGTTAATAAGGATTAGTAAGGAGTTAGCCTGTTCTATATACAAATAAAGCACCAAATTGGTGCTTTATTATTAGGTAAAATCAATAAATTCTTATCTAAATAAGACATCTTCTTTATTAAACCATTTAACACAAAATGCTAATAGTGCCCCTGCCACAATGACTGTTGCTAAGAAAATTAAACCCACTAGTGTGTAATCGACTGTGCCTTTAATGATTTCTTTGATTGCCAAAGCTACATTTGTTACAGGAATAAAGGCTGTTTTGCTCGTAAGCTCAACATTCGGCATCAACGCAATCATAATTGGAAAAATTACACCTATGCTTAGCGGAGCCATATAGTTTTGTGCTTCTTTAAAAGTTCGCGCATAAATTGAAATAGCCAATGCTAATGATGAGAAGATTGCAGCAATAGGCAATAACAACACAAAAATCAGCCCTAAATCTAATACAGTTAAAGAGCTAAATGCGTTTTTAACAACCGCTAAATCTACAAAAGCAATGGCCACCGATATCCACACACCCATACTAAGAACTGTAATAGTGGTTGTCGCAATTGAAGAAGCCAGCAAGGTTACAAACTTACCTAACACTAGCTGTGTGCGCGTGATTGGTGTAAGTAGAAGGGTTTCGAGTGTACCGCGCTCTTTTTCACCAGCCCCTAAATCAATAGCAGGGTACGTTGCGCCCATCAATACGAGAGGAATAAGTAGATAAGGAATAAACCCGCCAATTTTTTCACCCAGATTTTCACGTTTATCTGCAGTATCGACCTTAACAACTTTAATTGGCTCGATAATCGCGGCTTGTTGCTGCTCTGATACGCCAAAGCTTAACAGTTTAGTAGTACGCAGTTTATCACCATACTCTTTTGCAAGTTCTTTAACGCGGTCAAATAAGAAGTTAATCGCCTTAGCGTCGTTATACACAACTTGCCACTCACTTTGTTTAGCGTTATCGAGTGTTTGCTCAGCGTCTGAAGGTAAATAGATACCCATATCGATGGTACCCGCTTTAACCGCTTTAGTGAGATCTTCTACCGTATTAAAGGTTTCGTCGCCTTTATATAATGCAAAGCTCTTATGATAAAACACCTTATCTGTAAATTCTTGCGCGTAATTACCATTAATAATGGCGTAAGTATGCACTTCTTGCTCAGCTTCGAGTGCTGCTTGTGAACTAATAAATGCCATCACAGCAAATAAAAGAGGGAAAATAGCAACTGGCAGTGCGACAACGAATATCAATGTTTTACGGTCACGTAACAGCTCTTTTAATTCCTTTTTAAATACTTCAAACATCACGACTCTCCGTTAAAATATTCATAAACGCTTGATTTAATTCCTCACTTTGACCAGTTTGTTTAAACTGTTCTAATGTGCCATCAAAGCAACTAATACCTTGATTTATAACTGCAACGCGATCACAAAGTAATGCAACTTCATCTAGATGGTGAGTTGAAAAAATGACTGGAGTACCTTGCTCTTTAAGGCCACGAATAAAGCTAATTACAGTTTGCGTGGTCATAATGTCTAAACCTGTCGTTGGTTCATCGAGAATTACCACGTCAGGATGATGAACAACAGCGCGAGCAATATTGGCTTTTTGCTTCATACCTGTGGAAAGGTTTTCGGCACGCTTATCAATGAAGTTGTGCATATCAAGTAAGCTGAATAGTTCATCACAACGTGCCGCTACCGCCTTTTTACTCATGCCATGTAAACGGGCAAAATATTCTACGTTTTCTTTAACCGTTAAACGCCCATATAAGCCAGTGCTACCAGATAGAAAACCAATTGATTTGCGGCCAACTAATGGCTTTTTAACAATATCGTGACCAGAGATGGTGATACTGCCTTCATCTGGTTTTAATGCTGTTGAAATCATTCTAAGGGTCGTTGTTTTACCTGCACCATTTGGGCCGAGTAAGCCAAGCACTTCACCTTTATTACATTTAAAGCTGACGTCTCTTACAGAATGGAAAAACTCTTTATCTTCGCGGGGGTCTACATTGTCCGTTTTATTTTTTTTATGATCTTTTGTTAGCTTAAATTTCTTTTTAAGCCCTGCAACTTCAATCATGTGCGTTTCCTTCGTTTAGGTCTAAAGTAATCAGTGTTACTGTAAAATTCTGGATTTTCATTTTCAGTCCACCACCCTGGTACACCTAACAAGGGTAATGGAGATAAATTCTTATTATCACGTAAACAATCATCTACTTTAATCATCTCATAAAGACGTTGATCTAGATACGCATATTGCTCGCTTAAATCTTTACAAAATATGTCATTGGGTACAATTACAAATAATGCTTTCCCTGTTAAACCTATATAAGGCTGAGTGAGCATCTCGTAGTTAGCATGGCCAAACATGAACGGGCGAATATTTTTACCCCACTGCTCACGTTGTGTAACAAATGCTTGATGCCATTGATGATCGCGTAATTGTTGTTGCCAACTTTGTTCGGTAATTGCCAGTACTACACCACATTCGTCGAATAAGGTGAGAGCATTACGGTGTTTACTGCGCTCTTTTAGACCATGCAGTTTAATTTCTTCGATATGTTGATGATTTATCAGTGCTTTTGTTTTTGGAAATAAACACCAAATAAATCCACCAAAAAGGTCGTGCCAATTTTGTTGTCTTGTTGGTACTTGCCCTGTTTCATAAATAATTTGCTCATAATAACGAGTTTCGTCGGCAAATTTTTCATCCTCTACAAAGCTTATTACTGTGCCTTGTGTTGTTTTGGCATTTAAATATTGATTAAACCAGTCACAAGACGGCCAATTCGATAATTTGTCAATATTAAACAGCGTTGCTAGGTCACTAAAAGCACCGGTTGTAAGGTATTGTGTTGACCATTGCTCTGGTGCGCTAAATCGTTTCATTGCTTATTTTTTAACTTCTTGATGTATTGTGGGTAGTTTACCGTAAAAACTGGTTCTCATTAATAGAACCTCATATACTAATGCCACCATAAAACAAAAAAAGAGCTATTATGAAACGCTATTTTCCAATGACAGTACTTGCAAGTACCATTCTTGCAGGCTGTGCTTCAACAAGTATCACATCAGGTGATGTAGAAAAAGCCTATCAAAGCATCAACTCAGAGCAACTAGCAGAGCACATTAAAGTGTTAGCTTCTGATGAATTCGGCGGCCGTGCACCATCATCGAAAGGTGAAGAGCTAACGCTTGCCTATTTAACTGACCAATTTAAAGCATTGGGTTTTGAGCCTGGTAACGGTGATAGCTTCTTACAAGAAGTACCGCTTGTTTCACTTGAAGCAGACTCAAACATGGTACTTACCATTGGCGGCAAAGATTATCAGTATAAAAAAGATATGGTAATGGGTAGTAGCCGTATTAGTGCTAAACAAAGCATTAAAGATTCTGAATTAGTATTTGTTGGTTATGGTGTAAATGCGCCAGAGTACAACTGGAACGACTACGAAGGCTTAGACGTAAAAGGCAAAACAGTTGTAATGCTAGTTAATGATCCAGGTTATGCGACTAAAAACCCAGATTTATTTACTGGCGATGCCATGACTTATTATGGTCGCTGGACATACAAATATGAAGAAGCAAGTCGTCAAGGTGCAGCTGGTGCAATTATTATCCACGAAACAGCACCAGCTTCTTACCCATGGTCAGTTGTTGAAAACTCTTGGAGCGGTGAGCAATTTGGTTTCCAAAAAGAAAATAACAACATGGATCGTGTTGCTGTTGAAGGCTGGATAACAACTGATGTTGCCAAAGAGCTATTCACAAAAGCAGGTTTAGATTTCGATACTATGAAAGCAAATGCTGCAAAAGGTGCTTACCATATTGATATGGGCGACCTAACAGCTAGCGTTGAAGTAAATAACACGATTAAAAAGTCAATTTCATATAACTTCATTGCAACGTTACCTGGCAGCGAAAAGCCAGACGAGCACATCATTTACTCAGCTCATTGGGATCACCTTGGTACAGATAAAACACGTAAAGGTGACCAAATTTATAATGGTGCCCACGATAACGCGACAGGTACTGCAGGCTTAATTGAAGTTGCAGAAGCATTTGCTAGCCTTCCTGAGCACCCTAGCCGCTCAATGACTTTCTTAGCAGTAACCGCTGAAGAACAAGGTCTACTTGGATCAAAATATTACGCTGCAAACCCAGTGATCCCAGCTTCTCAAACTGTTGCAAACATCAACATGGATAGCTTAAATCTATTAGGTAAAGTGAAAGATATCAGTGTTGTTGGTATCGGCAAATCAGAAATGGATAGCTTGTTAGAAACAGCTGCTAAAGCACAAGGCCGAACTGTATCTGGCGATCCTAAACCGTCTTCGGGTGGTTACTATCGTTCTGATCACTTTGCATTTGCAAACATGGGTGTACCAGCAATGTATGCTGGCGGCGGCAGTGAAGCCCTTGATGAAGAAACTGCAAATTACCGTAAGCGTATGAGCTTAGTTCTTCGCGGTTGTTACCATCAGCCTTGCGATCGTTACCGTGATGAATGGGATTTATCAGGTGCCGTTCAGGATCTTCAGTTATTCTATCAAGTAGGTTTTGATATTTCAGAGCGTAAAGAATGGCCGACCTGGAATGCGAGCTCTGAGTTTCAACGCAAATAGATGCAAATGAGATTGATTTTCATTTAAATCAGTAATACAGTGTAACCTGATTAATTTTTAGGTTGCACTGTATGCTCTCATTAACACAAACGAGGTATTCCACTCATAAAGCGAGGTGTTATATTACGGACAATAAACGCTTATTTTTACCCCTATTATTGCTAATTTCTTTGGCAATACCAGCAAGCCGTGAATTTACCCTCCAAGCGTTAAGTGATGCTTTTTTTCAAGTATCTGTGTTTGTTGCAGCCACTTTATTAATCTATTACTACTTGATTGATCGGCTACCTCAATTACAGCTCAGCTATTTACGAGCTAAATCAGGCATCCTAGAAATCGGTTTTGCGTCAATCTTAGGTGCTTTACCTGGCTGTGGAGGTGCCATTATTGTAGTTACCCAATTTACCAAAAAACAAGCTAGCTTTGGCTCTGTGGTCGCTGTATTAACAGCAACCATGGGTGATGCTGCATTTTTGTTATTAGCAACCCGCCCTCTTGATGGGTTATTAATGATGGTAATCGGTGTTAGTGTAGGCGTAATTAGCGGACAGGTGGTTAATACATTTCATAAATCAGATAAGTTTCAACCTACGCAGGCCAGTGACTTCAGCGAACAACCTCAATGCCAACCAAAAGCTTTAATATTTAGCCGCCCGGTTTGGAAATTTGCCTTAATGCCAAGCTTGATTGTTGCTATTGTTATTGCCACCAATACCGACCTTAGCGTATTTGGTAATGGTATTAATCATGGCATTACCTTATTTGGTTCAATCATGGCGCTATTTATTGTAGTTGTATGGGCTCTTTCATCTAAAGGCAGCAGTTATAAACAAGTGACCAGCGAAGAAGCTCCATGCAATCCACCTTCAAAGCTCACGAAAGTGTTAATGGACACGCACTTTGTTACAGCATGGGTTGTCGCCAGTTTCATGCTATTTGAAGTTTTAGTTAATTTGCTAGGTGTTGATTTAAAAGCATGGTTTTCTGAATATGCTTATCTTGCTCCCTTGGTAGCTGTAGCAATAGGTTTGTTACCAGGCTGTGGGCCGCAAATTGTCGTAATGACACTTTATATTCAAGGCATTATCCCATTTAGTGCGATGGCAGCAAATGCAATATCAAATGATGGCGATGCTCTCTTCCCAGCCATCGCATTAGCACCAAAAGCAGCTTTAATGGCGACAGTCTATTCAACAATACCTGCGCTGTTACTCGGTTATGGATTGTACTATTACGGTCTTTAAAATATAAATTAAATACTATAAAAAAAACCAGCCGAGGCTGGTTTTTTATTTATTAATAATGTTAGCTCATAGCCATCATCATTTTTGCAGGATCTTCTAAATAAGACTTCCACAAGTTATTGAAGCGGGCAATTGTTCCGCCATCAATCACTCGATGGTCGCCAGACCAGCTTACTTGCATAATGGCTGCTGAAACCACATTACCCTGTTCGTCAAAACGAGGTAAATGTTGTAACTTACCTAATGCAACAATGGCCACTTCTGGTTTATTGATGATCGGGGTTGCAATTGTGCCGCCAATAGCACCAATGTTAGAGATACTAATTGTACCGCCTTTTAAATCATCTGGTGATACACGTCCATCCCGTGCAGCTTCAGTTAAGCGCGTAACTTCATTTGCAACATCAACAATACTCTTTGACTGACATGCTTTAACATTTGGTACTAATAAGCCAATCTTAGAATCAACCGCCATACCAATGTTATGGTCGTCAAAATAAGTCAGCTCACTACAATCATCATTCACTTGTGAGTTAAGTACTGGGAACTGCTTCATTGCAAGCGATAGAGCTTTGATAAAGAATGGCATCATAGTTAACTTAACGCCCTGTTGCTTATACTGCTCTTTAAGTTCGCTTCGCATAGCAATCAATTTTGTCAGGTCAATTTCGTCACAAAAAGTAAAATGCGGAATTGTCGATACTGACGCAACCATTTGCTTAGCCATTGCCGCTTTAATGCCTTTAATAGGCTCAACATGACTACCACCAGCTGTGGATGCTGCAGTTTTTACAGGCTCTGCCGCTTTAGGAACAGCTTGTTGTGTTACTGCTTGGCTTGGTGATTCGTTCAAGAAATCTTCGATGTCTTGCTTGTAAATTCGGCCATTTTTACCAGAGCCTGGTACTTGCGTTAAATCTACATCAAGTTCACGTGCTTTACGACGAACAGCTGGTGAAGCAACTGCTTTCTTATTAAGTTGTTTAGTCTCATTTGATGCAGACACATGCTTTTGTGCTTGCTTAGTCGCTGCATTTGTTTGCGCTTTAACTACCGCAGAGCTTACATCAGGCTCTGAGTTTTGGCCTACAATGCTCATTTGGAATAATGGACTGTGAACAGCGGCAATATCGCCTTTCTTATAATAAAGCTTTTCAACTTTACCTGTATATTTAGCCGGAATTTGAACCAATGCTTTGTCTGTCATTACATCACACACAGCTTGGTCTTCAACGATTTCATCACCTTCGCTGACTAACCACTCAACGATTTCACACTCAACAATACCTTCACCGATGTCAGGTAAAATGAAATCTTCTAAATGTTCACCAGATTCAGGTATTGCGGCTGCTTCAACTGGAGCTTGAGCTTCTTCGTTTTGCGTAGGTGCTTCACCATCAACATCCATCGCAAATAATGGCGCATGTACTTTAGCAATATCACCTTTTGCATAATAAAGCTTACTGATCACACCATCATGGACAGCTGGAATTTGCACAAGCGCTTTGTCGGTCATGACGTCACAAATTGGCTGATCTTCTTTTACAGAATCGCCCTCTGCAACTAACCATTCAACAATTTCACATTCTACGATGCCTTCGCCGATATCTGGCAAGATAAAATCTTTAGACATACTGACTCCTAAAACTCTACAGATTGCTTAATCGCAGCAAGCACTTTAAGTGCATCTGGCACATATTCTTTTTCAAGTGCTAATGGGTATGGCGTATCTAAACCACACACTCGAGCAATTGGCGATTCAAGGTGTAAGAAACACTCTTGTTGAATTGTTGCAACGATTTCTGCACCAAAACCATTTGTGATTGGCGCTTCGTGGCTAACCACTAAACGACCGGTTTTGGTTACTGATTTAGCGATTGTCTCAACATCCCACGGTAAAATAGTTCGTAAGTCGATGACTTCACAACTAATTCCTTGCTCTGCAGCTTTTTTAGCGGCATCTTCAACGATTTCCATTTGTGCACCCCAAGCAAGCAAAGTAACATCAGTACCCTCTTGAATGACTTCTGCTTTACCAAGCTCGATGCTGTAATCCTCTTCTGGTACCTCACCTGTTGATGCACGGTATAAGCGTTTTGGCTCAAAGAAAATAACTGGGTTATCATCTTTAATTGATGCACGAAGCAAACCTTTTGCTTGATAAGGGTTACGTGGCACAACAAGTTTCAAACCCGGTGTATGAGCAAAATAAGCTTCTGGTGATTGTGAATGATATAAACCACCCGCAATACCACCGCCATAAGGAGTACGAATTGTTAGGTTGCCTACATTAAATTCATTACCACTACGGTAACGGAATTTAGCAGATTCATTTACGATTTGGTCAAATGCAGGAAAAATATAATCTGCAAATTGAATTTCAGCTAAAGCAGGCGCACCAAACGCAGCTAGACCATTAGCAAAACCTAAAATACCTTGCTCAGTTAATGGTGTATTAAACACACGGTGCTTACCATATTTTTCTTGTAAGCCAGATGTTGCACGGAATACACCACCAAAATAGCCAACGTCTTCACCAAAAATACATGCATTTGGATGCTCTGCCATGGTGATATCAAGGGCAGAGTTAATTGCATGAAGCATGTTCATTTTAGCCATTACTTTAATCTCCCTGCAGTTGTTGGATAAGCATCAGGATGCTGCAAAATGTGCTCTTTTAATTCTTCGTATTGTTTTTGCAGTGTTGGAATTGGCTTATCATAAACATCAGAAATAAGATCTTCTAATGCTGGTTTTGCAACTTTTTCAGCGCGTTTAAGAGCAGCTAAGATTTCTTCACGAATTGTTTCTTTATCTTTTGCGTCTTGCGCTTCGTCTAACCAACCTTGTTTTAATAACCACTTACGGAAACGCTCAATTGGACAGCCTTTATGTTTTGCTTCTTCGTCTTTTGTACGGTAGCCGCTAGGATCGTCACTGGTTGAGTGAGCACCTAAACGATAGGCAATCGATTCAATTAAAACTGGTTCACCTTTGGTAGTAGCAATTTCACGGGCTTTTTTCGTTGCAGCATAAACTGCAAGCGCATCAGCACCGTCAACACGAATTGTTTTAATGCCATAGCCAACACCGCGTGATGCAATACCATCACCTTTAAATTGTTCATCTGCAGGTGTTGATATCGCATAGCCATTATTACGTGCAAAGAAGATAACCGGTGCTTCATGAACTGCAGCCATATTTAAACCAGCATGAAAATCACCTTCAGATGCCGCACCTTCGCCAAAATAACAAATGGTGATGTTATCAATCGTACTGTTCAACTCACCTGTTTGGGCATCAATGTGACGAACTTTTTGACCATACGCATAACCTGTTGCTTGCGGAATTTGCGTACCAAGCGGAGATGAAATGGTCATATAGTTGAGTTCGCGTGAGCCGTAGTGAATTGGCATTTGGCGACCTTTACCCAAATCTTTTTCGTTTGAAAACATTTGGTTCATGAATTGGTCTAGGCTAAAACCACGATAGCGTAAAGCGGCTTGTTCACGGTACTGGGCCATGATCATGTCATTTTGGTCAAGCGCTGCAGCCGATGCCGTTACAGCAGCCTCTTCACCTAAACATTGCATGTAAAAGCTAACTCGACCTTGACGCTGTGCTGCTTGCATACGCTCATCAAGCGCTCTAATAAAACGCATTGTCTCGTATAAACGGATTGCTGTTGCTTTGTCGATATCGGGTGCGGTTGCACCTTCGTGGATGTCGCCTTCCTCATTAAGAATGCTTAATGTAGGGATCGTTAATGCGTGACCATCAATAAATGACAGTTCATGATTAATGTTTAGCGATACGTTATTTGGATTACTCATAACCTACCTTCTTTCGTTGTCAGAAACCTACGCCACTGCCCTTATTACTATTTTTATCAGCATGAGCTGTAAGGATAAAGTTTGCGTAATATTCAATCTAATTAAATTAAACTGCCGTCACTTTACGTTAACGTAAGTTGTTATTCAACTAATCATAGACGAATAGGTGATAAATGGCTAAAAACGCATGGAAAGTTAACTATACAACGAAATAAATTCTTTATTGTCATATAGTTAACCAAAAATCGGTGGGTGATAATGCAGAGATTTTAAATAAAGTTGCTATCAACTTGCATTGGGACAACTGTAAGTAAAGCACGTTGACCTAAGGCTACATCAGCATTTGGGAAGATAATAGCTTCGCCGTCCACTTCCGCTTCATATCTGGTCTGACCATCAGTTGCTAATAAATCCCCCTTTGCAAAACCGGTGAAATTTTCGACATCATCAGCAAATGGGAAACTAAAATCTTCGCAAGTACGGTTTATTGTTCTATAAACTGAAAACAACTCAAAATCCCCTGCATTAAATTCTTTGTAATTAACAGTTTCCTGACTAATTAATGCAATTAATGTTTGTTTGGTTTTCTCAAATCGTGACATATCATTTTCGCCAAATGGCTTTACTTGACCAAGCTCTACGGTAAATGAATCAGCACCATGTACAAACGATGAGTAGTAGCTAAAAGTTGTTGCCGCTGATTTCATCATTAATACAGTGTTTACACCACAGCTAAGTAAGAATTGCAGCTGTGATTTTTTCCACGGTTTACCATGTAAGAATGGATACACAGCGAACTTTTCATTTTTAGAGCCTCGAATTGCAGTATGCAGGTCATAATGAAAACGTTCACTACCTTGGTTGCCTCTTGCAAAGAAATCAGAAACTACATCTTCAAGTAGCTTTGCACGAACTCGCTCAGGATTTGAATCAACCCCCTCAACAGTGTGATGACCATTAAATAAACGATTTAAGTTTTCATCAACAAAGCGTTTACCGATATTTATCGATTTTGGATTACCAAAAATAAACAATACACGCTGTTTAAGTACAAGTTCTTGTGTAATGATTGCCTTGATTAATTGGTCACAGATTTCAATTGGTGCTGTTTCGTTACCGTGCACCGCACTCGAAAGTACAATATCTTTGTTTGTTTGCTCTTTTGGTTGAAACTCTATGATGCCAGTATCGTGAACTGTGACATCAGTGCCGTTTTCAAGGTTAAAAGCACAAGAATCTAGTGAAAATTCATTGTTTCGGGTTAGTGTTAAAAAGTCGCCAGTACTTTTTAATTTTTGGAGATATGAAGGAGTTGAATAGCTCATAGTTCTATCCTAAAAATACGTGAGAGTAGAATACAAAAACGGCTGAGAATCTCAGCCGTTTTAAAGGGTAAAAAAGAATTTAGCTAATTACTGAATCAACCAGCTTTTTCGCTTCTTTTTCTAATAATGCTAGATGCTCTTCACCTTTGAATGATTCAAGGTAAATTTTATAAATGTCTTCAGTGCCCGATGGACGAGCAGCGAACCAACCGTTTTCGGTAACAACCTTCAAACCACCAATAGCCGCATTATTACCCGGTGCATGGGTTAGCTTCTGTGTAATTGTATCGCCTGCTAACGTGTTTGCTTTTACATCGTCTGCTGATAACGCTTTTAAACGTGATTTTTGCTGCGCATCAGCGGGAGCATCAATACGCTTGTAAATAGGTGCACCGAACTCTTGTTCAAGCTCTTTATAAAGCTGTGACGGTGTTTTACCCGTTACCGCTAAAATCTCAGCAGCTAGTAAGCCTAAAATAAAGCCATCTTTATCAGTGTTCCACACGGTACCATCGAAGCGTAAAAAAGACGCCCCTGCACTTTCTTCACCACCAAAAGCGAGAGTACCTTTGCTTAGACCTTCAACAAACCATTTAAAGCCTACAGGTACTTCTTTTACTGCACGGTTATTTCGAGTAACCACTTTATCAATCATGCCGCTAGATACTAGGGTTTTGCCAATAGCAACATCTTTTGACCAGTTACGGTTATTTAATAAATAGTCAATTGCAACTGCTAAAAAGTGATTTGGGTTCATTAAACCATCAGGTGTCACTATACCGTGACGGTCATAATCTGGGTCATTTCCAATACCGATATCATAGTCATCTTTTAGCGCAATAAGGTTAGTCATTGCATAAGGAGATGAACAATCCATACGAATTTTGCCATCTTTATCTAAAGGCATGAACGAGAACGTTGGATCAACAGACTTATTTACGACCGTTATGTCTAAATTATATTTTTCTGCAATTACAGGCCAAAAATTGATACCTGAACCACCTAAAGGATCCACACCTATTTTGATTTTTGCATCGCTGATTGCTTTTAAATTAACGATGTTAACTAAATCATCTACGTATGGTGTAATTAAATCTTGGTACTTAATAAAGCCCGAGCGTGATGCTTTAGCATAAGGGAATAACTCTACTTCAACTAAATCTTCTAAAAGTAATTGATTCGCTCTGTCTTCAATCCATTTAGTCACATCAGTGTCAGCAGGGCCACCGTTTGGTGGGTTGTATTTAAAGCCACCGTCTTCTGGCGGGTTATGTGAAGGTGTTACAACAATCCCATCTGCTAATTCATTTGGGTTTTCTTTATTATGACAAACAACAGCATGACTGATTACAGGAGTTGGTGTGTAATCATCATTTTCTTGTGCGATGACTTGTACTTCGTTTGCAACAAGTACTTCAATTGCAGAGTTAAAAGCGGCTTCACTCAATGCATGGGTATCTTTACCAAGGAATAGTGGGCCAAAAATGTTATTTTCTTTACGGTAATCACAAATTGCTTGTGTGATCGCTAAAATATGCGATTCATTAAATTTTACATCGAACGAACAACCACGATGGCCAGAAGTACCAAAAGCAACACAGTGCTCTGGGTTTTGTTCCAGATCAGGTTCATTTAAGTAATAAGCCGAGATCAGTTTTGGTACATTCACTAAGCTTGATTGCGGTGCAGGTTTACCTGCATCAGGATGAATCGCCATATTATTTCCTTATGGATTATAAGTAATCACGAATTTTTTCTGCTTCATCCGCGCTATAGCCTAAGCACAGTGCCACTTCGTGAAGCATCATTTTTTTTCTGGTTGTATTTGAATTTGTCATCACCCAATACTCAGTATCAGTGATATTTTTTGGATTCATGCTGCTACCGCTTTCAAGAAGTGCTTCTTTGCTTGTAGCAAAATAAACACGGTCACGGCCTTTAATTTCAAGTACGTTAGCAAAATCTTTCTTATGCGTTCTGTATAAAGCAGCAAGTATAAATAAGAATCGACCAACAACACCTTTTTGCATTGCTAGCTCTTCTTTGTTTAATACATTAAACACATTACCTTTCACTTGTGTCGATGCTGTGACAGTTTCAGCAGCCTCGTCAACATTTTCGTCGCTTGGTTCGAGACTTGATTCTTGTTTTGCTTCTTCTTTTACTTCAACAACTGGGTGTTCTTGTTCAGTTTTAGTAGTTGTTTCAACTGGGGCATTGGCGCCATCAGAGAGGTTTAATAAACGACGTAAAATGGTTGATGCACTTTCACCAATACTTTGCGTGTTGCTTGCAATGTATTGATATAACTCGTCGTCTATGTCGATTTTTTTCATGTTATTCCTGTCTTTACGGGTCACATTTTAAAAGTTCTCAATGATTATACCTAAGCTCGCAGCAATTCTCTATGTTTTGCATTTTGTAATTTCACTAGGCAAAATACTGCCATTAAAATTAGGAGTTGAAAATGCTATTAAACTACCAACAATTGGGTCAAGGTTCAGACGTTGTATTGATCCATGGTTTGTTTGGCTCGCTTGAAAACCTCAATGTAATTGCAAAAGCCTTAGCTGAAAATTACCGGGTTACCAATATTGATTTACGTAACCACGGTAGATCTTTTCACAGTGATACAATGAATTATCACGCAATGGCTAATGATGTTAGTGAATTACTAAAACATTTAAATATAAGTAAGGCTCACATCATTGGGCATTCAATGGGTGGTAAAGTTGCCATGCAATTAGCACTTAATCATCCGTCGCTCATCGATAAACTTGTGGTGTTAGACATTTCTCCTGTTGCCAATGCCCCCCGTCATAGCGCTATTTTTTCAGGCCTCAATGAGGTGGCAGAGTCAAATGTAACTGATAGAAAAACCGCTGATGAGATTCTTGCAAAACACATTGATGAGATGGGTGTCCGTCAGTTTTTATTGAAAAGTTTTGCTAAGAATGACGAAGGCAAATACCAATGGCGCTTTAATTTAGCGGTTTTATATCAGCAGTATGAAAATATTTTAGCGCGAGTTGGTGAAAATGATTCTTGTTTATGTGATACTTTGTTCATCAAAGGTAATGATTCAGATTACATTTTAGCTGAGCATCGACCCGCAATTATGGCTTTATTTCCTAATGCTAAAGCAAAAATTATTCATGGTGCAGGTCATTGGCTACATGCGCAAAAACCACTTGCCGTTAATAAAGCAATCAGTGATTTTTTAGCACAATAATTGCGCTGATAAAATTCGCTGTTTTTGATCGTGCGCACTAAATTATTACAAATTTTTGTGCTATAGTACGCGCCGTTTAATTTAAAGGTTTATACGTTGATGGTCAGTCAGTTAATTAACGAATTTGATACCTTAGGGTTGTATTTTGGCTTAGCTGGTATTTTCTTTTTTATTGGAATGGCAATTCAAGATGTCCTTAAAAAAGGTGATGTACCACGATTTGGCCGATACATCGTTTGGTTAGTGCTATTTTTAGGCTGTTCTGGGTTTATAGCGAAAGGGCTTATTCAAGTCTTCTGGCAAGGCGCAGGTGTGGGCTAGACATGGCAAAGTCAGAAACAGATAGAACAACACCCGATTTATTTGAATACGAAAAACGTCCAGGTAGACCTAAAACGAATCCCCTACCTCGTGACATGCAATTAAAAGTAAATAAACGTAATCAAATAAAGCGAGATAAAGCACGTGGTTTAAAGCGTGTAGAATTTAAGGTTTCATCACAGTTATATCAAGCATTAAGCGATATGGCAGATGCGCAGAATATTAGCCGTAGCGCGTTGATTGAAACAATTTTACAAGAAAGATTGGCTATTGATAGATAGAAGGTTTTAAATCCATGTCAAGCGTAGGTATTTTTTTCGGAAGTGACACAGGCAATACTGAACACGTAGCTAAAATGATTCAAAAGGAATTAGGTAAAAAGCTAGTTGCAGTTCATGACATTGCAAAAAGTTCAAAAGAAGAGATTGCTGAATTCGATTTATTGTTATTCGGTATTCCAACTTGGTACTACGGTGAAGCTCAATGTGACTGGGATGACTTCTTCCCTGAATTAGAAGAAGTTGACTTTGAAGGTAAACTAGTAGCTATCTTCGGCTGCGGTGACCAAGAAGACTATGCTGAATACTTCTTAGATGCAATGGGTATGATCAACGATATCGTAACTGAGCGTGGTGCAATCGTTGTTGGTCATTGGTCTACAGAAGGTTATGACTTTGAAGCATCAAAAGCTCTTATAGATGACAGCAATTTTGTTGGCTTAGGTATTGATGAAGACCGTCAACCAGAACTTACAGAAAAGCGTGTTAAAGACTGGTGTGCTCAGGTTTATGAAGAAATGTGTTTAGCAGAACTTGCTGATTAATAACAAGTACTACTCGCATTTACTAGCTGATGTAAAGATGCACAACCAGTTCATTTTTGTTCAAAAAAACTGCAACAAGACGAATTGTTCTTTGCACTTAGTAACTAGGCACGTTATTCTAACAGTTGCTAATGTGTCGTGTGCATCTTAATGATGCCTAGTAAAACTAAATAAAATTGAGACAGATTGAATGACTGATCACAACTTGGAATTAAAAAAAGCAGGGTTAAAAGTAACACTGCCTCGTATTAAAATTTTAGAGATTTTACAATCTCCAGACAACCAACACATCAGCGCTGAAGATGTCTATAAAATTCTTTTAGACAAAGGCGAAGAGATTGGTCTTGCAACTGTCTACCGTGTTCTAAATCAATTTGATGATGCAGGTATTGTATCTCGCCACCACTTCGAAGGCGGAAAATCAGTATTTGAATTATCGGGTAGCACTCACCATGATCATTTAGTTTGCCTTAAATGTGGTAAGGTTGTTGAGTTTGAAGACGACACTATCGAACGTCGTCAAGAAGAGATCGCCAAAGAGAATGGCATCAAACTAACAAACCACTCTCTTTACCTATACGGTGAATGTGAAGACACTGCTGCGTGTAAAGAATTCGCTGAATCAAATAGCTAATTGAGTATTAAATTCAGACATAAAAAAACCTGCTTAGAAGCAGGTTTTTTTATGTCTGAATAGCAACTCGTTTAATTAAGTAATCTATTTTGAGGCAATAAAAACATCGTTGATAACAGGCAAAAAATCATTATTTAGTTGTTCTAAATGAGAAATTTTAACGCAGTTAGCGATAGATTTAACCCTTAAAATGACCAAGTATTATTACGAGTAGTATTAGAAATCAATTAGATGATATCTAATAGCTCAACGTCAAAGATTAGCGTTGAGAAAGGAGCGATTGCCGCACCAGCACCGCGCTCACCGTAAGCAAGTTCGTGTGGTACGTATAAACGCCACTTAGAACCAGTACCCATCATTTGTACCGCTTCAGTCCAACCTTTGATTACACCGCCCACAGGGAACTCAGCTGGTTGACCACGCTCATATGAGCTATCAAATACTGTACCATTGATTAGTGTACCGTGGTAATGTGCACGGATAGTTGAATCTGCAGTTGGCTTTTCACCGTCGCCTGCAGTAAGTACTTCATATTGAAGACCTGACTCAGTTACTGTTACTTCAGGACGTTTTGCATTTTCTTCTAAGAATGCAATACCTTCAGCTGCAAGAACTTTAGCTTCTTCTTCACGACGAGCTTGGATCTCAGCGTTGATTTTCTCAAATGCTGCTTGAATTGCTGGGATTTCAACTTGGAAATCGTTACCAGTGTATGCGTCTTTCATACCTTCAAATACAGAGTTTAAGTTTAAACCTTCAAATGGATTCGCCTTTAATTGCTCACCCATTTGTAAACCAATACCGTAACTTGCTTTTTCAGCGTCTGTTGTAAAATTATCTGACATGTTTTAATTCACGTTTATTTAGTTAAAAGACGTGGTCATACTAACATAAAAAAACAACGAATATCGCCTAGTTTTACTGCGTTTGCTCAGTGTTTGCACTAATTCGCAGCTTTATTTTATCAATAACGAAAGTCGCAACTGGTAAAGTGGCGATCATCGATGCAATAAAAAAGCCACTCATTAAGCCCTCTTTGCCTAACATGATTAAAGGCAAAACAATAAGCCCTATCGAAGAAATTACAAAGGCTGCGATAGTAGGCCAGTGTTTGTCGTATTTACCAATGAGATGACCAACTAATACATTAAAGCCTATTCCATAAGCTATTGAAGATAATAATCCGTAATCAGGTTGTGCATCATGGGCCATGGCAACGAGTACGTTGATTCCGCTGTGATAAAAATAAGAAAAGATACACCAAAGTAAAACATGTTTTACAAAACGTATTGGTGTAAAAGAAGACTCGCTTGTTGACATTACTTATCTCCAGATAGCAAAAAACCGCCCTGTAGGCGGTTTTTCTAAATAATGGTGGAGAGATAGGGATTTGAACCCTAGAGGGGCTACAAACCCCTGCCGGTTTTCAAGACCGGTGCATTCGACCACTCTGCCATCTCTCCGTACGGCGCGCATAATAGTGTTTACTGCGTACGTTGTAAAGCCTTAATTGTAAAAAACTTTAAAAAACTAAAATCTATAACTATCAATAATACTGCTTCGGGCGTTTTGCAATTAAAGAACACACCAGACAAACAATTAGGCTGACAAGTGCAAAGCCAGAGCCTTGAACAATCACATCAATTTTATTGAGGTTATAACTAGGTATGATGACTAACACGAATGCCGGTAAACAAGTGAGCGTTAAAACATAACAACATATTTTAAAGGCGCGACCAAAATCGAAACGTTTAGTGCTTTGCATCCACCATGTAAGGAAGAGTAATACAACTACTGCAGACAAGCCTAGATAATGAGGTTGATTAGTCGCCATAGCAACAAAGAAAGTGACTACAGCACCAATTATGCCCCAAATTGACCAAGCGAACCAATTTTCTTTTTCACGTAAAAATAAGTTTCCCATTGTTCTCGTCTTCTTTATCGTTATTTTTTTAAGACCATCCATACGTTAACAAAAAATAACCGATTAAAAAACACACTGAAGAAGAATTATTTCGTTTTTTGCATCCGTGCGCTTCTTACAGCTAAGCTAAATCTGAAAAAACTAACATAAGTAAGCTTAATAGTGTCTGACTGCTTAACTGTATAAAAGTTCCTACTATTTATAAATTCTCAAAAAACGTCTCTGGCTTGTGTCTAATTGGCTTTTTGATATCTACTTCTGGCGTGCCCAAATATAGGTAACCAACAATTTCATCTTCTTCTTTACAGCCAAGTGCTGCTTTCACTGCTGGACTCTGTGCAAAATAGCCTGTGCGCCAAATACCTCCTAAACCTTGTGCAAACGCAGCTTGTTGCATTGCAAGAACACTACATCCTGCACTTTGCACTTGCTCAATCCGAGGCACTTTTGGGTTTTCTGCTACATCTGCAATAGCAATTATCATCATAGGTGAACGCAGCGGTAATTCTTTTGCTCGATCAATCGTTCTTTGATCCTGTTTTTCAGCAACAGCAGCTTGGTGATAGATTTCACCCAATTTATTCCGAGCATCCCCCTCTACAACAATAAACCGCCAAGGAGCAATACAGCCATGATCTGGTACTTTGATAGCTGCGCGCTTAATAATTTCAAGTTGTTCTGCCGTAGGCCCTGGTGCTACAAGGCGAGGGTCTGATTGTCGAGTTTGTAATAGCGTTAAAGCGTCCATGAATGTTCCGTAAAAGCTTAAGACAAGGCCCCTATCAAGTAGAGGCAATATAACTCTAGCTTATCATTTATCTTTATTAGCAATAAAGCTATTCGGTACTTTTCTAGTTAACCAATAATCTAAACTAACGTAACGACCGCCACCTACAAAAAATAAACTTAACAGCATAACAAAGTAAATTGCGGAAAATTCAATCCCATTATTTAAGATCACAGGTTTCCCTTTTTCATAAAGGTATTCTGTATAACCATGAGTCTCTAGCAACTCGCGCATTTTAGTCAATCTCTCACTTGCTTCATCTGAATTAACCAAACTGGCTTCACTACCTGGTATTGAAAGCCAATTGAGAACTCTTGCTGGGCTAGTGCTTGCATCTGTGGGGGTTACAGCAAACCAGCCATTACTAGCGTGTACTGTAGTCGCTGCAACAACCATAGTGATCATCAAAGGAATTGCGGTTAAGCGGGTAAATAAACCTAATAAAAGAAATATCCCCCCTAAAAATTCTGTCCATGCCGCTAAAAATGCTAGTACGGAGGGCATTGGCAGGCCTAAGCCCCATTCGTTATTGCCAAACCATGCAACAATATCATTGGATGCTAAAAAGTATTGGTGGAAGTGAGTGACATCACCACTTAAGGCAAGTTTATTAAAACCTGCAATTATCATCACTGGAGCTAAAATTAAGCGAATTAAAAGGCTGGGTAGTCCATCTAAAAACTGAAAGTTGTTTAAGATGCGGTTGTATAAAGGTCGAAGATGTGTGTTCAACATAGCGGTCTCGTGACTAATTTTATTAATCACACAGACCGCGAGTTTTCTAGTTTACTTTCAATTATATTTTACGAGCAACTTGTAATGCTTCAAAAATTGCACGTTTTGCATCAATGGCTGCAGCAAGCTTGGCTCCTCCAATTACGTGTACTTTGGCGTTTTCAGTTTCTTTTTCAAAAGTTTCAGTATTTGAAACCTGACCAATACAAGCAATCACGGTATCTACATCTAAGATTTGTTCTTCACCTTTAACAGTAATTTTTAAACCTTTTTCATCAAAGCTTATGTACTGACACTCAGCAATTTGTTTTACATCGTGCTGTTTAGCAACTTGACGATGGATCCAACCTGTCGTTTTACCAAGCTCACTACCAAAACGCCCTGCACTGCGCTTAAGCATGTATATTTGGCGGTTGTCTTTATCAGGTGCAGCTTCACATTCAATGCCCCATTGAGTTTTGAACTGCTCTATAGTTTGCCCTTTATGCTCACTTAAAAAGGCAACCATATCAAAGCCTATACCTCCGGCACCAAGAATAGCAATTTTCTCACCAAGTTCGACTTCACCACGAATAACTTCATCATAAGCAAATACGCGTTTCCCATCTCCACATTCGATTTTGGCTTCACGCGGACGTACGCCCGTTGCAAACACCACATCATCGTATTGATTAAGCATATCATCAGTAAAGTCAGTACCAAGCTGCAAATCTACATTCAACCGCTTTAATTCATTAGTGAAATAATTGAGTGTATGGTTAAAGTCTTCTTTACCTGGCACTTGCATTGCTAAGTTAAACTGACCACCCATTTGCTCTTTACGTTCAATTAAGGTCACCTTGTGACCTTTCTCTGCTAGGTAACAACTTGCAGCAAGGCCAGCGGGGCCTGCACCAACAACCAGGACTAATCGTGAAAATTTTGCTTTTTCTAAACTGTAATCTAATTCAAAAGCCGCTTGTGGATTAACCAAACAAGTTGCACGTTTGTTTTTAAACACATGGTCTAAACAGCCCTGATTACAACCGATACAAATATTGATTTGCTCAGCTTTATTATTAACGTACTTATTGAAAAAATCAGGGTCCGCTAATAAAGGACGTGCCATCGAAATTAAATCTGACTCACCCGCCGCTAAAATACCATTAGCAATTTCTGGTGTATTAATGCGGTTAACCGCGATAACAGGCACTGATACCGTATCTTTTAAGCGTTTTGATGCTTCTTTAAATGCCCCCGGTGGTACCATACTTGCGATGGTTGGTACACGGGCTTCATGCCAACCTATACCGGTATTAAAAATATCGACACCTGCTTGTTCAAGAGCTAAAGCCTGTTGTTTTACTTCATCGGGCGTTGATCCATTAGGAATTAAATCCATCACTGACAAGCGAAATACTATAATGAATTTTTGACTCACTTTAGCGCGCACCGCTTTAACTATATCCAAAGCTAAGCGCATTCGATTTTCTAAACTACCACCATACTTGTCTGTTCTTTTATTGGTGTGGTTAGCCATAAACTCATTAATTAAATAACCTTCAGAACCCATGATTTCAACACCATCATAGCCTGCTTTTTCAGCTAGTTTTGCTGAATGTGCAAAGTCTTTTATGGTCTTTTTAATTGACCCTAACGACATCTCTTTAGGTTTATAAGGATTAATAGGAGCTTGAATTGCACTTGGCGCTTGATTAAATGGATGATATGCGTAGCGACCTGCATGCAATAATTGTAAGCAAATTTTACCGCCATGTTGATGTACGGCTTCTGTATAAGCTTTGTGTTTAATCACATCATAAAATGAATTAAATGTTGATGCGAATGGTGAGAGCTTACCGCGTAAATTAGGGCTATAGCCCCCTGTAATTATCAAACCCGTGCCACCTTTGGCACGTGCTTCGTAAAATGCACGTAAGCGTTTACGGTTATGCCAGCCTTCTTCTAAGCCAGTGTGCATTGAGCCCATAACCAAACGATTACGAAGTTCGGTATGCGGTAATTGTAATTTTTGTTCTAACATTGTGTGCCCCGTTAACTGGTCGAACCTCTATTAGAAATAGATTCTGCGGCAATAACTTAGAATAATCAACTTTTCGCTATTAATTAATCTGTAGCAAATTGTGGTTTTAAACACTCTGTTACTATTTAACAGTTAATTTTAAAGTTATTCTAAGCTAAGATAAGTTCACTACTAAGCTGTACTGAATTAAGGATTTATTTTGCTAGCAAAGATATTTAAAGGCATTTGGACCGGGATTAATTTTTCCCGCCGTTTGGTCCTAAACATATTATTTTTATTACTAGTAATTTTCTTCTTTGTTGCCATCACTGGTGAAGAAGACCAAGTAAAGGTAGCAGATGGAACCGTGCTACGCCTAAACTTAAACGGCCCAATTGTTGAAGAAAAAACCTATGTTGATCCTGTAGAAGCAGCTATCAACGATGCAACAATGGGCAAAGAAGCACCATCAGAGATCCTTCTTGATGATGTTGTTGAAGTGATCAACGAAGCGACCAAAGATGATCGCATCACTGTAATGCTACTTGACCTGCAAAAAATGCCTAGCGCGCACATCAATAAGCTAAAACAGATAACCAAAGCAATTGATGCATTTAAAGCTGCTGGAAAACAAGTTATTGCTACAGGTTACTACTACACACAAGCACAATATTATATTGCTGCCCATGCTAATGAAGTATCAATGCACCCATATGGCGGTGTTAGCATTGAAGGTTACGGCATGTTCCCGCTTTACTTCAAAGATGCCCTTGAGAAATTAAAAGTAACTCAACATATTTTCCGTGTTGGTACTTATAAATCAGCTGTAGAACCGTTTATTCGTAATGACATGTCAGATGCAGCAAAAGAAGCTAACCGTGTCTGGTTAACAGCTCTTTGGAACGAGTATAAAACTGATGTTGCAGCGAGTCGTCCATTCGATGAAAGCAATTTTGATGAGGATATGGAAGTATATCTAACAAAAATGCAAGCAGTTGACGGTAACTCAGGTCAGTATGCGTTAAATAATCAATGGGTTGATTCTTTAAAAACATCACAACAAATTCGCCAGCAACTTATTGAGTTAGTGGGTGCAGAAGAAACGGGTAAAACTTTTAAACAGGTTAGCTTTCGTGAGTATTTATCACTTGTAAAACCACCCGTTGAGTTCGATAACCCAATCACTGAAAAAGTTGCCGTTGTTGTTGCTAAAGGAACGATTGTAGATGGCGAGCGCAAAGCCGGTGAAATTGGCGGTGATTCGACAGCTGCCCTACTTCGTAAAGCACGCCTAGATGACAAAGTAAAAGCTGTTGTACTTCGTATTGACTCAGGTGGTGGTAGCATGTTCGCCTCTGAAGTGATCCGCGCTGAAGTATTAGCTCTAAAAGCAGCAGGTAAACCAGTAATTGCATCAATGAGCTCAGTGGCAGCATCAGGTGGGTACTGGATTGCATCAGCAGCCAATGAAATTTGGGCTGCTCCTAGCACAATCACAGGTTCAATCGGTGTATTCGGTACTTTCATGACTTTTGAAAACACCATGGCTGAATTGGGTATTTATTCAGACGGCGTTGCAACAACGGACCTTGCTGGTTTTTCTATAGCTCGCCCTCTTGATGAGAAAATGTCAGATATCATTCAAATGAGCGTTGAAAATGCATACAAACGCTTTCTAAATGTGGTGGCTGAAGCACGTAACATGACCCCTGAACAAGTTGATAAAATTGCCCAAGGCCGTGTATGGATTGCAACTCAAGCAAAAGACCTTGGTTTAGTTGATAAGTTAGGTGATAAACAAGATGCAATTAAAGCAGCAGCTGAGCTTGCTAAGCTTAAGCATTATGATGTTAAAACCATCAAACAGTCATTAACACCACAAGAGCAGATGCTACAAGATATCTTAGGCACAGCGGCTATTCAGAGTTTCTTTGCTAAAACTGATTCATCTACATCAGTATTGGCTACGCAAGCTAACTTACAAAGCCTAATAAATCAGTTAAGTAGTGAAATTGATAACCTAAAAGATTATAACGATCCTCAAGGCGTTTACGCTCGTTGTTTAGTATGTAACGTAATTCAATAAGTTACTTAGCAAAGCAATTTTAGGTATACTAAGCCCAGTTGTTTAACTGGGCTTTTTTTATGAAACGTAAACGTATATATATCGCCTATACAGGTGGTACTATTGGTATGAAAAAATCGAGCCGAGGCTATGTTCCGGCAGAAGGTTTTTTAACAGAAACAGTGGTCAATAATGCAGAGTTTAATCGTGATGAAATGCCTTTGTTTGATATTCACGAATATTGCCCGCTTATTGATTCTTCTGATATGTCCCCTGCCCACTGGCAATTAATCGCTGACGATATCAAAAGTAAATACCAAGACTATGATGGTTTTGTAGTGCTACATGGTACCGATACCATGGCATACACAGCTTCGGCCCTGTCTTTTATGTTCGAAAACTTAACGAAACCTGTAATTGTGACTGGCTCGCAAATACCGCTCTCTCAACTGCGTTCTGATGGCCAAGTGAACTTACTAAATGCGATGTACTTAGCAGCTAATTACCCTATTGCAGAAGTAAGCCTATTTTTCAATAACCAATTGTTTCGTGGTAACCGTGCTACAAAAGCGCATGCCGATGGCTTTGATGCATTTGCTTCACCTAATCTTGAACCACTAGCACTTTCAGGAATCAATATTCAACTGATCAAAGGTCAACTTAGCCCATACGTAGATAATGAACTACAGGTATCAAATATCACACCTCAGCCAATTGGTGTGCTTTATCTATATCCCGGGATCAGTCCAAAAGTCGTGAAAAGTTTAGTTAATGACGACATTAAAGCACTTGTTTTATTAAGTTTTGGTGTGGGCAATGCCCCACAAGATCCAGCGTTTTTAGATATACTTAATGACGCAAGTAAACGCGGTATGGTAATAGTTAATTTAACACAGTGTTTAAAAGGCCAAGTAAATATGGGTGGTTATGCAACAGGTAATGCATTATTAAATTGTGGTGTCATCAGTGGCTACGATATGACATTAGAAGCCTGTTTGACTAAATTACATTACTTATTCAGCCAAAAGCTCGAGGTTGAAACTATTCGTCACTTGATGCAAGACAACTTACGTGGTGAGTTAAGCCGTTAAAATAAAATCATCAAATACAAAAAAGGCACCAATTGGTGCCTTTTTTACGCTTTTTGATAATTAACGAACTTTTTCGTCAATCTCAACTAAGTCTGTTAAATGGCATATCTCACCACTATGCGTTTTAATACCATGTTCGCCAAAATAGTCACGTTGTGCTTGTACAAGATGACCATTACTTGGTGTAGTTAACGTCGCGATGTAAGTTTGCGTTGCTGTTAACACAGGGAAAGCAAGACCCGAAGCAACTGCAGCACCTGTTACTTTTCGTAATGCTGCTGATTCACGCTGCATAGAATCGATAAACTCTACACCATCAGCTACATTATCTAAGTAATCAGCACGGATGATACAACCTGCACGCCATGTTTGTAGCGTTTTCGAAAGGTCAACTTTCCATTGATGAGCACGTGATGCACCTTTGATAAGTGCTAAGCCTTGACGATAAGCAAGTAAACTTGCCAGTGTGAATGCATCTTTTAACTCATCCAAATCTAAGTCAACTGAGTCAGTTGATTTAGCAGCGTAAGTCATTTCTTTAGCTGCATGTGTATCACAAGTATTTGTTAAGTGACGAGCTTGCACAGCTGCGACTAATGATGGTACTGCAATACCCAGTTCTAAAGCATTTTGTGCAGTCCATAGGCCTGTGCCTTTAGCGCCAACCTTATTGTCGATTAAATCAACTAGAGGTTCACCTTCAGTTGTTTCAAGGCTTAAGATATGGCTAGAGATTGACAGCAAGTAGCTATTTAAAGTTCCCTCTGACCATTCATTGAAAATATCAGCAACTTCTTTTGGTGAACGATTAGTACCTAAGCGAAGTAGTTGATACATTTCAGCGATTAATTGCATTAACGCATATTCGATACCGTTATGTACCATTTTCACAAAGTGGCCACTTGCAGATTGGCCTACTCGCGCAAAGCATGACTCACCTTTGTAGCTTGCAGCTACTTTTTCAAACCACGGCTCAACACGCTCCCAGCCGCCTTCTGAACCACTTGCCATCATAGCTGGACCATGACGTGCGCCCTCAGCACCACCAGAAATCCCCATAGTGGCAAATTCAAATTTGTTTTGATATTTAAGCTTACGGCTAATACCATCTTTATAGTTACTGTTGCCGCAATCTACGATAATGTCATCACAGTCAACACCTGCCTCTGCAAGCTCTGTACATACTTTATCAACCAATTCACCAGCAGGAACTAAAAGTAGAATTGAACGAGGTGGCTCTAAGCGTCTTACCATATCATTTAAATCTGACACAATGTGTAAACGGTCTGCTAAACCGAGTGTTTTTGCACAGCTTAGTAACTCGGCACCCGCATCTGGGTTTTTATCATAAGCTACTAAAGTCAGCCCTTTTTCAATCAGGTTGAGGGCAAGATTTTTACCCATAACGCCTAACCCTACTAATGCAACTTGCATTTAGTGTCCTCCTCGGTAACAACTATTGGTTAGTTAATCAAAATAATTACGCGCGCATTATACCCAAGCAGCCCAAAAATGCGAGCTTGAGAGCCAACTTGAGAGAAATCTAAGAAATCATGAAGCGACGTTTCGCTCAGTATATCAAAATTACTAAGGCATCGGACCAGATTTTTATAATACCCTTTAAAAAGGTATGTGTATTGACGCTACCTGACACCGGTGTCATAATAACGTCATTCATACTTTGTAAACTTTAAAATTCATACAAAGAGCCAGATTCTCATAAGTAAAAACAATCATTTTTTACTTATGAGTTCTACATTGTGCTTATGTATAAGCCTATAATTAAGGTTTATAGCACGACATTTTAATAGATAACCATCAATTCGCTTAATATATTTGAGCGCACAGGAGAATTTGATGCTAAGACGCACAAAAATTGTTGCGACCCTTGGACCGGCAACTGATCGCGATAACAACCTAGAAAAAATTATTCGTGCAGGTGCAAATGTGGTTCGTTTGAACTTCTCACATGGCGTTGCACAAGATCATAAAGACCGCGCAGAAGCGGTACGCAGCATTGCTAAGCGTTTAGGCAAACACGTTGCTATCCTTGCTGACTTACAAGGCCCTAAGATTCGTGTATCTACGTTTAAAGACGGCAAAGTAAACCTAGAAGTTGGCGCAAAATTTACCCTTGATGCAAAAATGGAAAAGGGCCAAGGCGACGTTAATGCAGTAGGTATCGACTATAAAGAGTTACCTAACGATGTTAAAACAGGCGATTTATTGTTATTAAACGACGGTTTAATTCAATTAACTGTTGATAGCGTTGATGGTGACCTAGTTCACACGACTGTTACTGTAGGTGGCGTACTTTCAAACAATAAAGGTATCAACCGTCTAGGTGGTGGTTTAACAGCCCCAGCTTTTACCGAGAAAGACAAAGAAGATTTAATCACAGCGACTGAAATTGGTGTTGATTATATTGCTGTTTCATTTCCGCGTAGTGGCGATGATATGCGTTATGTTCGATCTTTGGCAGAAGCTGCAGGCTCAAACGCACAACTACTTGCAAAAATCGAGCGTGCAGAAGCGGTTGAAACCGTTGAAGCAATCGACGATATCGTACTTGCTTCAGACGCAGTTATGGTTGCTCGTGGTGATTTAGGTGTAGAAATTGGTGATGCAGCCCTTGTTGGTAAACAAAAGCTAATTATTAGCCGTGCGCGTTCACTAAACCGTACTGTGGTTACAGCAACTCAAATGATGGAATCAATGATCGATAACCCAATGCCAACACGTGCTGAGGTTATGGATGTTGCAAACGCAGTTTTAGATGGCACTGATGCAGTTATGTTATCTGCAGAAACAGCGGCTGGTGACTACCCTGAAGAAACAGTAGCTACAATGGCTCGTGTTTGTTTAGGCGCAGAATCACAAAAAGAAACTCACGTTTCTAAGCACCGTTTAGACAGCCGTTTTTCATCAAATGCTGAATCAATTGCGTTATCTGCTATGTATGCAGCTAACCACCTAGATTCTGTAAAAGCGATTGTGACACTAACTGAATCAGGTAGCACAGCTAAACTAATGTCGCGTATTAGCTCTGGTTTACCAATTTATTCACTATCACGTCATGCTAACACACTTGGTCAGACAGCGCTTTACCGTGGTGTTTACCCTGTATTCTTCGATTCAACAAAATGTGAAGATGACAGTATGGTTCGTGACGCACTAAATACGCTTGTTGAGCAAGGTGCTCTTGTAGCAGGTGATACTGTGATTTTAACTCACGGTGATGCGATGGAAACAATTGGTGCTACCAACACAATGAAGATTGTAACAGTTTAAACTTTTTAATGTTCATTAAAAAAGGCGCAATAGATTGCGCCTTTTTTGTTTGTATTTAATTAGTTAACTAGCAAGTGCTGCTTTAACTTTGTCGCGGTAGCTGCGGCTTACTTTTAATTCTTGACCGTTATCTAACACTAAAAGGTATTCTCCACTTACTTGAGTAACAAGCTTGCTAATTTGCTTTGTATTCACTATTGCACTGCGATGAACACGGACAAATAATTGCGGATCAAGCTCTTGTTCAAGCTCTTTCATTGTTTTGCGCAGTATGTGAGTTTGTCCATCTTGGCAATGTAAGCACATATAATCGCCTGCTGCATCAACCCATTGAATTGTAATTACTGGCACACGGACAATTTCGCCCTGCTCTTTTACAGCTAATGATTCTGGATAACGACGATCAGCAAGGCTATCGCCCGTTGCTAACTTCTTTAGAATTTCTTCGCAATTATTGCCTGTAATACCTGCAACAAAGCTCGCTAGTTTTTTCTTATGGGCGTTATCTTGTTGCGTTTTTAAATAGGTATGCACTTTTTCTACCGCCTGTTTTAGTCTGTTGTCATCGACTGGTTTAAGAATATAATCCAACGCATGAATCTCGAATGCTTTTACTGCAAACTGGTCAAAAGCTGTTACAAACACAATAGCTGGTAATGGATTTACGCTCTCGCTAAGTGCTCTTGCAACTTCAAAACCGTTCATATTTGGCATTTGAATATCTAAGAAAACCAATTGAATGTTGCCTGATAAGCATTCTTCAATTGCTTCCTGACCATTGCTACATAAACGAATGACTTCTAAATCGTCAAACTCAGAAAGTCGAACAGCTAGGCCTTTTCTTGCTAACGGTTCATCATCAACGATCAAAGTTCTAATTTTGCTCATTTCTTAACAGCCTTTTCAAACGGAACGCGCAGATTAACTTTTAACCCACTTGGCGTATTGTCAGAGAGAACAAACGAGTAGTTGTTCTCATAAAGTGTTTTTAAGCGGTCCTGTGTATTTGCTATGCCAACGCCATGTGAATTAACTAGTTGACCATTTTTTAGCTCAGTGCCAGGACCATTATCGCCTACTTCCAATAATAGTTCATTTGCAAAAACTTGTGCTTTAATATCAATCACACCGCCTTCATTTAATTGCGCTATCGCATACTTAATCGAGTTTTCGATTATAGGCTGAAGGATTAAGCTTGGTACCAAGGCTTCTTTTGCTTGCTCGCTTACATCAACATTTACTTGCAAGCGCTCATCGAAGCGAACTTTTTCGATTTCAAGGTACAGCATCAATGCATGAATTTCTTGTTCTAACGGCACCTTTTTAATGGGGTCGGTATTAAGTGTATAACGCAAGAAATCACTCAATTTAGACACCATTAAATTCGCATCTTTATTCTCTTTTACCAAAATCAACGTGGAGATTGCATTTAAGGTATTAAATAAAAAATGTGGGTTAAGTTGATAACGCAGCATTTTAAGCTGTGCTTCATGAGCCATAGTGGTTGCTTTTAAAGCTTTTTGACGCTCACTTTGCAATAGCTGATAATACTTAATCCCAAAATACAAACCACTCCAACAAAGAATGATATAAACCGAATCTAAACCTTGCTGAAAGTAATAAAACCACTCATTTGGGCGGTAACCGTGACGGTAGATTTCCCATAAATTGAATTTTTGTACTACAGCCCAAAGTGTCCCAGTAACATATGAAGCACCAAAAACCACGAGCATCAATACCCAAGGTGAAGCATTCCACACTTTACGGTACATATAACGCAAAGGTACTGTCATTAAACAGCCTGCATAGGCGTTTAACACAATAACAAATACGTAAATATCACGCATTTCAAAGACTTTTGAGCCGATATAATTAACTAACGCATACCCTATCCAGCCTGCAATTTGCAAAACCCAGAAAAAGCGTTGTCGATTATCAACTAATGATTGCCAATTCAAAATATAAGATTACCTTTCATAATTATTTTTATTATACCGATAGTCACGAGAACAAAGCACTGCCGCCTATCTTAATTTTTTATAGCCTTACCGCATTATTCAGACATTAAAAAAGCGAAGACCTTGTGAGCCTTCGCTTTTTAAACGCTTTATTTTTAAGCTAATTTATCTGAAGCAACTTTATAGTTTGGATCTTCAATTACATTAACTTCAACTAAGTCACGTGCTTTATGTAATAACTGAATACAGTCTGGGCTTAAGTGACGCAAGTGTAATTGTTTGCCTGCTTTAGCGTATTTATCAGCAAGACTATCAATTGCTTCAATTGCACTGTGATCAGCTACACGGCTGTGTTTGAATTCAATGATCACATCATCAGGGTCATTTTTAACATCAAATAACTCAGCAAAGTTCTTAACCGAGCCAAAGAATAATGGACCATGAAGCTCATACACTTTAGAGCCTTGTTCATCGATGTAGTTACTCGTGTAAATGTGTTTCGCATGCTGCCAGGCAAATACTAAAGCCGATACAATGACACCCACACATACTGCAATTGCAAGGTCTGTTACTACGGTTACACCTGATACAAGTACAATCACAAAGGCATCAGACTTAGGCACACGCTTCATCATTTTGAAGCTTGCCCACTCGAAAGTACCTAAAACAACCATAAACATAACACCAACAAGCGCAGCAAGTGGGATCATTTCAATTAAACTGGCTGCAAAAATGATGAATGCTAGCAGTATTAATGCTGCACTAATGCCAGATAAACGTGAGCGACCACCCGAATTAATATTGATCATAGATTGACCAATCATCGCACAGCCACCCATTGCTCCGAAGAAACCACAGGTAATATTTGCTGCACCTTGACCAATACACTCTTTATTACTGTGGCCACGAGTTTCAGTAATTTCATCAATCAAAGTTAATGTTAATAATGACTCAATTAAACCAATTGCCGCTAAAACTAACGCATAAGGGAAGATAATTTTTAATGTTTCAAGGTTAAATGGCACCATAGGAATATGGAACTCAGGTAAACCTCCGGCAATAGTAGCTTGCTCGTTGCCAGTCATCCCTTTTAAGAAATCAAGAACTGTACGTGCTTCTAAATCAAAGCCAATCACAATCGCGGTCACGGTTACAATCGCAGCTAACGATGAAGGAACTGCAGTGGTTAACTTAGGCAAGAAGTGAATGATAGCCATAGTTAACGCTACTAAACCAAGCATAATATATAGTGCTTGCCCTTCCATCCACTGTTGACCACCCATACCATCGGGTACTTTAAATTGACCTAGTTGGGCTAAGAAAATCACAATAGCAAGACCGTTTACAAAGCCCAGCATTACTGGATGCGGGACCATTCGAATAAACTTTCCAAGCTTAAAAATACCCGCGAGCACTTGCAGTATTCCCATCAATAAGACGGTTGCAAATAAATACTCTACGCCATGATCTAATACTAAACTTACCATTACAACGGCTAGTGCACCGGTAGCACCAGAAATCATACCTGGACGACCACCAAAAATAGCCGTAATTAAGCCAACAATAAATGCGGCATATAAACCAACTAATGGTTCTACATTAGCAACAAAAGCAAACGCAACCGCTTCTGGTACTAACGCCAACGCAACTGTCAGGCCTGATAGAATATCGTTTTTAGCAGAGCTTGGCGCTTTGCTGAGTAAGTTAAACATTAAGATCCTCTTTATAGTGAATGCATTTCGGCAAGGCGCAGAATTCTAGCAAAATCTGCAAAAGTTAACAATTATTAACAACAAAACGGCTAGTGCCTAAAAGCACTAACCGTTTTCGAAAAAATAAAACGTAGTAGAAAAAGACTAAAGAGGTAGAGACGTACTACGCTTAACACAAGTCATTGTTACGTTCGAGTGAACCTCTTGTACAAATTCAAGGTTTAATAAGTTATCACGTACGAACTGCTCGTAACCCTCTATGCCTTTAGAAATAATTCGAAGCATAAAGTCCATAGTGCCGGCCATGCTGTAGCACTCAGTTACTTCATCATAGCTCATAATTAAACGCTCAAATTCAGCTAGATTTGTTCTACCGTGGTTAGATAAACGAACATGGGCGTAAACCAACATATCAAAGCCAAGCTTTTTCTCGTCAAGCAAAGCAACTTTACCTTTGATATAGCCATCTTGCTCAAGCTTAGCAATACGACGCCAACATGGAGATTGAGATAAACCAACTTTATCGGCAATTTCTGCCGTAGATAAGCTAGCATCCTGCTGTAATAATGCCAAAATTTGGCGATCTACTTGGTTCAGAGACATTTTATTTCTTTTTCTGTAAAAATACTGGTTAAATTATATAACTGATTTAAAAATCAGTCTGCCTATTTTCTACTATTTATGCAAAAAAATTGCAATTTTATACCAATCCATTTAATAAAGTATTTAGCAAATATTACGAGTTGGCATTAACCAAAACGTCCACTAATAAATGGATTTGTTTTTCGCTCATGCCCTACGGTGGTATTCGGACCGTGGCCTGGCAAAATAGCAACCTCATCTGAGAATGATAAGATCTCAGAATTAATTGATTCGATTAATTGCGCACTATCCCCTTTCGGAAAATCAGTACGACCAACAGAGCCTTGGAAAATTACATCACCTACTATCACTTGTTCTGAACCTTGGTGATAAAAAACAACATGACCAGGCGTATGCCCTGGGCAATGGCGTACTGATAATTCAAGTTCACCCACTGTGATTGTATCACCATGATTTAGCCACTTCGTTGGATAAAATGGCGAAATCGCCGTAAAACCAAACATTTGTGCTTGCATGGGTAAGGCATCAAACCAAAATTTATCATCTAAATGTGGGCCAATGATATCAACACTGAAGTGCTCTGCGAGTTGCTTTGCAGCACCCACATGGTCTAAATGACCATGTGTTAAATAAATTGCCTCTAATTGACAATTTAAAGCTGCAAGTTCAGCTTGTAGCTTTTCTGCATCACCACCTGGGTCAACTAAAGCTGCTTTATTTGTCTGCTTACAAATAATAATTCGACAGTTTTGGGCAAAACCAGTGACAGGAACAGTTATGATTTTCATGTTATTGTCCTTTTTGTAACTGCTCAAACGTCATTAAAATTGGATATTTTAAATAGCCTTGATCATAAAATGGTGTACGCTCATAAAGCCAATGCAAACGAGCATCTGCATCTTTTGCAAAGTTTTTATCTTCACGAATTTTTTTGTCAAACTCTAAAGCTAGTGCTGGCTTATCTTTTAACATTTGTCGTGCATACGGCATTAAAGCGTAATTTTCCACATACTCGGTACGCTGAAAAATAGTATTGAACTCACCCCACGCAAAATATGAATCAGGCGCTTCAGGATGTAACAAGTGCGTTGCCAGTTCAGAATAGGACTGATCCGTTGAGACTTTATACCAGCCTGTTATATCGATATTTTCAACTGTATTGTAATCAAATGTTGCCTCTACGCGAAAACGTCCTTCAAAAGGCGTTTTTGCAAATGAATAATCAGCAACGCTTGCTTGCGTTAATGGTTCAGAAATAGCTTCATTCAATGTCGTTACGTCGATACCATGAAGTTTAAGCTTTGCAACCAATTGACTGTATGCAGCCGGAATATAAAACGCTGTAGGAACATTAACGGTCTTTTTAACGTCTTTTTGCCAAAAAATTGGTAATGCGTCATAGTTTTTAGCTTCACCTAAATATTTAACTTCAGGCTGCCCTGACAATGCACTTTCTGTTCTTGAATAAGCGATACCTTTAAATTCGATAGTATCTGGCTCTTTCGCATAACCACGCTCAACGACTAATTGCGTTGGCTTAAAATCAAGCTCTTTTTTAACAGCTTCATTAAGCGCTTTATCGTTTGCAGCTAAAGCATCAATCGTACCGTCAATAAAAACATAGGTACCTAAAACACGTTGCTTGTAGGGTTTTAATGAATGATTTTCAACTAAGATGGTTGGCAGTGAACGTAAATCCCCCCAGCCATTTGAAAAACGCGGAGTAGCGACCCAACCAGCTAAGCCTTTTTTAAACTCACGCTTATCCATAACGAAAACTAGCGGACCTGGAATATGGCCTGCTTTTTCAAGCTTTGCGTCTATTACTGGTTTAAAAAGGTTATCTAACGCTTCAGAAACGCTTGGTGACTCACTGGAAAAAACGGGGTTGTAACCGTAGGTCACATCATATTGATAATCAGCGCCGTCGGTTACATGGATATCCACATATAAATCGGGTTTAAATTGATTAATTGCTTTCATCACGCCACGTACTTCTGGCGTATCAAGCTTTGTGTAATCTCGATTCAAGTTTAAATTTAGAGCATTTGTCCGAAAACCCATTTCTATAGGACCACGCTGATTTATACGGTTATATTTGCTTCTACGTTCATGACCGTCAACGTTTAAAATAGGGATAAACAGAATATTTACTTTGCTCAAAATATCGCGGCGTTTACCTGTCGCAATATCGCGTAAAAGCATAAACATGGCATCTTTGCCATCAATTTCACCGCTGTGAATACCTGCTTGAATCAAAATGGTTGGTTTTGTATCTGCTACGAGTTGTTTCGCATCAAATAAGCCTTGCTCATTCGCCACTAACATCTTGACCGCACGGTCAGAGCTACTCTTTGCAATAGTCGTGACTTTGAACTGTGTTGGATTTGCCGCAACAAGGCGATCAACAAATGCCATAGTGTCAGCATAATTTGGTGATAAAGTGCCTTCACTTAATTCAAAATCTGTGGTCAATGGCCCTTTTTCTTGCATCAAAGACACACTGTCACCTTGCCATGGTAACAATGGGGGTAAGTGGCTGTCTAAAGTTACTACAGCAGATAAAAACACTAAACTCGCAAACATATCACTCTCAAGTGCGGTACTTATTCTTTGTGGAAATTATAACAACTAATCTGAAGGGATTGCGTAAACTGCGGTGATTCAACAAAAAAATGGAGCAAACGACATACGCTATGCAGAATCGATGTTACTTATGAATATTATTTAATACCAACCCGCAATAATACTTAATCATTTTGAGGGATTAAACCTGTCGCTAACTGCGTTAAAAATTTCTCATTTAGAACAACTAAATAAAGAAATTTTCGCCTTGTTATCAACGAGGTTTTATTGCCTCAAAATAGACTACTTAATTAAGCGGATTGGAATAAGATCAAAAAAAGGAGCACTAGGCTCCTTTTTAAACTTTATGAAAAGCGAAATTAAGCCGCTAGGCCTTCTTTTGCTTTTGCAACAAGCGCTGCGAATGCAACTTGGTCATAAACAGCGATATCTGCAAGAATCTTACGATCGATTTCTACAGAAGTCTTTTTAAGACCATTGATAAAACGGCTGTATGAAAGACCGTTTTGACGAGCAGCTGCATTGATACGTGCAATCCAAAGTTGACGGAAAGTACGTTTCTTAGCACGACGGTCACGGTAAGCGTATTGACCCGCTTTAGTAACTGCCTGGAAAGCTACGCGGTAAACACGTGAACGTGCTCCGTAGTAACCTTTAGCTTGCTTTAAAACTTTTTTGTGACGTGCACGTGCGATAACACCGCGTTTAACTCTTGCCATTTCTGAAGACTCCTATTAAGCGAATGGTAACATACGTGAAACTAGACCATGGTCATTCTTATGAACCATCATCTTAGGACGTAAGTGTAATTTACGCTTAGAAGTTTTCTTAGTCAGAATGTGACGAAGATGCGCTTGTTTACGCTTGAAACCGCCAGAAGCAGTTTTCTTGAAACGCTTAGCAGCGCCTCTGTGAGTTTTTAGCTTATAAGCCATTGCAATAACTCCAAATGTATTGCTTAAACATTAGCAAGCAGGCGAGAGATATAAAATAGCTCTTCTTTAAAGGCCTAACTTACTGCCATAGTCCGGTGAAGGTTCACTACAAAAGCAGTGCAACCTTACTTAAACCGGTTATTTCAGGTGAACAGAAAACTGTTACTTGCAGACCTGAAATAAAATCGGTGCGTAATATACCGCGTTTATTGCTTTTTAGCAACAGGCGCCATCATCATAACCATCTGGCGACCTTCAACACGATTTGGGAAAGACTCTACTTGTGCAACATCTTCCAAATCAGCTTTAACACGGTTTAATAATTCAATACCAATTTCTTGGTGAGCCATTTCACGACCACGGAAACGGATAGTAATTTTAGCTTTGTCACCCGCTTCTAAGAACTTGCGTAAGTTGCGAAGCTTAACCTGGTAATCACCTTCATCCGTGCCCGGACGGAATTTGATTTCTTTAACCTGGATCTGCTTTTGCTTTTTCTTTTGTTCTTTTAGTTCTTTGCTTTTTTCAAAGATGAACTTACCGTAGTCCATAACCTTACAAACAGGTGGCTCAGCATTAGGACTGATTTCTACAAGATCTACACCCGCATCATCAGCCATAGCTTGTGCTTCTTTTAATGACACGATGCCAGCTTGTTCACCGTCAATGCCAATTAAACGAACTTCTTTAGCTGTAATATCTTCGTTGATACGATTTTTTTGAGCTGTTTGTTGCCCTTTCTTGCCGCCTCTAATGGTACGATCCTCCAAGAATATAAAATAAAAAGCGTGTAGTTGGCTGTTTGTTATGCCCTACACGCTCATGATTTATTGTCGATTTTTAATTTCTTCGCTTACTTTTGCGATAAAATCATCAACACTAAATTTGCCTAGGTCTTCACCTGTGCGAGTACGTACTGCCACCTCTTGCTGTTCAACTTCTTTATCGCCAACAACAAGTAAGTAAGGAATACGCTTTAACGTATGTTCACGGATTTTAAAGCCAATCTTCTCATTTCTCAAGTCAGCAGCGGCTCTAATTCCAAGTTTATTTAATTTTTGTACAATTTCTTGCACATAATCAGCTTGTTTATCCGTGATATTCATGATCACTACTTGCTTAGGAGCAAGCCATGTTGGGAACAATCCAGCATATTCTTCAGTTAAAATACCGATGAAACGCTCAATTGAACCTAAAATAGCACGGTGGATCATTACAGGTGTACGACGTTCATTGTTTTCTGAAACATAAGTTGCACCTAAACGACCCGGTAATGCAAAGTCTAGCTGCACTGTACCACATTGCCAAGCACGATCTAAACAGTCATAAAGTGTAAATTCAATCTTAGGACCGTAGAATGCACCTTCACCTGGTAGGTAATCAAACTCAATGTCGTTTGCTTTAAGTGCTTCAGCAAGCGCAAGCTCTGCTTTATCCCACATTTCGTCTTCACCGATACGCTTTTCTGGACGAGTAGAAAGTTTTACAACAATCTTCTCAAAGCCAAACGTTTCGTATGTGTCATAAACCATTTTAATACATGCAGAAACTTCATCCATGATTTGCTCTTCTGTACAGAAGATATGCGCATCATCTTGTGTAAATCCTCGCACACGCATTAAGCCATGAAGTGCTCCTGATGGTTCGTTACGGTGACAACAACCAAACTCAGCCATACGTAATGGTAAATCACGGTATGATTTTAAACCTTGATTAAAGATTTGTACGTGACCTGGGCAGTTCATAGGTTTGATTGCATACTCACGCTTTTCAGATTCAGTTGTGAACATCGCATCTGCGTATTTGTCCCAATGACCTGATTTTTCCCATAAACCACGGTCCATCATTAACGGGCCTTTTACTTCTTCGTAATCGTACTCACGTAGCTTTTCACGAACGAAGTCTTCTAGTTCACGGTAAATACTCCAGCCATCATTGTGCCAAAACACCATACCTGGAGCTTCTTCTTGCCAGTGCCATAAATCAAGTGCTTTACCAATACGACGGTGGTCACGCTTTTCAGCTTCTTCTAAGCGTTTTAAATATGCTTTAAGTTGCTTTTTATCTGCCCATGCTGTGCCGTAGATACGTTGCAGCATTTTGTTTTCTGAATCACCACGCCAATAGGCACCTGCCACTTTCATAATTTTAAAGTGTTGGCAGAATTTCATATTTGGTACGTGTGGACCACGACACATGTCGATGTATTCTTCGTGATGGTATAAACCCGGACGGTCATCTTTTGCAATGTTCTCGTCTAAGATTTCCATCTTATATGTTTCACCACGCGCTTCAAAAGTATCGCGTGCTTCTTGCCAGCTTACGGTCTTTTTAACAACGTCGTAGTTTGTTTTTGCAAGCTCAAGCATACGCTTTTCGATAGCATCTAAATCATCTTGGCTTAAAGAATGTTCCATATCGATATCGTAATAAAAACCATTATCGATGGTCGGACCGATTGCCATTTTTGCTTCAGGGAAAAGCTGCTTAACCGCATGACCAATAAGGTGCGCACACGAGTGACGGATGATCTCTAAACCATCATCATCTTTTGCTGTGATAATTTCTAATCGCGCATCGTCGGTGATTAAGTCACATGCATCAACACGGCTACCATTAACTCGACCGGCAATGGTTGCTTTGGCAAGTCCGGGACCGATATCGCTTGCTACGTCATATGTGCTTACTGGGTTTTCAAAACTACGCTGACTGCCGTCAGGGAGGGTAATAACTGGCATTATACATCCTTAATACAGTGGTGATGCCTACAATGCATCACATGTAATATTTTAAAATTAATTTTAAGTAACTCTGCAACGCTTTTACGAATAAGCATTGCTAATTAAGCTCGTATTTACTGAGTCTTCGCAAATACAAGCGACCATTGTCGCCGCTCACGTACTCAAATACAAGTAATTAGAAGACTAAATTGACAATTAGTTAACTCATTTCATACTTAATGAGTTAATACTTTTAAGGTAATCAAGATGTCAAACTCGCGTTCTTTCAAGTTTGCAACGTTTAACTTATTAAATTATACCGCGCCCCCCTACTCGTTTTATCAATTGCATGAGCGGTATAACAAAACTCAGTGGCAACAAAAACAATTGTTTGTTGCTAATTTTTTGAGTGAATCAAGCCCGGATGTGGTGGCATTTCAAGAAGTGTTTAGTCAACATGCCTTAGAAGTTCAATGTAAAGAAGCTGGCTATGACTACTTTAAAACAGTCGATAACCCATCTCATGATGCGTTGTACCCGCAAGTATTGTTCAACCCTGTGGTTGCAATTGCAAGTAAATACCCATTTAAATCAGTTGAGGCACTAGCACCTTGCCCCGAATTACTTGAGTATTTAAATAATCAAAACGAGTTCAAATTTAATCGCACACCTATTAAGTGTTTAATTGACCTTCCTGAATTTGGTGAAGTTTGCTTTTATGTGGTTCATTTTAAATCACAACGAGTGCAGTCAATGGCGCACATACTTAATATACATAACCTTGAAGATCCACTTTTGCATTTGCTACACCAGACAGTCGGCACCATGCAATCACAAATTTCACGATCACTAGAAGCATCGATTGTTTATTATGACGCCCTTAAAACCCAGCGAGAAAAACAGTGTGCAACATTAGTTATGGGTGATTTTAATGATGTACTTACCAGTCCGACATTGTCATTCATGACTCAAGGTTTTCACCCAACTCGTTGTGAACCCTGCATAGAACATAACGAACCCGTTGTTGGTTTAACAGACAGCTTTGAGTTTAGCCGCTGTTTTAATGAGAATAAATCAAAACCCTTCAGCCATTATTACCAAGGGAAAGGTAATGTGCTTGATTACATTCTCGCCTCAGCGCATTTTAACCCTGATTGCCAAGTTTCTAAGGTTAAAACGCTCGACTATGAAAGTTATGACAAACATATTTCACCGACACAATTAATCGAAGATATCAGTGTCAGTGACCACAGTATTATTGCTATAAAAATTCATTTTTAAAGCAACTGTTTTTCATAACGTTACTTGCTATAATTGCGCAAATTAAGTTATTTAGAGAATGACCATGAGAACATGCGGTGTAGAAATCACAGGTAGTGACGTACTACTTTGTATTTTAACCAAAGACAATGATGTATTTGATATCCGTGACATCAGACAAACACGCTTTACTTTAGCAAATGGTAATGATACTGAGGTTATGCGTAAGTTTCAGTTTGATTTTAGAAAGCTAATGCAAGATTATCAAATTGACTCTGTTGCGATTAAAGAGCGTCAGCCAAAAGGTAAGTTCGCCGGAAGCGCGAAAGGCTTTAAAATGGAAACAGCTATTCAGCTGATTGACGAATTGGATGTACAGATTTTTTCTGCAACGACAATTAAAGAGCAGCTAAAACGTAACCCCTTACCTATCGATTTCGAAGATACAGGCCTTAAGAAGTTCCAGGAAAATGCCTTTATCAGTGCCTATGTATACCTAATGCGTAAGACATATAAGCAAGACGAACAATAACCTAACAATAAAACGTGCTTCGGCACGTTTTTTATACCCACGATTCCATTTACTTTTCTGTAATCTCAAAATCCCTCTGTACATTAGTCTTATATAGCTTTTATTTGTCGACAATCTATGTTTAGTTAATTAGGTACGCATGTTTTGAAAATCACCCACAATGTTTTTCAATTCTTTTGCATCAAGTCCACGACAACAAATTAACCGGACACGGAGATAACAATGCAGACAAAGAACACACAAAGTAATGCGCTTCCACTTTCTCATAGTTATTATAAAGGTTGCACAGACAGTCCTTTGATAGATAAAACAATCGGGCAGTACCTTGATGATATTGTCGACAATTACCCAGAACACCCCGCTATAGTGGTTCATCATCAACAGATCCGTTTAACTTATAAACAATATCAACATCAGATTAATCAGCTTGCCATGGGGTTGTTAGCTATCGGTGTTAAACCTGGTGACCGTGTAGGCATTTGGTCACCTAATAATATTGAATGGTGCTTAACCCAATTTGCCACAGCCAAGATTGGGGCAATAATGGTATGCATTAACCCTGCATACCGACCAAACGAGTTAAAATACGCTCTGAACAGTGTTGAATGTTCAACACTTATCACAGCAAGTGAGTTTAAAGCGAGTAATTATATTAGCATGCTCAATGAACTAGCGCCTGAGCTTAGTAATTCAGAACCTGGTGAATTAAATTTAAGCGCTCTACCACATTTAAAAAACATAATTCGAATTGGTAACGAGCCAGCACTTGGGATGTTTAGTTTTAGCGATATTATGCAACGCGCTACAGATGCCCATAAGCTAGAGCTTGATGCAATTGCTGCCACTTTGCATTGTGACCAAGATATCAATATTCAATTTACTTCTGGTACCACAGGTAATCCAAAAGGAGCTACTTTATCGCATAAAAACATCTTGAATAATGGTTTTTTAATGGCACAAGCGATGAAACTTACTCATATGGATAAACTATGTATACCTGTGCCCCTTTATCATTGCTTTGGTATGGTGCTTGGTAATTTAGTATGTATAAGTAAAGGTGCCACCGCGGTTTTCCCTGGTGATTCATTTGATCCTAAAACAACCCTTGAAGTGGTTGAAAAAGAACGTTGCACTGGTTTACATGGTGTACCGACCATGTTTATTGCCGAGTTAGAACTCAAAGAATTCGCAAACTACGATTTATCTAGCCTACGTACAGGTGTTATGGCCGGTTCTACGTGTCCTGAACAAGTAATGCGTAAAGTTCATACTTTGATGCATATGACAGAAGTGGTAATTGGCTATGGTCAAACTGAATGTAGCCCTATCAATAATGTTACAGAAACCGATTCACCGCTAGAAAAACAAGTGACCACGGTAGGCCGTGCATTAGCACATACTGAAGTTAAAATTATCGACGAATTAGGCGACGTACAAAAAGTAGGTATACCCGGTGAAGTATGTAGCCGTGGCGCAGGCATTATGCGTTGTTATTGGAACGACGAAGAAAAAACTAACGCAACTATCGATAAAGAAGGCTGGTTACATTCTGGTGATCTAGGTGTAATGGATAAAGATGGATTTGTTGCAATAGTTGGTCGTATCAAAGACATGATTATCCGCGGTGGCGAAAACATATACCCAAGAGAAATTGAAGAGGTTCTGTATACCTACCCCGGCATTCAAGATGCAGCAATTTTTGGTATTAGCGATGAAAAATATGGTGAAGAAGTCTGCGCTTGGATACAACCCAAAGATGATGCAGTGCTAGATGAAAATGCCATTCGCGAATTTTTAAAAGACAAACTTGCCTATTTCAAAGTACCAAAATACATTCGCTTTGTTGAAGAATACCCAATGACAGTGACTGGTAAACTACAAAAATTCAAAATGCGCGAACAAATGCAAGAACTCCTCAGCGAAAAAGCTTTTTCGTAATCATTTGCTTGCAAAATACAACCTAATTTCAGCCAAGCTCAGCAACGCCTGAGCTTTTTAAATTTATTATGACTCCTAAATTATGAAAAGATATTTAGACACCCATTTTAATTCTAAAGAGGAAACTCAACTCTATTTCTAAAGAATAAATTTAAAAAGATAAATTTAAAAAAGACACCCAACTTAATATTTCTCACTTCTCAAAATTATGACTAAACTTAAAATGTTCAACTCATGGAGGAGAAGAGCATGGCAACACCACGGAAGAACTTAATTAGCCTTTCAAACACACCTTATTACCACTGTATTTCACGTTGCGTTCGCCGCGCTTATTTATGTGGAAAAGACCCACTTACTGGTCGCTCTTATGAGCACCGGCGCGATTGGGTTGAAACGAAATTACTTCAGCTTGGCAATATATTTTGTATTGATATTTGTGCTTATGCTGTTATGAGCAATCACACTCATTTGGTACTCCATGTTAATTTAGAAAAATCTAAGCGATTAAATAATAAAGCTATTCTTATAAGATGGCACAAGTTGTTTAAAAGCTCTTTTTTATGTCAACGGTATTTAAGTGGTGAATTACTTACACAGGCGGAGCTCGCAGCTTTAAATGCTCGAATTAATATTTATCGAGAAAGGCTAAGCAGTATTAGTTGGTTTATGCGAGTTCTTAATGAAGGTATTGCTCGAAAGGCCAATAAAGAAGATGGTTGCAAAGGGCGATTTTGGGAAGGCCGTTTCAAATCACAAGCTTTGCTAGATGAAGCTGCGCTTGCTGCTTGTCTTGCTTATGTTGACTTAAACCCGATTAGAGCCAAAGCAGCTGATTTACCAGAAAAGTCCGACTACACAAGTATTAAAATGCGAATTCAATCATCTGAAACAGGTAAGCAACCGAAAGCACTCATGCGCTTTGCTGGTGAGCAACATAAACGTACACCTAAAGGTCTGCCATTTGACCTAAAAACATACCTGCAACTCGTTGATTGGACTGGCCGCTCTATACGAAATAATAAACCAGGTAAAATACCTGATGAAGCGGCCCCAATTATAGAAAGGTTAAATATAAGTGCTAGCAACTGGCTTTCACTCACGACCTCATTTACACGTTCATTTAAAAATGTAGCTGGTAAAGAGCAAGCAATTACAGCTCATGCAATACTCATGAAAAGAAAACGAAGAAGCTCAATAGCTAATAGCCAAACTTTGTTTTGCTAAATTCTAAAACTATACAATCACTACTTTTATTTCTCTATTTTATAAATCGTAAATGTCTACGTTTTGAATTTTATTTTAGCTAGAATTAATAACTAAAACTTAAATTCAAATAGTGAAAAAGAACTAAATATCATTTGTATATATAATGTGCTCAACCAAAGGCTGTGACAACCTACTTTTTACATAAGTAAAAGTGGGTGTCTTTTTATATTTCATTTTATATTACTAAAAAGAATATTTTTTAATTATGAAGCATTACACAACACCTTGTTTTAACATTGCATCTGCAACTTTTTCAAACCCCGCTATATTCGCACCAAGTACAAGGTCGTATTCATTAGAATACTGTTTAGCTGTCGATGAAATAGTATCAAAAATTGACTTCATAACTTGCTGAAGCTTTTCATCAACTTGTTTCGGCCGCCATTTTTGCATACTTGCATTTTGAGCCATCTCAAATTGGCTCGTGGCAACACCGCCCGCATTTGCTGCTTTGCTTGGTCCTAAAAAGACATTGTGCTTTTTAAATACTTTAAGCGCATCGACTGTGGTTGGCATGTTTGCGCCCTCACACACGATCAAACAGTTATTTTCTACAAGTGTTAAAGCATCTTTTTCGGTAATTTCATTTTGTGTTGCACACGGAAGTGCAATGTCGGCTTCATATTGCCATACTTGATGACCTTCACTAGGGTATTGATTAACAGGCGTAAATTCAGCATCTTTATGCTTGTTCAAATAATCCCTAAGCTCAGCTCCTTTTTCTTTCTTTAAATGCTTAACTAATTTCACGTCAAGCCCATCCTTGCAATACAGTGTACCTTTTGAGTCGCTACAACTTAGTATTATTGCATCATATTCATCGAGTTTTTCCATCAGATATAGCGCAACATTACCAGCTCCAGACACTAAACACCTCTTACCCCTTAAGGACTCACCTTTAGCATCTAGCATTGCACTCAAGAAGTAAACGATACCATAGCCAGTTGCTTCTGTTCTTAAAGCTGAACCACCCATAATTTCTGATTTTCCGGTAAGTACACCTTGAAATTGATTAGTGATGCGTTTGTATTGACCAAATAAGTAACCTATTTCTTTAGTGCCAACACCAATATCGCCAGCAGGAATATCTGTATTTGCACCAATGTGACGATAAAGCTCTGTCATGTATGACTGGCAAAAACGCATAATTTCATTATCACTTTTACCTTTTGGATCAAAGTCAGCACCACCTTTGGCTCCTCCTAAAGGTAAATCTGTCAGTGAATTCTTTAAAACTTGCTCAAAGCCTAAAAATTTAACCACACTTTGATTAACACTCGGATGGAAACGCAAGCCACCTTTATATGGACCTAGGGTCGAGCTAAATTCAATTCTAAAACCACGGTTAACGTGGACTTTGCCATTGTCATCAAGCCAAGGTACCCTAAAAACTACCTGTCTTTCAGGCTCAACTAATCGCTCTAATATAGCATGTTCTCGATATTCACTATTAGCTTCAACTACCTGACTAATTGATGTCAACACTTCTTCAACAGCTTGATAAAACTCTTGTTCGTTTGGGTTAGACTCTTTTACAGTTTGCAGTACCTCTTCTATATATTGCATATCAAAATCCTATTTTAAGCTGTTGAAAATAATCGGTCTCTTAAAATTAAACTTAAAAAAACATAATATCGATCACTTATTTTAGCGAATACTAAACACGGATGGTTGCCTATCATCATACTGCCAATAAAAACGTAGAGGCTCATTTTGAGAGTCATAAAACCACACTTCAGCCACCAGCTGTATCGCATTGTTTGCAAGCATCACACTAGATAACAATTTGCTTTGTTTTAATGGAGCACGCAGTAAGCACTGGCTGTAATCTGCTCTGTTATCATCACCTTTTAGACAAATATTTACATACGCTCTGCTATCACCCATGTTTAAATCAACATCTACGCTTAGTTCCATTTTGCTACTTAAATCAAATTCCGGTTCAATCATTAAGTCCACCATTGTCTCTGTTTCTACACTTATATCTGTTCCAGTTGTTTCAGTAGCTGTACTTGTGGTGGGTGTCTGTATAGCACTTTCTGTCTTAATTGATGAGTTGCTTTCGCCACCACATGCTGACAACATTAGGCTAAAAGTTATTAAAGTATAATATTTCATGATTATTTTCCTCGTAAAATAACATTTTCCAGCTTTGCACTATTAAACCAAAGTGTGCTTTCACGCCCAGATGACTCTGCAAATATTTTGAATTCGCTGTAAGCTAATGTTATATCAACTTTCTCTTTTGGATGTGCCCACTCAGCTCCAACCTCAATAGCCCAAGGTAAACCAGTAGGTGATTGAAAGTAATATCCAAATAGGTTATTTGATGCATCATCACTTTCAGGGTAATTAAAAAAGCTTTGGTCAAACTTTTCTGTCGGTGCTTGATTTTTTAAATGAACTTCCCAACTTCTTGGGTCTTTTCCACTTAAAAATTGCCCATGGCTGAAATCAGCTGCTCCAAATATAAAAGGATCTAAAGTGTATTTCGGTGCATTTACTGAAGAAACACCGGTATTTAAAGAAACGCTCAAAGTAAAACCAACTTTACTACTGGTATAGCAACCATTCTCAGTACGAAAGAAACTGCACCCGCTTTGACTGCTTACATACGACCAAGTATCTGGCATTATAATGAGAATGGCATCATCAACACCTTCTTCTAACACGGTGTGTGTTTGCACTTCATTATTAATAATTAAACTAATCTCGCTCTCATTTACTTGGTTTCGTAATATTCGCTTTAAACTTCCACCTGAGGACTGAGCTAATCTAACAGCAAAACCGTTATGGTAACTTGCGCCTATTCCTACTAATTCTCCTTCAATCTTATAACCAAGCGCTTGGCCATCTTTCTCTATTAACTTTGTACGATAATTAACAACTAAATCATTAAAATCATAATCACCGGCAAATGGCCATTGATCTTCATAAGCAAGGGTTACCCAGCCATTTTCACTTGGGTATACCAAGCTACCATATGTTGTTACTGGATAATCTTCTACCTCGCCACCTGTTACCCCACCACTGGCTGTAATTGGGCTTAACTCACTGCCATCGGTCACACGAAAACGAGCCCATGTAGCCCCCATTACAGCATCACTAGGTACATCGACTAGTACACTGTTATCACCTTGATTTAAGCGATATTTGCTCACTGTAATTTCATCAGAGTCAAACTGGAAGTTTTGATCCCAATCAAACCAAGCATATAAATAACCATTATCATTAGGGGCTGTTACTATTACCTGACTAGTAGAGCCAGCAACGAAATCAGTTACAAACTTAACGCCATCATCAGAGCTATCGACCGGAGATGCCTGTAAATCTGCTTCTATGTTGATATTTTCACCATCAACATATGCGCCTAGATAAACCAAATTTGATTGGTCTTCATTAGGGTCAAACAAATGACGGGCACCGCTATCAGCAAGTACTGTTTTATATGGCATGGGTGCATCGCCAAAGTCTATTGAATTATCAGTTACTTTTACTTCTGCGATAGCGCAGCGTGCACCATCATTTTGGTTTGAAGTAGGCCCCAAAGTAAATACTGAAGCGGTCGGTGTATAACCATCTACAGGGCTTTTACCTAAATCTACTTTATGGATTTTACCACTGCGGTTATTACTAAAATAAAACTGGCCTTGTACATCAAAATAACTGGCACCATTTGCACCGGTATCGCCGGCTATGTCGAGGTTTGCGACAAAAGTGGGTGTCTTATTATCTAAATCTATCTCATATAAGTCGCCATTTGACTCAACCGCATATAAAAGATTGCTATGAGGATGAAACGCAAAATCATAAATAGCTAACCCCCAATTAGCTGAGTCCGCTACTAATTCTGCTTGATACGCATCAGATGGTTCTGTTAAATCTATACCAAACAAGCCAAATTTAGGGTGATATAAATAATAAATAGCCTGATTAGTTTCACTATTTACCTGAATATCACCAACATAAAAGTTGGTGTCTGGTAGTCCATTTACATTTAACCGCTCTAATATGTATTCGTCACCAATTCGCACAACACTTTTCGGGGATTGTTTACTAAAGCCATACATATATTGGTCTTTATAATTAAAGCCAACCGCATTGACACTTTCGTTGTTAGCTTCTGAAGTAAAATTGAGTGTTGCAGCTAGCACTGTAGATTTAGCAGATACTAGGTCAACGCCAAACATTTGCGCGGGTTTTCCCTGAATCAAAAATGCTTTACTTGGGCACTGCTGAAATGGTGCTGCACTTACGAAGCCCGTTGCAAGTGCGAATAGTAGATAAACGGTTATGTTACTTTTCATAATGACACTCTCCTGTGGATGTGAAATTATTTAAAGCAGCAACTATTCCAAAAAATAAATACTTTTGTAACAATATCTTATGAACGAGCAATCCAAATTACTTGCAAGATGCGAGAAGGATAATTGCAAAATGCAACTCTTTTTGGTCACATAAGCGAATCATCCCCACTTAAAAGAATGGCATGCTAAACTAATGCGGAATAAATTTATAATAAACCGCACTATGAAACTTAAAACCTCTTACCTTCTGTTTTGTATCTTATACCTCAGCAGTGCTTTTGCATCAACGCTGCAAAGCAACATTGATGAAGCCAGTACAATCAGCGACTATCAAAAACGTTATGAGTATTTAATAAGTATTGATAAGCACCTTATCGAAACTGCCAGCCTTGCAGAGCAAATAAGCTTTAATGTTAGATTGATACACGTTTATATACACTTAGGAAAGTTTCAACAAGCGCAAACTATTTTTGATGAACTTGAATCCATGCCCCAATACAAAAACGACTCCCCTATTTATAGCGAGTTGTATCTAGCTAAAGCGCGATTGGCATACAGACAAAATGACTTAGAGACCGCTATTCAACTGTCTCAACAAAATGTTGCCCTTTTTCAGCGTTTGCAATTTACTGATTATGAGATTGATGCCGTGGCGAGCCTTGTTAGTGCTTATCATAATTCTGGAAAGTACCAAGCAGCCTTAACCCTTTTAGAGACGTACATTCACAACGATAAACGCGAATTAACATTAAAACAAAAAGAGATACTATACCAAGGTTACTCTCGTAACCTTGAACAGTTAGATCGTTTGACCCTTGCTCTCGAATATAAATTAAAACGTCGAGAAGTAATTCAGAAAATGTCGCCGTCTATTTCACTGCAAGCTGGTATGAGTTATTCAATTGCGCAAAGTTATTTAGATTTAGAACAATTCGAAAAAGCAAAAGGCGAATTTAACACAGCCTTATATTTTGATAAGCAAACTGGAGCTCTTTCTGATATCGGACATAGTCTTGTTAAGCTATCACAATGTGAATATGGGCTAAAAAACTACACTTCAGCACTGGATTACGCTAAACAAGCACAACAAGTGTTTGCGAGTTATAACAGCACTCGAAATTCTGCCTGGGCAAACCATAATATTGCTATAAATTTGCTAAAAATGGATAACCTAGAACAAGCATTAGCAATTGAAGAACAAGTGATCACTGAGCTCAAACATGACGATCACTTATATATAGATGTGTTACTCACATTAGCAAAACTATATATTGGCTCTACTGAACTTAAACAAGCTAAACATTATGCAGAGCAAGCCTACCAATTAAGTAAAACCAAGAATAAACAACAAAAACAAATCATTGCCCTTGAGCATCTGACAACAGTGGCAGAAAAACAAACAGATTATCAACAGGCATTTTTATATCAAAAAACGATTACTGAGCTTGAAAAAGGTTTTGCCCGTAACAACTACAATCAACGTTTAGCTGAGCTGCAAAACTCCATTGCTATGCGCGACCGCGACTTGGCTATTCAAGATTTAAAGCTACAAGATAATGAAAAAAGCCAAGCTATTGCCTCTCAGCGCCAAACTATCCTATATAGTATTTTAATATTTAGCTTGCTTTTAGCTGTAATGGGCATCGCATTATTAAGAGTGAGACAGAGAAAACAACTCATTGAACAGCGTCGAAATTATCTAGATAAACAAATTAGTCAACGTAGTAAGTTATTATCACAAGTTGCTCACGAGCTAAGTGGTCCACTAACGGGTTTACGCTTACACCTTGAAACCCTTCAAGCAGGCCTAACTCAATTTAATGAGCTCACTTACGAAAAGCTCAACCAAAAAATCACCGACATGGCTACTTTAGTCAGTGATTTAAATAAAATATCACTACTTGAACAAAATAGTTTTCAGCTCAACCTAACAAAAATTAATGCTGCAGAGTATTTCCAAAGCTTACACGCAGATATGATTATTCAACTTGATAAGTTTGAAGTTGGGTTCACACAAAATATAACGGATGAATTAACACTAGAATGTGATGCAACAAGGCTTTCACAATTATTTGCAAACTTAATCAGTAATTCGATTAAGTACACGCAGCAGCCTGGGAAAATTAATTTTACGATTAGCCAAAACCAAACACGGTTATTAATCTGCTATGAAGATTCAGCCCCTGGCGTCAGCGACGAGAGTTTAGCAAAGATTTTTGACCATCTTTATAGAGTGCCAGACTTAAAAACAGTGAAACAATCAGGTTCAGGAATTGGGCTTGCGATTGTAAAACAAATTGTCGAAGCCCATAACTGGCGTATTATGGCAGCTCATAGCGAACTGGGTGGTGTTCGCTATGACTTAACTATTCCTATTTAGTTATTTGTTTGGCCATTCGAATGCGCCAACATCACCAGGAAATACAACCGGTGATTCAATACCATCTTTGTTCACAGCAGCAACACCAAAATAGTAGTTATCTATCACGACATTTTTCAGTGTTGCTTCTGTTACTTTGCCAACATCACGGCTAAATTGCCATTGTGGTTCGCTGGTATAACGCCAATAGATTTTATAACTAACCACCGTTGGATCATCACTTTCATCCCACGCTAAGGTTGTACTTGGCTTTACAGCACCTGAAATACTAACGCCCGTTGGCGGTGCTGGAGCCCACGCTATTGAAGCCATAGTCACCGCATTTAGTGAAGTTAATTTCGCTGCATAGGCAAAATCAACATGGTCAATGGTGTCACCATAGGTAATACCATTTTCAGTACGTAAGTCTTGATGCTGTTGGTTGTAGTTTTCGTTGGTTTCCATAATACGCACAGCCGCAAAGCCAACATCGTTAAATGGACGATGATGCCCTCCTCGACCAAAACGATCGAGTCGATATATCAACATGGTATCCAGGTTCTCAATGTAGCGGTCTGCGATTGTATCTATGTAACGCGCAAGGTTACGACTTGCAGAGTCAACTTCACCCCCCGTAAAACGGCGTTTATGGGCTTGCTCTTTTGTTTCTATAACGCGAGTACCTTCAGAGAAGATACGTGCAGTTGTGTTATCTGTTACCCCATTAATGCCCGTTGAGTTACCAATCATGTCGTTGTTTAAAACACCATGAACACGCCAATTATGATCTTGAGCGTATTTAGCTAAAATTTTGCCGCCAAACAAGCCTTGCTCTTCACCAGATAAAGCTGCATAAACAATTGAGCCATTAAATTTATACTTTGATAAAACTCGCGCCGATTCCAGCACGCCAGCCACACCAGATGCATTATCGTTAGCCCCTGGCGCATCTGAGGTATAGTCCATTACATCAGAGGCTCTCGAATCAATATCACCCGACATCATAACCATGCGATTAGCATCAACTTGACCGCGCTGAATAGCCACAATATTGACAACTTCAACCGGGTTTGGAATACGCTTTTCACCGGAAATAGTGTCTTTTACTTCAATGATTTCTAGGCAGTTACCACAAGCTTTAGAAATCGCCTCAAACTCAGACTTGATCCAACGTCTTGCAGCACCAATACCACGCGTATCTGATTTCGTCTCAGAGAGAGTATGGCGAGTGCCAAAGTCAACCAGCGTTTGAATATCTTGCTCTATACGTGTTTTAGAAACGGCACTTGCAATTTCATGCAAAGCTTGTTGTTCTTTATATTGAGGTGTTGTGGCATGAGCCGCCGCTACCAATAACAGTGATGAGCTAAAAAAAGCACTATTTGTTATTATTTTACGCTTAAACATAGTTTCACTCCTTCAATGAATCATTCAAGGCTAACTAATATTTCATTTCGTGCAATAGTTATGAGTTAGAAAACAAATTATTAGGTTGAAACCATATACCTGCTGTAGTTTATGATACGCTAACCTGTGTTTTTAGCGCCGGGTAACTTTATTCCATCATTATAAAAAACCATACGATTCCCCCCTTCATTCTTTGCTTTGTACATGGCTTTATCGGCACACTGAATTAAATATTCAGCATCACCATAATGTTCAGGAAACAGCACGGCACCAATACTGGGTGAGTAGGTAAGCTCCGCATCATTGTAAACTAAAGGCTGACATATCTCCGCTATTAGCTCATCAACGATTTTAATAACATCACTTTTGTGTTTAATGCTATTGAGAATAACCACAAACTCATCGCCGCCTAAGCGCCCTACACTGTCTTCCTTTCTCAAAACATGACGAATGCGCATTGCAATCGTTTTTAATAGTTTGTCGCCAGCGCCATGGCCATGAACATCATTAACTTGCTTAAAACCATCTATATCGATAAAAAGTACTGCAATCACTGTTGAAATAGTATTTGCAATTGATAATGACTCTTCAAGTTGGGTAGTTAAATAACTACGATTAGGAAGATCGGTGAGGGGGTCGTGTCCCGCCATATATATCAGTTTTTGTTCGAGATTTTTTTGCTCTGTTATGTCATAAGCGATAGCCACTCTGACTTGTTTTTCTTTTGACCAATAGACAGACCACAATACATGAACCACTCTGCCATCTTTCCTTACCCAACGATTTTCAAATCGTGGATGCTGATCATTGACCACAATTTGGTTTATGGCATTAATAGTTTTGGCCCTGTCCTCTGGGTAAACAAAGTCCAGCATATTCCTATCTATAGCTTCTTCTGGTGTGTATCCGAAGATTGTTTCAAAGGCAGGATTAGTAAACAATAACGTACCTTTGGCATCAACTACGCATACAGCATCGAGTAATAGATCAATAATATCTGACAAATAATCTGAGGTATCTCTGTTCATACGCAACTTTTAGGCTTGGTCTACACTGATTATAGACGAAACCAAGCAAGTTACTGAAAGTTTAGCTCTTAGTTGGATATAACTTTTTGCAAAGCCAAGCTGAAATAGCACTGAATACTGCGATACCCGCAAAGTCAGCAATTAAATCGATAAAATCTAATGTTCTCGATTCGACAAAATACTGGCTTAGCTCTTCTAAAATCACAAACGTACTAACAATCAACACAGCTAAATAGATAGGTCGTCCCCCTACAGCCATTATCTTAAATTTAAAGGCAAGGTTGATGAATAACGTGAGTAGACCAAATAAGCAAAAATGCCCCAACTTATCACCGTAAGGAATGACTGCAACGAGATCAAAAAATACCGACTTTTGTCCGGTATTAGCAAGGTAAATAACCCAACCTATAAAACCAAAAAAGCCTATGGCAATTAACACAAGAATACGTTGAAACATCCTTTATGGCGCCATATGAGAGGTTAAAAATAAAAATTGATAGGCAATTACTTTATTCCAATAGTGCCAGTCATGAATGCCTGGGCGTTCAATATAATCATGGCGAATACGCAGGTCTAACATAGCTTGATGTAGTGCTCTGTTTTGCTCTATAAAAAAATCACCTACACCAATATCAAGCATAATCGGTAAGGTATCAGCCCCCTTTTTCCATGCCGTATTGCCTGCAGCAATTTTATGAAGGTTATTAATAATGGCTATGCTATCCCATTTTTCTTTGTTTTCAGCGTAACTGCCGAGTACTTTTGCAAGGTCAAACTCTGCACTAAACGGCCTAACATCGACCCCCGCAGACATTCCTGATACTGCAGCAAACCGTGCTTGGTTATTGATAGCAATATGCAACGCGCCAAACCCTCCCATCGATAAGCCTGTGATTGCACGCCCACTTTTAGACCGATTGGTCGAATAGGTTGAGTCTATATAATTGACTAAATCTTCAGCGATGTAAGTCTCGTATTGCGAACTTTTGTCGATATCTGAATCTAGATACCAAGAGCCATAGTTACCATCAGGATTAACAATGATAACATCATATTGATTTGCTAGTTTTTCTATATCTGTAAGCTTTGTCCAATCACTATGATTGCCACTGTAGCCATGTAAGACATATATAACATTGTATTTTTTTGATTCTTGATAGCCATCCGGTATCGTCACCGTCACAGGTTTTTCTATGGCTGTTTTTTTACCTTTAAACGTATAGGTGTCGGTTTGATAAGCATAAAGCGGTAAGCTGAAAATGATCGATAACGTACAGAGAAACTTTTTCATCATAATTCCTTTTTCTTATTATATTTTCATTTATACGACTAGATGTAAATAATTGAATAGTGATAGATTTTAATATTAGTTTTTAAATTAAATGAACTGCTAAAAATACACTCAAATGGTATAGTAAGGTTACTTTGATTATTAAAAAGCGTCGTCTATGTATCGTTTATTTGAGCGGATGACCAATCCGTTTCCGAAAGAGCAACCTTCTCAACCACCTAATAGCTTATTCGCCTTTTGTCGTCATTATACACGAGGCATGGAACTCTCATTGCTATTAATGTCTTTAAGCGCAGCTGCACTCGCGATTCTAGAAGTCTCGCTTTTTAGCTATATGGGGCAATTAGTTGATTGGCTCGGTCAATACACCCCAGATACCTTATTTATTGAGCAGCAGGCTGAGCTTACAAAAATGGCAATTGTGCTGCTGGTAGTATTGCCCATAGTTGTATTTTTTCACTCAGCAGTGTTACATCAAGCGCTACTGGGTAACTACCCTATGTCTATCCGTTGGCTAGCGCACCGTTATTTGCTTCGTCAAAGTGTTAGCTTTTATCAAAACGAATTTGCTGGTCGTATTGCGACAAAAGTCATGCAGACCTCATTAGCTGTTCGTGAGTCAGTGATGAAACTGCTCGATGTACTAATGTATATCGTAGTCTACTTTGGTGCCATGGTATTTTTAGTCGCTGAATCTGACTGGCGTTTGATGCTGCCATTGTTAGTTTGGTTAGTCCTTTATGCTGCAATTCAGATGTATTTTGTGCCCAAACTCAAAAAAGTAGCCAGCTCGCAGGCAGATGCGCGTTCGGAAATGACCGGACGTGTGGTTGATAGTTATACTAACATTTCAACAATCAAATTATTCTCGTATACGCAGCGTGAAGAGCAATACGCAAAAGACAGCATGGATGTGTTTTTACAGCCGGTATATAAGCAGATGCGTTTAGTTACCAGCTTGAACTTTTCTATCAATACTCTTAATTATTTGCTGGTATTTAGCATTGCCGCTTTGTCATTGTATCTGTGGTCTATTAGTGCCATCAGTGTTGGGGCTATCGCTATTGCAGTGAGTTTATCTCTTAGATTAAACGGTATGGCACAATGGATCATGTGGGAGATCAGTAGCCTGTTTGAAAACATTGGTACTGTTGCTGATGGTATGAAAACCCTATCAACGCCGATTGAAGTAGATGATAAAACAGATGCGAGCACCCTTAACGTTGATAAAGGGTCGATAAGCTTTGAGAATGTGCAATTTAACTATGGTAAAGCGGCTAACGAAACCCATCGCGGCCCTGTTATCAATGGCTTAAACCTTGATATAAAACCAGGTGAAAAAATTGGTTTAGTTGGTCGTTCTGGCGCTGGTAAGTCGACCCTAGTGAACTTATTACTGCGCTTTTATGATGTTGACTCGGGCACTATCCGTATTGATGGTCAAAACATCGCTGATGTAAGCCAAGAAAGTTTACGTAAACATATTGCGATGGTGACGCAAGATACCTCGCTGTTACATCGCTCTGTAAAAGACAACATTCTTTATGGCAGGCCAGATGCAACTGAAGAAGAAATGCTCGCTGCTGCAAAGCAAGCTAAGGCACTTGAGTTCATCGAAGACTTAGAAGATAGCAAAGGTAATAAAGGCTTTGCTGCACAAGTCGGTGAGCGAGGTGTGAAGCTTTCAGGTGGTCAGCGACAGCGTATTGCTATTGCCCGTGTACTGTTAAAAGATGCTCCAATTTTGATATTAGATGAAGCAACTAGTGCCCTTGATTCAGAGGTAGAAGCGGCAATTCAAACCAGCTTAGACGATTTAATGACGGGTAAAACGGTTATAGCAATTGCGCATCGCTTATCAACTATTGCACAAATGGATAGACTCATTGTACTTGATGAAGGTGGCGTGGTTGAACAAGGTTCTCACGAACAGTTAATTGCACAAGGTGGGATTTATGCCGCTCTGTGGTCACATCAAACTGGTGGTTTTATTGGTGTTGATTAGTTAATTTTAACGCTCTACGAAGAGGCATCAACACTGAGTAATTGCTCATGCCTCTTTGTAGTTATTCATTTTTTACACTTTAAATTAAGCGTAAACCAATCAAGATCAGCATTACAATATTAGCCATTGCAGCAATTAAAAAGAAATAGCTTCGTGGGCTCGGGTTCTTTTCGGTTGCTATCATATAATACAAAAGCATATGGATAATTCTGGCGATCACATACACCCATATACAAAGCGCAAATGCACTACTATTCAAGTTTAGAAAAAAACCCAGAAATACTGTCGCTAAGAACAACGGACTATTTTCTAAAGTATTCATAAATGTTCGATGCGAGCGAAACACAAAGCTATCATGACTCAAAGAATTATCTATCTTACCGGGCACTGCGTTTGGCTGCTTTGCTTTACTGACAGCCGCGATTATCCACTGAATAGTCAGCATAATTAGATAAACATACACAGCAAAATAGGCTGAAAAAGTAAGTACAGGCATTTCTTATATCCTTTTATTCAACAACAAGTAAGCCTATATATTGCAAAAACCCGACCAAAATAACCTATTGATTTATAGATACAATTTTTATCAACTTCAAATGTATTACACCATTACTTCGTAAACTGTATAAATTTTACAATTTCAACGTGCTCTTATGTTTTGATGATATCTACAAAGATAATCATCTCTTTTACTTTACCCTAACCTTGAGTCTCTATACCCTTAAGATCTTTTTCTAAAACGTTAGCTGTTTTTCATCTTATTGTTAAAACACTAAACAAATAATAATAAAAGGTTTTATCATGCGTTTAGGTCCCGGACTTCTAGTCACCGCCGCTTTTATTGGCCCAGGAACCATCACTACTGCAAGTGTTGCAGGTGCCAATTTTGGCTTTGCTCTTATTTGGACGTTATTGTTTTCTGTCATAGCAACTATTTTGTTGCAATCAATGGCTGCCCGTCTCGGCGTAGCTACTGGGCAAGATTTAGCGTCTGCACTTAGGACAACCATTCAAACACCTATTTTTAAAGCACTCGCAGCGATATTAGTGATCAGCGCCATTGGTATTGGTAGTGCTGCCTATGAAGCGGGCAATCTGACTGGTGCAAGTTTAGGGCTGCAAGAAATTATGCCATCTGTCAGCCCAATGTTATGGACACCACTTATTGCAGTATTAAGTGCAGTGCTTTTGTACACTGGCAAGCACAAAGTAATTGAAGGTGCGTTAATTGTTTTAGTGGTGTTGATGAGCTTAGTGTTTATATCAACGCTCGTTATGGCCGCTCCACCTCTTAATCAGATATTAAAGGGCTTTATACCGAGCTTACCAAATGATTCAATTACCACGGTACTGGCCTTGATAGGCACAACAATTGTGCCCTATAACCTGTTTTTACATTCAGGAGTACTTGCTGAAAAACACGATAGTTCTAAAAACATTAACAAAGTAATTAAAGAAACGAACCTTGATACCAGTATCTCGATTACTTTAGGAGGTATAATAACCTTAGCCATTCTATCAACGGCATCAGTGGCGTTTTATGGTAGCGATGCAGGAAAAATATCAGCGGCTAATATGGCCGTGCAACTAGAGCCTCTCCTAGGTGGTATGGCACATTATTTCTTTGCTATCGGTTTATGTGCAGCTGGCCTAACTAGCGCAATTACTGCCCCACTTGCTGGTGCTTATGCTGTTTGCGGTATGCTTGGCTGGTCAACACAAATGAGTGATATGCGGTTTAAACTTGTCGCCATTATTATCCTCGTTTTTGGCTCACTTGTCGCATCACTTGGACTTGATCCTGTTGCGGTCATCATCTTTGCGCAAGCGGCTAATGGTTTATTACTCCCAATCGTTACCTGTTACCTTGTTTGGTTAGTTAATCAAAAATCTATCATGAAAGAACACACCAACTCCTTGCTTGTTAACCTTGTAGTCGCCCCGGTACTACTACTTATATTTGGCCTTAGCCTTTATAAACTCAGCAATCTAATTTTTTAAATTTTACTATTACGACATATGCATTAAAAAGGCCGCAAATGTGCGGCCTTTTTGATATCTAAAGCGCTTATTTTGTGTAAGCACGTGGCATCGCTGAGTCAGTTGTATAACGATCGCGTAGTTTATCTTGACGCGCTTCTGTTGAAACCTCTTCACCGTTGATCCACATTTTGCTTACGTGTGAGTTAAGCTCAAATGGATCTGCCGACCACATAACTAGATTTGCACGTTTACCTTTAGCAATTGCGCCTGAGTTTAAACCAAAAACATCAGCAATGTTGCTGGTTACTGCACTAAGTGCTCCTTGTTGGCTCATACCATAAGACACTGCATTACCCGCATCAAAACGTAATTGGTAAACATTATGGCTTGAGTCACCGGCAACACCAATAATGACTTTTACACCCGCTTTTTCAAGCTTACCTGCGTTAGCAAGGTTTGCATGTAATGAATCAAAGCTACCCGGTAAGTTTGCCATTGAGCTAATAATCACAGGTACATCAGCTTTTGCTAGCGTATCAGCAACCACGACAGCATCGTCACCACCATGAATCACTAAGTTAATGCCATAGTTTTCTTTTAATTTAACAAGTTCATAAATGTCGGATGCACGCTGAACACTCGCAATCAGAGGCATATCACCAGCAAGTACAGATGCTAGGACTTTTTGCTCTGTTGATGGCTCTTTTTTGTCATCTTTTTTAGCTGACTTTTCGCCTTCAAGCTTGTCGATAAGTGTTTTCATCGACATAGCACGTGAGCCTTTGCTCTTTTCGCCTAGGTGAACAACAAGTGCAACTTGTTTTTTATTTACACTTTCAAAGCTACCAGATAAATCAACTACAGATGCAAGACCAGCAAATATACTTTCACCGCCGTTTGGTACAATCACATCTTGAGTAATGCCGCCTTTGCGTGCATAAGGGATCAAGCTACTACGTGGGTTGAATGCAAGGCTTGGATCAAAATCGATACCTGCTTTGTCGTCACCACCATCACGTGAACCTGCAACAGCACCCACTTCTACTAGACCTAATTGGTTCATAGTGCCGATAAAGCCAGCAGTCACGATTTGGCCTTTTGCATCAATGGTTGTATCAGCGTTGATAGATGCCGGGTTAATAGCAACAATTTTGCCATCTTCAATAACAACACTTGCGCCTTCTAACACACCTTGCTCTGTTGAAGTGTGTAGTGTTGCATTTACAATCGCTACCGATGCAGCACTTGCTGTCGCAGAAAATAAGCCAGCAGCAACAAGTGACAGCTTTAATGATTTAGTTAATTTTGTCATCAATGTTACTCCTATTTTTGACCTAGCATGAAATCACTTTGTGCTTGGTATTTATCATCATTACGATCATAAACTTTGGCACCATCGATAAATACTTGCTCTGCTTTAGCATAAACACTGAAAGGATTTTGGTTCCAAATAACCACATCAGCTTGCTTACCTGCCTCAAGTGAACCAGTCTTATCATCAATACCCAGCGATTTAGCCGCGTTTGAGGTGATCCATTTGATTGCGTGTTGCTCAGAGATGTCATAACCAACATCATTCGCGCGGTACATAACTTTACCAGCTTCTTGGTTTAAGCGTTGGATTGTTGTATCTGAGTCTGAGTGAACCACTGCACATGAATTTTTAACTGCATCAACAATTGCTACGTTCTCTTGAACCATGTCGTAGGCTTCCATTTTAAAGCCCCACCAATCTGGCCAAAGTGCCGCACAGTTACCATTTTCAGCAAGTAAATCAGCAATTTTGTATGCTTCAACACCGTGATGGAAAGTGCCTGAGTGATAACCGAACTCTTTACCAAGGTCGATCATCATGGCCATTTCTTCTGCTTTATAACAGTGGTTATGAATTAAAATGTCACCTTCTAACACACCAACTAAAGTATCTAGCTTAATGTCGCGATGAGGTGCAGCAGGGTTTTTACCCGCGGCATAATCACTTTCGTACTTATCCCACTCGCGTTTGTACTCAGTTGCTTCAATCCACGCTGTGCGATAACCCGCCATGTTACCCATACGCGTTGATGGTAAAACGCCTTTACGGCCATAAACACGTTTAGGGTTTTCACCACACGCCATTTTTAAACCATATGGTGCATCAGGGAATTTCATACCTTGCATTGTGTGCGAAGGAATATTTTTAAGTGTTACACCACGACCACCAATTAGGTTAGCTGAGCCAGGTAGAATTTGTAATGACGTAATACCACCTTCACGAGCACGGTTGAAACCAGGATCTTGTGGCCATACTGAATGCTCGACCCATACTTCTGCAGTAACTGGGCTGGTCATTTCGTTGCCGTCTTGGTGAGATGCCACTGATGGGGTTGGGTATGCACCTAAATGTGAGTGCACATCAATAATTCCAGGTGTTACCCATTTGCCTTCTGCATCAATCGTTTTGTCAGCTTGTACAGAAAGGTCTTTACCTACTTGCTGTACTTTGCCATCAACAAAGAAAACATCTGCGTTATCTAAACGTTCACCAGTGCCTGTTAAAACAGTTGCATTAGTGATTAAAGTACTTTGTGATGCAAGTGGCTGATAGGTGCTAGGGTATGGATTTTTATTAATTGAGACTTTTGGATCTTGTGGGCCATTGTCTTGGCAGCCCGCTAAAGCGACACCAAGCGCCATAACCAACAAGGATGGTGCAAATTTTTGCATTCTTACGTTCCTCTTTTTTATTATTAGATTACTTTAACTAATTGTTAACTTTAATGCGACTAAACGAGGCCAGTCACCAATATTCAAGACGAATAACCAGCCTCACAGGACACTATTTCTTTATGTAGTTGTTATATAGCTGCTCTAACGCACCTTCAGTCGTTAAACTAGGATCTTTGTTGATAAAATGTTTCACAGTCCGAGTTACGAAGTCAGAGTTTTGTTTATGCTGCTTCGCAAAGCTTTTGATTAGAGAATCAGCGTCATTAGCTGCTGTAACCTTTTCGTGCCTATGCCGATATTGGCTTAAAGCACGATTAAAATCACCATTATAATCCTCAACCACTAGCTTATAAAATTCAGTACGATCTACATTTAAATCATTAATGCAATAATTGAGCGCGTCTTTAAAGTCATAAAAGACTTTTCCTTGCACATCAAATTCAGCACGCTTTTCGCGAATTGTTACGTTGGCATCTTCGGTTGCATAACTATAACCTTGGAATGCAATTCGCTCTGCAGCCTCAGCGCCTAACTTCATACCAGCTTTTATGCTGTGCACAAATTCATCACTCATATCGTGAAGTTCGCTTTCATGCCACATGTGATAAATTCTTAATGCTTTAGCGTATTTTGCTGAAAGTTTCTTTTTTAGTTTTGTAACTCGCCCATCAATGGTCAATACCCGCTCGTTATGCAGTAATGCAAAGCATTCATAACAAGTTGGAATTGATATAAATTCAGCCTCTTCGCCCAAATCTATAATGCTTTGCAGCATATGTAGTGGCGGACAAAAATCTCGCTCAGTTGCTTCACAACCACAATAAAAACATTGATTAAAGTGTTTTGATTCAGATGCATAGGCTTGTTGATAATAGCCTGCTAATTTCGTGGTCACTCATGCTCCTTATACTCTGATTTGCCTTTTTAAGAAAAGGTAGAGTTAATATTTAAATGTAACAGCCACGTAAAAATTAAGCCTTTAATACGAGCTAAAACACGTTTTAATAAAATAAATGAAAAAGATTTCAGCCTATTTGTGTCAAAATTCACACTTTAAAATAGCACTTATCAAGCGGTTAGTTTTGCTTGTTCACATCTACATACTTACTTACATCTTGTCGATTTTCATTAACAGCAATTGTTCTTGTTTAGCGTAATACTTTAAACGTGCCCAGCAAACAGGAAGTGTGAAGTATCCATAAAAGCGAGGTTGCACATACTAAACGTAATACGGACAACAACTGGAGAGAAAGATGAATACGTTAACTACAGCACTAGGTACAGCATTAATTTTAGGTTCTTCACTAGCAGCAACTGATGCAAGTGCAGCACAATTTGTCGCCGCAGATGACTCAGTTGGCACGCAAGCCTGTATGGCCATTGCCTCTAACAAACCATTAAACGTATCAAGCACAATGCGCGATCTACGCTTGAGCAAACGCGTAATGACAGAAAAGCTACTTTGCAATGATATGTCGACAGATAAGTTTGCAAGCACTTATGGTTTTCATAACTCAGCAAAATACTTAAATTTTGAAACAGCTACAAAAACAACTATCCAGGATATCGCTAAAGTATCTGATGACACAGTGATTGTTGTTGCTGGTTCAAAATAATGATTAATTCACTGTAGCAGGTCTTTAAAGGCCTGCTACAAGCTTCTTCATTATACTAGCGCAGCGATTAGGCCAAATAAGCCACCAAACACCCCACCCCAAATCACTAACCAACCTAAATGTTCTTTGATCATGGTTTGAATGATATCTTTTACCATTGTTGGCGTAAGCTCATTCAAACGCTCATCAACTAAACGCTCAACTGTACTATGTAAAGAGCCACCAAGATGAGAGTTGGCAAATAGCTTTTCATCAAGAATCATTTTAAATTCGTCGCTTTTTGAAATATCAATCACCGCTGCTTTCATTTTATCAATGAAAGGTTCACGCATTGGCTCTAGCGCATCACGCCCACCGAACATTGAAAGCATGCCGCCAAATTGTGAGTTTTCGATGACCTCAATTAAAGAATCATAAGCCGGACTGAGGTTAACTTCACTAATCACAGGCTCTAAATCAATGTTTGGTTTTGCTAAAGCCATCACCTGATCGATTTTCTCTTCAGCGAAGAATTCTGTCATCACCAAGTTGCGGATAGCGACTTTAAAAGAGGCAAACTTTAATGTTATGACCCCTGAGCCATATAAAAATGGTACTTTTTCGAATAGCATGTGTATAGCAAGCCAGTTTGTTACTGCGCCCGATAACGCAAATAAACCAACAGAAAGTACTATTGCTTGTTCAAATAAAAACCCGACTAATACTAATGCAAACGCCACTAAATTAGTAATGAGACTTTTATTCATCTGACCCCTCATAAATACTTCGATAAACTTTAATAATATTAACGCTATGGGTTTGTTAATTCATCGTCTTTTTGCCATAGTTTAACTATATGGTTAAAAGGCGAACAAAATTATGTGGAATTCAGTGAATGAACAGATTAGCCAAGCGATGCATTTTGATTTTAAGCATACCTTTAAACGCCAATTAAAATCGCCAAATAACGACAGATACTTCCAAATTGGTGATGATTTACATCATTTCTTTGTGAAAGTAGCTCATTTGAGTGATCTTGAGCGCTTCGAATGCGAAGCCTTGAACCTTAAGCTTTTAACTCAAGAAAGCCTATTTATGATCCCAGATTGCATAACAACAGGTTGCAACATAGAGTTTTCATTTATGGTGCTTGAATGGTTAGAGCTTAATAAACAGCCTCATAATAATACTAATTGGCATGAAATGGGTGAGTATCTTGCCAATTTGCACCAAAAACATACTCAAGCCATGTTCGGCTTCGATAACGACAACTTTCTTGGCTCAACTCTACAACCTAATCGCTGGCACAAAAAATGGGATGTATTTTTTGCTGAAGAACGAATAGGTTGGCAATTACAGCTATTACAAGAAAAAGGCATAGAGCTTGTCGATCAAGATACCTTTATTGCCTTTGTTAAAGATGCTCTGCATAGCCATGTTGTTGAGCCTTCACTATTACACGGTGATTTTTGGCGCCGGAATATGGGCTTTTATAATAATGTACCTAGTGTGTTTGACCCTGCTTGTTATTATGGTGATCGGGAATGCGATATTGCAACGAGCGAGCTTTATGCCCCACTCCCCGATAGCTTTTATGATGCCTATAACGATATCTACCCACTGCAGGTAGGTTACGAGCATCGTAGAGCTATTTACCAACTATACCCAATGCTCAATAATGCCAACATATTTGCCGGGCACTATCTTACTGAAGCAAAACAACATATTCAGCAGCTACTAAAATAACCGCGAAATCACTGTAAAATGGATGTCATAAACTACTAAACGTGACTATATTTATCTTATAAGGCGTATAAACAAAGATGCTAGCCGTTTGTTGTAGCACTACGCTTATAAACAATTCGGTTAGTGAGTTATACCAATCTGATTAAATCTACATTCATTTTTTATGTTTTAGAGTTTAATTCAGATTGCAATTTAACGAACTCAGGCATGCCTGATTAAGGTAAAAGCTGATGAAAGACCATTACACACAACGGATTTCATGCCCTCATTGTGGTCACCACATTCATGTGGCACTTGATGCTAGCGACGGTGACCAAGACTATTATGAAGATTGCAGTGCATGCTGCAACCCTATCCATTTGAATATGCATATAGATTACGCACACAATAAACTTGAGTTACATGTCGATAGCGATGACGAGCAAATTTTTTAATTTGCTCATTTTATATATCTATACTTATTTTGCTTGTTGCTCTAGATAATTTTCGACCGTATTAATAATGGTATAAGTTTGCTGATCGACTTCAATATTTAACTTATCGCCTTCGCAATAGTTATCTAGATTGGTAATAGCCAGTGTTTCTGGGATCAAGTGCAGCCAAAAGCCCAGCTCATCTACTTCACCTACGGTGAGGCTTGCACCGTTAACACTCACAAATCCCTTATACAACACGTATTTTTGCCACTCTTTTGCTAATGATAATTGCATTTTACAGTTATCTTGAAGGTGGTTAATTGACAGTATTTCGGCCATACAATGAATGTGGCCCGACACGATATGGCCTCCCAGTTCAGTACCAAAGGTCACTGAGCGCTCAAAATTCACCGTATCATTTAAAGTTAACATACCTAGGTTGGTCAACTTTAATGTTTCATCAATCACATCAAAATCAATAACACAGCTACCAAGGGAGTCAGAGTCAAACTTAACGACGGTTAAACAGCAGCCATTAACGGCAATGCTTGCACCAATATTCAGATTTTCAGCAAATTGCTGCCCTACTTTTAATGATAGCCTTAGCACACCACCTTGATTATTAGCCTTAACCACAACAGCTTGCGTTTGCACAATTCCAGTGAACATCGCTTTCTCTTTTCTTCATTAAATAGATAACTGCGATTTTTATTGATCTATGAATAGATTACAATGGCTGCCTGTTTATTTAGTCGTGTAAATTATGTCTTTTTGTAGTTGGGAAGCCAAAAGGTTAATTTCGTTAGCCATTCCAGTATTTTTGGCACAAGTAACGCTTATTTTAATGACGGTTGTTGATACCGTGATGGCAGGCCAAGTAAGTGCAACGGACTTGGCGGCGCTCTCTATTGCAACGGGTATTTGGAATCCGTTAATGCTCGCACTGCAGGGCATTTTATTGGCTTTAACTGGCATTATTGCGCAGTTTGCTGGCTCAAATGATAAACAAGGTATTAGCCACTACTTTCAACAAGGATTATATCTTGCCCTAATACTCGCTATTATTGGTTTAGGGCTAGCAAGCCTTGCTGATACCGTGCTTGTTCAACTTGATACCTCACAGTCTATTACCCATTTAGCCGAGCAATATATTCATTTTGTTAAATGGGGGATTTTCGGTTTTTTACTTTTCAGTGTATATCGCAATATTACTGAAGGTATGGGTATGACCAAACCTGCTTTTTACATTAGCTTAATTGGTTTAGCGGTAAATATTCCAGCAAATTACGTGTTTATACATGGTAAGTTAGGTTTTCAAGCCTATGGTGGCGCTGGCTGTGGTATTGCCACCGCACTAGTATTTACAGCAATGGCGCTAACTCAGGTTGTTTATTGTCACTTTAGTAAAAAGGTTGATGCCAAAGCATTGTTAGCAAATTTTACCGGACCTAAACCTGCGACATTATGGACCATCACCAAAGTAGGTATCCCAATTTCTTTGGCCACGTTTTTTGAAGTAACCTTATTCGCTTGTATTCCGCTGTTTATAGCGCATCTGGGAGCAGTTGCCGTTGCGGGTCATCAAATTGCAGCAAGTGTTACTACATTACTGTTTATGATGCCGTTGAGCCTCTCAATTGCAATTAGCATACGAATAGGTAACCTATTTGGCCAACAACATTATCAACAGTTAAGAAATGCTGTTAATACCAGTTATATTTTAGCGGCGATAATCGCTTTTATGCTGGCAAGTGTGACCTTCTTTGCGCGAGATATTATTAGCCAATTGTATTCTGACAACCCTGAAGTATTGGCTCTTGCTTCTTCAATAATGGTGTTAGCTTGCATCTATCAATTACCTGATGCATTGCAAGTTTCTGCCAATGGTATTTTACGAGGGTTAAAATACACGGCACCAATTGGTTATATCACCTTTGTATCGTATTGGTTGATCGGCTTTGCGCTTGGCTTCGTACTTGCTCGTACAGATTTAATTGTTCCAGCGATGGGCCCTCATGGCTTTTGGATAGGTATTATTGTGGGTTTAAGTGCCGCTGCAATTATGTTGATGTTCACTGTTCATAGGCGATTTAAACATGCACCTTTTTTGCAAAACCAATAGCCTTGTAAATTCTATTATCGCAATAGCGTGCACGGCACTTATTGCCTGCACGCCCTCTTCGGGCGATGTAAATCACACCTACGCACAAAGATTAGAAAACGTGCTCAAAACTGATAGTTTTAAGCTATCTAAACCGAGTACACTGAACGTTAAGCATTTCGCTTATGATAACGATGAAAAAGCAACTATTGGCATGCTCGAGCTTGCTCAGTTACGACAGTGTAAGCTATCTACACTCATCGCTGAGCATAATAACCAGCTTGGTAAAACGGCAACACCCGCTAATATTCTAAGTTATCAGATTAAATTTTTACAAAGCGCAAATGAGTGTTTAGAAAGCTTTGAAAAACAAGATGAATTGTTTGAAAAAATAAAACTCACTGCCGCACAAAAACAAGCAAACCTTCCTAACTACTTTAAAGCTATGCTGCTAAACGAAAGCGAATTTAAACAAAGCTGGCAGCTAAGTTCGACATTCATCGATGAAAACTCAGCAGGTTTTAGTGAAACCGTGAGCGCGATGGAGCAGATTGCTAAATTAAACAATAAAATTAATACCGGTATAATAAACGAGATAGACCCAGAGCAAATCATTAGCCAATTAGAAGTGTTAAGCCGTTTTAAATATAACAAGTTGTTAATATCGGCGGCACGCGCGCAAACACATTACAATCAGCAATTAACACAACAACTTATGCAATACTCAAAAGATGATCTCTGCCCTGCCAATAAGAATAAACAAAAGGCACAAACGCTAAGTAATGTATTTAAAAAATTCTATTTAGAGCAATTACAACCTTATCAATCATTCTTGGTGGGTAGATTAGAAACCCTACAACCGCTTTATCATCAAATATGGCGTGACACTGAAATGGACCATTTTGTGGATAGCGAAAGTAATGACGCAATTTTACACCGCCTTAAACAGTCTGCTAAAAGCCATGTTTCTTGGTGGCAAGATTTCTATCGAGCGTGCGAAATTAGTCCGTTATGAATAAAAAACCAGCACTTAGCACAAAAATAGCTAAAGCTGCTTGATTCACACAACTAGTCGCTATATATTAGCCTCCGTTGTTTAGCCACGCTAACAACTATTCAAATCAAAATACAACCGTAGCTCAGTTGGTTAGAGCACTACCTTGACATGGTAGGGGTCGGTGGTTCGAATCCACTCGGTTGTACCATGATTTAGGTATAACCAAAGGAAAGAGCACTACCACTCTTAATGGCCCGGTCCAAAGGTCGGTGGTTCGAATCCACTCGGTTGTACCATGATTTAGGTATAACTAAAGGAAAGAGCACTACCACTCTTAATGGCCCTGTCCAAAGGTCGGTGGTTCGAATCCACTCGGTTGTACCAATCTTGATTTTTATTTCAGTACGACCGTAGCTCAGTTGGTTAGAGCGCTACCTTGACATGGTAGAGGTCGGTGGTTCGAATCCACTCGGTCGTACCAATTCTATTTTTCCTTATTTAAAATATCCCGTAGCTCAGTTGGTTAGCGCACTACCGCTCTCTATGGCCCGGTCCAAAGGTCAATAGTTCAAATCTACTCGGTCGTACCAATTCTATTTTTTCTTATTTAAAATATCCTGTAGCTCAGTTGGTTAGCGCACTACCGCTCTCTACGACCCGCTCCATATTCGGTGGTTCGAATCCACTCGGTCGTACCAATTCTATTTTCCTTATTTAAAATATCCCGTAGCTCAGTTGATTAGAGCACTACCACTCTTAATGGCCCGGTCCAAAAGTCAGTAGTTCAAATCTACTCGGTCGTACCAATTCTATTTTTTCTTATTTAAAATATCCTGTAGCTCAGTTTATTAGCGCATCCCAGCTCTCTGTGACCCACGTCTAATTTAACAAAGCAAATAAAGGTATAAAAAAGCGAGCAACCTGCTCGCTTTTTTATACTTGGCTTTTTTCATCACCTATAAACTTACATTTAGCGACCAATAATCATTGCCCCACCTTGAGCTAATAAGTTTAAGGTTAACTTACCACTGTTACTTACTGTGACTTGCTTAGTACCAGCACTGCCATCTTTTTTATCAAACAACAGGGTGATTTTTTTGCCCGCTAACATAGGCAAATCGATATCTAATGTTTTGGCTTTATTTTCACCATTCACAGCTGCTACCCACCATGTTTGCTGATGACGCCTTGCGATAGTTGCATCTTGACCTGGCTGGCCAGCGATATAACGTGTTTCATCCCATACCGTTGGCATCGCCTTTAAAGTATCAATAACAAATTGAGGTTGTTCTGCAAGGTTATTTGGCGTCAGGCCAAAATGTTGCACAGGTGATTGATAAAGCACACCTGTTGCCAGTTCAAATGTATCTGTGGTTTTACGAATAGTGCCGACTGTTTGATCTTGAGATAAGCGTTTGTTTAAAAACACTGGGGCAAAATCCATAGCGCCGATAGCATTACGGGTGAACGGTAAAATTGTCGCGTTATAGGCATGTAAATCTAACGAATTTTGATGAAAAACAAGGTTCTCCGATGCTAGAACCGCTTCAGATGTGACGAAGTTAGGATACATTCTTTCCCAACCACGCGGAATGGTACTGCCGTGAAAAGTGATCACTAAACCGTACTGATTAGCATCCGTTAAAATATTTTCATAAAGTTTGATAGTTTCTTGTTTGTCGCCACCAAAAAAGTCAACTTTAAGGCCTTTAACGCCAATGCTTTGTAGCCAAGCCATTTCATTTCTTCTTATAGGCGCGGTATTCATTCTATTCTTTGGTGTTTGTGGTGCATCATTCCACCAGCCATTTGAGTTGTACCACAATATAACATCAACGCCTTTACTATTGGCGTATTCGACTAATTTAGCCATTCTGTCACGACCAATGTTTTGATCCCAACCACTATCGATTAATACATATTCAAAATTTAGATATGCAGCGAGATCTATAAATTTTACTTGGTCGTCATAGTTAATACTTGGATCTTGCCATACGATCCAGCTCCATGTTGAGCGCCCCATAGTATATTCTTGATTTGCTTGATAAAGCGGTTTAACCAGATCAAATGCGACTGTTGACTCAACAATAGGCTTTAAACTGGTCCCTAAAGTAATAGTACGCCAAGGAGTCATTGCAGGCATAGACATAGCTGCGTAGGTTGCTCCAATACCATTATTCTCACCGGCTTGAGGAAATGAAACTCGATAAATACCGTCTTTCGTGCCTTCGCTCAATTTTGAGCCTACATAATGGCTATCTACACCAGTTTCAGAAATTAAAAGCCAACCTTTATCGCTATTTTTAAATAAAGCAGGAAAGGTATACCCCACGCCATTCGCTGACGGTGTGCCAAGAGCTTCATTAAAGGTGTAAGGCTCTTCGTAACTTGGTTTTGTTTGCATCCAGCCTGTTTCAGGTAAGGCTTGCGGGCTAATAAATGTAGTTGCATCGTCGGGTAAATTAAAAGCACTAAATTCAGATAGCACCTTGATTCGGGTATCTGTTTCAACACCCGTGACTTGGTAACGAAATGCAACATCGTGATCAGAAACATTAAACTGCACACCAAGCACTCTACCATCTTTGTTTTCAAACTGTACTTTTAAGGTGTTCGCGGTGTAGTTTATTTCACTCGCCTTTGCATTATGCAGCTTATAACTCTCTTTTATAGAAGCCGTTGTATGGCTCTTATATTTTAAACTTTGTGAAAGGTCGCCAAGGTTAGTATTTAAACCAAGCTGAGATGGTTCCAAAAATACTTGCTTGCCATAAGTTACACTATAAACAATTTGGTTTTGCTGTTCTTCAAGCTTCAGTGTTAATTGTCCATCAGGACTTGTAAGACTAAGCGGTAGTTGTGCGTGAGCAAGCAAAGAGCTTACTAGCAGTGAAATATAGATACTTGATTTTATCATTATTGTTGTCCTTAAGCTGCAAAAAACCCACTAAATAATATCATAATACAAATTGATTGTTTTGTCATTCTAGCCCATTTATGTGTGCAGTGATCGAAAAACGCACTAGCCTAGTAAATAATGTTACAGTTAATTGGTTGTATATTTACTACAAAAGACTAAGCTTTATTTAAATAACAAAAACTTAGACAATTTATGAAACTACTGACCGTGTTTTTATTATTTGCTTCATTTCAAGCCTTTGCAGGCCTAACGGCTGTCAGCTTTCAAAAAAATGGCGAAATAGCGACTGAAGAAGCTGTTCGTTTTAACGGTGGTTATGGTTATAACCTAGATGCAAATCATGTTTTAAAACTAGTAACCTTAGATTGGCCTCCCTATATTGATGAAAACCTATGTAACAAAGGTTGGTTATTCCAATTCACAGTGGGCTCCCTATTAGAGAAAGGCTATGGCGTACATATTAGTTTTTACCCTTGGGCACGTGCTGTTAGAGAGGCTGAATTAGGCCGAGCTGACATTCTCTTTCCGGAATACTTCATCGAAGACAATGTGGTATCTGATAATTTTCTCAACAAAACCCGCAACGATTTACTCGCTTTGAGTCATGCTATTCCTGGAGGTGATTTATCATTCGTTGCATTAAAAGGAAATCAAATTCCATTTAATGGTGATTTAAATTCAGTAAAAGACCTACCTATTGGTGTGGTCCGTTCATATAAAAACACTAAAGAATTAGATGCCATGATTGATAATAAAGAGATCGATACAATCGTCGCAAATAATGAATACCAGTTAATCCACCTTTTACTAAGTAATCGAGTCAGCTTGATTGTGGCAGACCTTGAGGTACTAAAAGCAAGCATATATAAGTCTGAATTATCAATGAATGGTAAACAGCAAATGCTAGAATCACTCGTAGCGCTAGAACCTAAACTTGAATACAAACCACTGTATTATTCTGTCAGTAAATCAACACCACACTGGCAAAAGGTTTTAAAAGACTTAAATGATGAAATTGAGTTGATGCAAGCCAGCGGCAAGTTTGACGAGTTTATACAAGGAATGAAACAACAATGCTACGCAAACGATAAAGCGGCGTAAACGCCGCTTTATTTTGAAAGTATTGTGCTCTATTGCGGCACTCTAACCCACCCTTCCATAAGCACTCGAGCACTTCGACTCATACTTGCTTTTGTGACTTGCCAATTACCATCAACAAGTGTTGCAGCAGCACCCACTTTTAATGTGCCAGAAGGGTGACCAAAATTTACCTCCTGACGCTCACCACCACCTGCAGCAAGGTTCACCAAGGTACCAGGAATGGCAGCAGCGGTACCTATAGCAACAGCAGCCGTGCCCATCATGGCATGGTGCAATTTACCCATCGACATAGCGCGTACCACTAAATCAATATCAGTATCACTGACAACTTTACCACTTGATGCATGATAGGTTTTTGCCGGTGCAACCCATGCTACTTTTGGTGTATGTTGGCGAGCTTTAGCTTCATCAAGATGAGAAATTAGCCCCATTTTCAACGCCCCGTAGGCGCGAATCGTTTCTAACTTTTCAAGTGCCGATGCATCAGCGTTTATTGCCTCTTGAAGCTCTGTACCATCATAGCCAACTTCACTGGCGTTGATGAACACAGTTGGGATACCCGCATTGATCATCGTCGCAGACAACATACCAATACCCGGAACTTCAAGTTCATCAACTAAATTACCTGTTGGAAATAATGCGCCTTCACCGTCTGCTGGGTCCATAAATTCAAGTTTTACTTCTGCAGCAGGAAATGTCACGCCATCAAGCTCAAAATCACCGGTTTCTTGCACTTCACCATTGGTAATTGGCACATGTACTATTATGGTTTTACTTATATTGACTTGCCATACTTTAACTTCAACAATGCCATTTTCAGGAATTTTACTGGCATCTACAAGACCATTAGATACTGCAAAAGCCCCTACTGCTGAGGTTAAATTACCGCAGTTACCACTCCAATCAACGAACGCTCTATCGATAGCAACTTGACCAAATAAATAATCAACATCGTGGTTAGGTTTATCACTTTTCGATAAAATTACAGTTTTGCTCGTACTTGAGGTTGCACCACCCATACCGTCAGTTTGTTTTTGGTAAGGATCAGGGCTACCAATCACACGTAATAACAAGTTGTCGCGTGCTTCACCTGCCACTTGGGCAGGCTCAGGTAAATCAGTTAAGTTAAAGAACACCCCTTTACTGGTACCGCCACGCATATAGGTTGCTGGCACCTTTATTTGTGGTTTAAACGTCATAGTTTAGTGCTCCTCAGATTCTAAGAAATCCTGCGCGAAACGTTGCAGCACGCCCCCTGCTGAATAGATTGATACTTCTTCAGCGGTATCTAAACGACAAGTCATAGGTACTTCTTCAGTTTCACCGTTAGAACGTGTAATAACAAGTGTAAGCGTAGCTCCAGGTGTTGGCTCACCTTTCACGCTAAAGGTCTCACTACCATCAATACCTAATGTAGTTCGTGTCGTGCCGGCTTTAAATTCTAGCGGTAATACGCCCATACCAATCAGGTTAGTGCGGTGAATACGTTCAAAACCTTCGGCTGCAATAACTTGAACACCTGCAAGGCGTACACCTTTAGCTGCCCAGTCACGTGATGAGCCTTGGCCATAATCGGCACCTGCCACAATGATAAGCGGTTGTTTACGCTGCATGTAGGTTTCGATTGCTTCCCACATACGAGTCACTTTACCTTCTGGTTCAATGCGAGCGTATGAACCTTGCTTTACTTCACCATTCTCTTTAACCATTTCATTCAGTAACTTAGGGTTGGCGAATGTAGCGCGTTGCGCTGTTAAATGGTCGCCTCGGTGAGTAGCATACGAGTTAAAATCTTCTTCAGGAAGGCCCATTTTAGCTAGGTACTCACCAGCAGCACTTGACGCTAAAATCGCATTTGAAGGCGATAAGTGGTCAGTGGTGATGTTGTCGCCTAGTACGGCTAATGCACGCATATCAGTAAGAGAACGCTCACCTGCTAACGCCCCCTCCCAATATGGTGGTCGACGAATATAAGTACTTTGTGGACGCCATTGATAAAGCGGATCGTTGTCTTCGCCATAATCAACACTTAAGTCGAACATTGGCTCATAAACCTTTTTAAACTGCTCAGGTTTAACACTTTGTTTGATCACTGCATCAATTTCTTCATCGCTTGGCCATAAATCCATTAGGCGAATTTCGTTACCTTCCTGATCATGCCCTAATACATCTTTTTCGATATCAAAACGAATAGTACCAGCAATGGCATAAGCAACAACCAGTGGCGGTGAAGCTAAGAATGCTTGTTTTGCATATGGATGAATACGACCATCAAAATTACGGTTACCCGAAAGTACAGCTGTTGCGTATAAATCACGGTCAATTACTTCTTGCTGAATTTTTGGATCTAGCGCACCGCTCATGCCGTTACACGTCGTACATGCAAAGGCAACAATACCAAAGCCAAGTTGCTCAAGCTCAGGTAACAAATTAGCTTCTTCTAGATAAGATTTCACCGCTTTAGAGCCCGGTGCCAGTGATGTTTTAACCCATGGCTTACGGGTTAAACCTTTGGCGTTGGCATTACGTGCAAGTAAACCTGCAGCAATAACGTTGCGTGGGTTACTTGTATTCGTACAACTTGTGATTGCTGCGATAATACACGCGCCATCAGGCATTAAGCCTTCTTCATTTTCAACAACACCAGTAATACCCGCTTTATCAAGTTCGCTGGTTGCAACACGGCGATGTGGATTAGATGGACCCGCAATATTTCGACCTACAGATGACAAATCAAAGGTTAATACACGCTCATATTCTGCCGTTTTTAGACTATCACTCCAAAGACCAGTTTCTTTTGCATAGATTTCGACTAGCTTAACTTGCTCTTCTTCACGGCCAGTCAAACGTAAGTAATCAAGCGTATTGTCATCGATGTAGAACATCGCAGCAGTTGCACCAAACTCAGGTGTCATATTTGAGATAGTTGCTCTATCACCCAGTGTCAGTGCCTCGGCACCTTCACCATAAAATTCAAGATAGGTCGAAACGACTTTTTCATTGCGTAAAAATTCGGTGATCGCTAATACAATATCGGTTGCAGTAATACCCGGTTGTGGTTTACCTGTCAGCTCAACCCCCACAATATCAGGTAAACGCATGTAAGATGCGCGGCCAAGCATCACGCTTTCAGCTTCAAGACCACCTACACCGACTGCAATAACACCTAGTGCATCCACCATTGGTGTATGGCTATCTGTACCAACCAGTGTATCTGGGAAAGCCACACCGTCACGTTTTTGGATCACAGGCGACATTTTCTCTAAATTAATTTGATGCATAATGCCGTTACCCGGCGGTATCACATCAATATTTTTAAATGCTGTTTTCGTCCAATTAATAAAGTGGAATCGGTCATCGTTCCGACGGTCTTCAATAGCACGGTTTTTTTCGAAGGCATCTGGCTCAAAACCTGCGTGTTCAACAGCTAATGAATGATCAACAATTAACTGAGTTGGTACCACAGGATTTACTTTTGCAGGATCGCCGCCTTTTGCAGCAATCGCATCACGAAGGCCGGCTAAATCAACTAACGCTGTTTGACCTAAGATATCGTGACATACTACGCGTGCAGGAAACCATGGAAAGTCTAAATCACGTTTTCTTTCAATCAATTGCGAAAGTGCATCATTAAGCATTTCAGGTTCACAACGACGCACTAAGTTTTCGGCAAGGACACGTGATGTATAAGGAAGTGTGGCATAGCTGCCCGGTTTAATTGCATCAACAGCAGCGCGAGTATCAAAATAATCGACCCCAGTGCCTGCTAATGGTTTTCTAAAATTTGTATTCATGATGATTCTACTTGTACTTGGTGACGGTGAATAAAGGTGGGCTGATTATTTTTATTATTCTTACGCCCCTTCATAAAGGGGCAGCTAAGCTACCCCTATCACTGATTTAATTAACGATTAGCGCTCTGAAATTGGCGTATAGCTTCGCGCTTCTGGTCCCGTATAATCAGCACTTGGGCGAATAATACGGTTGTTAGCACGTTGCTCTTTCACGTGTGCAGTCCAACCAGTTACACGACTCATCACGAAAATTGGCGTAAATAACTTAGTTGGAATACCCATGAAGTGATACGCAGATGCATGGAAGAAATCAGCATTACAGAATAATTTCTTTTCACGCCACATAACTTCTTCACAGCGAACAGAGACAGGATAGAGAACATCATCACCCACTTCGGCAGCCAGTTTTTCAGACCATTTTTTGATGATCACGTTACGTGGATCTGATTCACGGTAAATAGCGTGACCAAAGCCCATAATCTTGTCTTTACGTTCAAGCATACCCATTAGCGCCTCTTCAGCTTGATCTGCACTTGTAAAGCCTTCAATCATATCCATAGCCGCTTCGTTAGCACCACCATGTAATGGACCACGTAAGCTACCAATAGCCCCCGTTACACAAGAGTGAATATCTGACAATGTTGATGCACATACACGCGCAGTAAATGTCGATGCATTGAACTCATGCTCTGCGTATAGAATTAATGAGACATTCATTACTTGCTCAAATAATGCCGATGGCGCTTTATCGTGCAATAAATTTAAGAAATGTGCGCCTACCGAATCATCATCAGTCTCAGTTTCAATCCGAACGCCGTCATGGCTAAAGCGATACCAATAACAAATAATACTTGGGAATACGGCAACTAGGCGGTCAATCGCATCATTCGCCTCAGAGAAATCATGCTCCATTTCTAGGTTACCTAGCATTGAACAACCAGTACGCATTACATCCATTGGGTGCGCGTCTTTAGGAATGTTCTCAAGCACTGTTTTTAGTGCATCTGGTAAACCACGTAGTGATTTTAGCTTTGCTTTATATTCTGTAAGCTCAGACTCTGTTGGTAATTCACCACGCGACAGTAAAAAAGATACTTCTTCAAACTGTGCTTTCTCTGCTAATTCGCTAATATCATAACCACAATATGTTAAACCTGAACCTGATTTACCTACTGTACACAGTGCTGTTTCACCTGCTACCTGACCACGTAAACCTGCGCCGCCTAATGCTTTATCTACCATGAGTGTTCTCCTTATATTTTGTCGTTATGATTTTTTAGCTGAGAAAAGGTTATCGAGTGTGTTTTCATATGAGTGATAATCTAAAAACTCATATAATTCCGCACGTGTTTGCATGTTGTCTACTTGGCTTTGTTGCGAGCCTTCGCTAAGAATAGACGAATACACATTAAGTGCAGCTTTGTTCATAGCTCTAAATGCACTTAGTGGATAAAGTACAATTTCAACACCCACTTCGCTTAATTGCTCAGCTGTATATAGCGGTGTCTGGCCAAACTCAGTGATGTTCGCAAGAATTGGAACATTTAACGCCTTAGCAAATGCTTGGTAGTCGGCTAAATCATGCACAGCTTCTGCAAAGATTGCGTCGGCACCTGCTTCAACACATGCAGCAGCGCGATCAATGGCCGCATTTAAACCTTCTTTTTGGAATGCATCAGTACGTGCCATGATGTAAAAATCGCTATCAGTTTTCGCATCTACCGCAGCTTTAATACGGTCAACCATTTCATCTTTTGACACGATTTCTTTATTAGGGCGATGACCACAACGTTTTTGTGCAACTTGGTCTTCAATATGGAAACCTGCAGCACCTGCCTTAGTCATTTCTTTCACTGTGCGTGCAATATTAAATGCACCACCCCAGCCTGTATCAGCATCAACTAGAAGTGGTAAGTCGGTAGCGCTGGTAATTCGACGAATATCTTCAAGTACGTTATCTAAGCTTGTCATACCTAAATCTGGCATGCCGTATGATGCGTTAGCAACACCTGCACCTGAGAGGTAAAGTGCTTGGTGACCTGTTTTTTCTGCCATCATTGCGCAGTACGCATTGACGGTGCCAACCACTTGTAGTGGCTTATTGTTTGCGATTGCCTGTTTGAACTTTAATCCTGCTGACATTGGATAACTCCTATCTTTGAACGGTTTCAGCTCTTTGGCTGAATCTAATTTTTAAATCTAAATTATGACTGTTTAACGACTGCACTACTGTTTTTTTGCTGCTAGTAAGTCAAACTTAGTCTGAATATTTGCCTGAGACGCACTTATGTGGCGCTTCATAAGCATTTCTGCTAATTCCCCGTCATGGTTTTCAATAGCATTGATAATTGCCAAGTGTTCATCAAATGCTTTTGATACACGTGGCCCAACCATACCCATTTGTACACGGTACATACGAATTAACTGGTACAACTCATTACATAAAAGATGAATTAGGTGCGCGTTTTTAGAGCCTTTAATAATGCGATAATGAAAATCAAGGTCGCCCGCTTCTTGGTAGTATGATTCACCTTCTTTTACACGCTGTGTTTGTAAATGCTGGTTCAATAACTGCTTTAAACCCTGCACTTCTTCAGGTTCCATGTTGTCGGCAGCTAACCGACAAGCCAGCCCTTCTAGAGCACTACGTACCTGATATACTTCGATTAAACGCTCAGCAGTCAGTGCTACAACACGACAACCGACATTCGCTTTACGCTCTACCAAATAACAGCTTTCTAAACGATTTAATGCCTCTCTTAAGGTGGCACGACTTACACCATAGCGTTTCGCTAATTCTGGCTCAGAAATTTTGCTACCCTGCTCAATGGTGCCTTGTACAATTTCACGACGCATGTCGACAAACACTTGGTCTGATGCAGTTGTGATCGTGATATCGTTGTAGTTATCGTTGGCTTTTTGCTCTGTCATAAATAAGTCTATCAAAGTACTAAATTAGGATTGTCGACAATTTGTAAGTTCACTATGCGCTCTAACATGAAAAGTGTCAACCTCGATATCAGCAAAATAGACTAAAAAAACACCAAAATGTCGACATAAAATGATATTTGTCAAAAATAATGGCTATAAACAACATTTATATTGCCAATTTGTCGACACTTCAATATTAACCTGAACAAGCTAAAAATATCCCATGAAAGCGCTATAAATGGTATGATCTACCAATTATTACGTGACGTGAGAGCCATTTAGTGGACGCTAATACTTATATCCCTGACTCATTTATTGATGATGTTAAAAGCTACCTTCCTGAACATTTATCATTAGACGACTTTATTGCAGCCTGTCGACGCCCACTTAGACGATCTGTTCGCGTAAATACATTAAAAATGTCAGTCGCAGAATTTCAGCATCAATGTGCCAATAAAGGATGGGAGTTAACAGCGATCCCATGGTGCGAAGAAGGCTTCTGGCTAACACGTCCAAGTGACGAAGAAGAGGCCCTTGCAATCGGTAATACCGATTTACACTTAAGTGGCGCTATGTATGTGCAAGAAGCCAGCTCAATGCTGCCGCCGGTTGCACTGAGAGCCGAAGTTAAACAAAGCGATGCTTTACTTGATATGGCTTCAGCTCCGGGCTCGAAAACATCACAAATCGCTGCCATGATGGATAATAATGGCGTGTTAGTGGCCAATGAGTTGTCATCGTCACGCTTAAAAGTATTAGCAGCAACCCTCAAACGTATGGGCGTAGGTAATTGTGCTTTATCACATTTTGACGGTGTCATATTCGGGGATTACATGTATGAGTGCTTCGACAGTATTTTGCTAGACGCCCCGTGTTCAGGTGAAGGCACGGTTCGTAAAGATGCAGATGCCCTAAAGAATTGGTCAATCGAGTCTAATATTGATATTGCTGCTGTACAAAAAGCCCTTATCAAAAGTGCCTTTTATGCCTTAAAACCTGGCGGCACATTAGTTTATTCGACCTGCACTTTAACACCACTTGAAAACCAACAAGTGTGTGAGTATCTATTAGCAGAATTTCCTGATTGCATCGAAGTACAATCGCTTGATAGCCTTTTTGATGGTGCAGAGAAAGCAACAACCAGCGAAGGTTATTTGCATGTTTGGCCGCAAACTTACGACAGTGAAGGTTTCTTCATCGCTAAATTTAAGAAAATAGCGTCAAGCGATAACCCAAATCAAAAAGTTAAAAAAGGCGTATTTCCGTTTGCTGAGTTTGATAAAAAGCAAAGCCAAGCGTTTATGCAAACAATTAAAAAACAGTTCGGTCTAAAATCACTACCAGGGAATTTAATGCAACGTGATAAAGAGCTTTGGTTATTCCCTGATCGCTTTAATGAACTGCAAGATAAAATTAAATACTCCCGATTAGGGATCCAGCTTGGTGTTATTCACAAAGGCGGAGTTCGCTTAGCTCATGAATTTGCCACTGTATTTGGACAAAAATGCGATAAAAACACCTTTGAGATGACACAAGCACAAGCAAACGATTACTTTAACGGTAAAGATATTCGACTCGAAAAACCAACCCAAGATAATGGTGAAGTGATCTTAATGTTATGTGGATGCCCTGTAGGCCTTGGCAAGTGGCAAAAGAATAAAATTAAAAACTCACTACCTCGTGATTTAGTCCAAAATGCTCAGTTGATAACTTGGGTATAAGTTGCGCATAATGCCTGTATAAATAAGGTACTAATTTAGGTAAAAAGCCGTAACAGACTGATTTTAAACTAGTATAAAATTTGTACATTTACCGTGCAATTTCCTGCTGATTAACTACACTTAAAAGTACTTTCTACTTCTCCCTACTGAATTTAGAAGGTGTTTTTTTATAGTTAGCGCAGGCTCGCACGAGCCACCCCCTAAGCCCAGAACAATGCGGATTCGTTCTGGGCGTTTTTTTATTCAAAAGTCGCATGGTAAAGCATCACCCTTTTTGATTTCATTGTAAAAACAATGATAAAGGATTGATTATGCTTAAACCCCTGTGCGTCGTACTACCACTTTTAATAAGCAGCCAAACTCTGGCAAAAAGCAATGACTACCTAGGCTTTGACTACCCTAATAAGGCTAAAAATGCCGTCAGTATCACTTTTGATGATGCAAGACATAGCCAAGTCGATACCGGTTTAGCGCTTTTAAACAAGTACCAAGTAAAAGCGACATTTTATGTATCTCCTTTTAACGTAAAAGAACGTGTTGAAAAGTGGCAAATGGCAGTTAAAACAGGTCACGAAATTGCTAATCATACGGCAAGCCATTTGTGTACGGGTAACTTTGAATGGCTTCGTGAACTCGGCGTATCACTTGAACAAGTTACATTAAAAGAAATGGAGCAAGATATCCTTAAAGGACAGGATTACATAAAAGCCACACTTAACGTGACACCAACCGCTTTTGCGTACCCTTGTGGAAATACTTTTGTTGGGCGTGGTGCCAATACAAGAAGCTATGTCCCATTAATAGCCAAGCATTTTAAAACCGGTAGAACTTGGCTTGATGAAACAGCGAATAATCCAAACTTTACTGACTTTTCGCAGTTAACTAGTTTACCCATTGATGGGCAAACATTCGCTGAGATCAAAAAAACCATAGAGCAACACCGAAGCAACAATAGCTGGATCATTCTTGCAGGCCACAATATAGGTAAGCGAGATCAGTACACCACCGACAGTAAAGTACTAGAGCAGCTTATTGTTTATCTACAAGACCCTAAAAATGGTTTTTGGTTAGATACGGTAAGTAATGTTGCCGACTATGTTGAGGCGAACCGCAAAGCATTCGATTAATTATTGTTTAAATCGAATTCAGTAATTTGGTTGTCAGCGTGGATCAGTTCATATTTAGCGAGTAAACCATCGTTGAGCTCAATTAAGCTGATAGCCGCATTACTGACCAAATACTTTTGCCCTTCTCCTATGGTTTGATGTTTATCAACTTCCATCTGCCAACGTTTAGTAAAAAAGTTAAGTGGGCTTTTCGGGGCATACAAAATTGAGTCTAGCTTATCGAGGATATTAATAAGCTTACGAGGGAATTCATTTTTAATGCCACTGGCAGTCAACTGCCAAATACGGTTTTTATGTTTACCAAAGCGCTTTTGCACTGAAAAGCAAAATGAGTAATGTACATCACCAGAGAGGATCAGGGTTTCCTTTGGTGTGTCTTCACGGCGAAATGTATCGAGCAATTTTTTTGCCGATCCTTCGTGAGCCATCCAGTTTTCAACATCAACCAACAATGGCTGCCCGCAAAAATTAAAAATCGCTTGGATTGCTTCAATTGATTTCACACCAAATACTGGAGCTGGAGATACGATAATCACTTTATCGTGAGACAATAAGCTTTCTTCTAATTCAGTGAGCCTTTCCCAATCAAGTAAACCTGATGGCTCATTGAAATTTTGTTCATTACGCCATCGGTGCGTTCGGGTATCGAGTACTACAACTTTAGGAATGGTATTAAGCTCGTAATGCCAATGGTTAAAATTGAGTATTAGCTTATCAAAGTCTTTAAAATTCCAGCTCTGTTGCTGCAGGCTTTGTTTAAAACTGGGTAATAATGACAGCGAGTTATCACCTGCGTCATTACCAATCCCCTGCATTAACCAATAACTAATTAGGCCATTATTTACAATGCGACGGCTAGATGGGTGCTGATAAATAGCTTGCTCCCAACCCGCGGTTAAGTTCCAATCATCGGTGACATCATGATCGTCAAACATCATTAATGTCGACACATTGGCGAATAACCTTTCAACGCTTTGAAGACCCTTTGCAAAGCCAACCAGTGCGTCCTTTTCGAGTTTAAAAAGATTTGCGTATTTAGGGGCTAATGCTGGGCATTCAATTGATTCAAAATCAATTAGCTGCCAAGTAACAGCGCTGAAGTTTAATAAATAAAGCGCTATAAATTCTTGAAAATGAATTAAGTGGTTTTCAGCTTTTAAGCTTGAGAAGTGTGGCTCATCTTTTTTAAGCCAATAACCAACACCAAATTTACTCCGTTTCTGCCAAGGTACTTTGGGTAAGTGTAAATGGCGCTGGTAAAGTTGCTGCTCAAATCCTGCTGGTAAATCTAAATCAAGCGCTGGCTCTTGAAACACACCAAATAGGCTAATTACTTTTTCGATCGCGAGCAGCATTGGCCCGGCTACATCATCCGCATATATTTGGTCGCCAGATAACAATAATAGGTCAGCACCTGCATTAAGTGACTGGCGCTGATCATTTTGCCAATTATCTGCAGCAACAAGGCTGTCTTTTGCAGGGTGATGAGGGTTACGACACGAGCCATGCAGAATTCTATCGAGTCTATTTGGGATCACAAATGCAGGAGATTCTGCTCGTTCATAGCAGAAAGACGACAAATCAAGGCTTTTATCTTCATCATGTAACGAATAGTAGATCAGTGAATCAACTGCAAACTGGCCGCTGGCGGGCATTACATTGATAAAATTTAAGTGAAGATGGAGCCCTAATTGGATTGACTCTAAATTCGAGAATGTCTCAACACCGCTAAACTCTATTCGGTATTGGCAAGGCCTAGATGTAACAAATTGAAAGCACACTCGCCCTGCATCTGCTCGGCGTACCATTGGCCCCATTACTAACTGAGGTAAATTCGATACGCCGTACACTATTACGCCCTTTTAGCTTGATTGAACAACGAGTAAAAGTTGTTGGTTGTTGCTTCAGCTAATTCGTTAAAAGTAAGCCCTTTTAACTCGGCAATGTAGTAAGCGACATCTTCAACATAGGCTGGTTGATTTGTTTTACCACGATATGGCACAGGTGCTAAATACGGTGAGTCTGTTTCGATTAGTAAGCGATCTAGCGGAATTTGCTTTACAACGTCTTTTAACTCTACGGCATTTTTAAATGTAACAATGCCCGAAATCGAAATATAAAAGCCCATATCAATGGCTTCTTTGGCCATTTCCCAGTTTTCTGTAAAGCAATGCAATACACCACCACAGTTTTCCGCATTGTGAGCGCGCATTAAATTGATGGTGTCTTCTCTGGCATCACGAGTATGGATAATTAGTGGCTTATTAAGCTCATTAGCAACGTCAATATGACCAACAAAACTTTCTTGCTGAACAATATGTGTGTCTTTTGAGTAATAGTAATCAAGCCCAGTTTCACCAATTGCTACTACTTTGTCGTGACTAGCTAGGTCGATGAGCTTTTGTTTATCCAGTGCGTCTTTTTGATCAAGTGGATGAACACCACATGATGCAGAAACATCTGGATAGTTTAGTATTTTATCCAGCATACTTGGGAATTGATCTAAGGTCACACTGACACACAAGAAGTGTTCAACTTTCTTTGCGCGGGCGTTATCAAGTACTTGGTCTAAGTTTAGGTCGAGTTTATCGAAATCTAGGCGATCTAAATGGCAATGAGAATCTACAATCATGGTACTACTTTTATTACATGGTATAGGTCGGATTGCCTGAGTTTAACATAGTACCGAGTAGTTTTTCGATTTTAGCATTCAAATTGGTTTTATCATCGATAAAGTTAACACCGATACCTGGTGGGTTTGAGCTTTGTGCACCTTGTGGTGTTATCCAAGCAACTTTCCCCGTTACTACATCATCTTCTAGTGCATCTGGTAAGGTGACTTTTAGAGCTAATGAATGGCCCATTTCAAAACGCATATTAGTGCGAACAAATAAACCACCATTTTTTAAATAAGGCATGTAACAGCGATATAATTCTTCTAAGTCTTCAATATCTACTAATAATTCTTGCACGATACTTCCTAATTTTGGCTTTCCCGTAAAGTAAACGCTAGTTGCGAAATGGCTAGTTCCATATTCAAGCCAAGCACATGTGAGCTATTATAAAGAAACTCTGAGATTGCAGATTGTGCTTTCTGATAATTGAAAAAGTCCATTCCTAACACCAATTGCGTCTTGAGATGCTCTGTTAAAAACAACGCAAATACATTAACCAAGCTATGGTCTTTATTAAGGATGTCGACTAACGCACTGAAATTATGGCTGTCTTTTATCTCAGTTGCAAATTTAAAAAGTGAATCGATTGCCTCAAGTTGATTATCATTTTGCCACTGCTCAACAAGTAGTGGTTGCCTAGCGAATAATTCTAACCATGAATAATTAGGGATATTTAAAAGAGCTAACCATTGTGTTGTATATTCTGGGTTAACTTTTATTTCATGAACTGCACAGCGACTTAAAATAGTTGCTGGTAATAATGCCGTTTGCTCACACGTTAATAATAAATAGCGGCGTAAACTAGGCTCTTCAAGAGTTTTTAATAAGGCGTTAGCCGCTGCAGTGGTCATTTTGTGACATTGTTCAAGTACCACAACTTTATTACCGTTTTGAGCGGCTGAATGATTGATAAAGTCACTTATTAAACGAATTTCATCAACCCCTATCGTCTGCCCCTCTACTTTAACAACACGTTTATCTGGATGGGTACCCGCTTGATTCAGTTGACAACTTTTGCAATTACCACAGGCTTTTAAGTTTACAGGCGACGCACATAGTAAGCCATCGGCAAGCGAATCGACTAAACGTTGTTTGCCTACACCTTTATCACCATTAAATAATTGTGCGTGATGAAAGCGTTGCTGTGCAAAGCTTTGCGCTAGCTGCTTATAAAGACCTTCAAGCCATGGCAAATGCATATTAGCTTAAACCTGCAAAAAAGTTATCAAGCACCTTTGTAATTGCCGCATGCACTTCAGGCATTGTTTTATTAGCATCCACTGTTTTGATGCTGTTGTCAGTGCTTGCAATTTCAAGGTAACGTTCTCGCGTGCGCTCAAAAAAGCCTAATGCTTCTTGTTCAATACGATCAAGCTCACCACGCCCTTTTGCACGAGCAAGCCCAACTGCAGGGTCAATGTCTAAATAAATGGTTAAATCAGGCTTTAAACCATTTAGCACCATATCAGCTAAAAAAGAGAGTTTAGTTTGTTCAATACCACGACCACCACCTTGATATGCTTGTGATGAAAGATCATGGCGATCACCTAACACCCAAGTGCCCTTTTCAAGTGCCGGATTAATAACATTAGCAACTAATTGCGAGCGTGCTGCATACATGATTAATAACTCAGTTTCGCCTGTAACCGTTTCTTGATGAGCCTGTTTGACGATACTACGTAGCTCTTCAGCCATTGCTGTGCCGCCAGGCTCACGTACATTTATAAAATCGACTTGCTTATTTTCTAAATAAGCTTGGCATACGGCAATAGCCGTTGATTTCCCAGCCCCTTCAAGGCCCTCAATCACAATAAATTTTGCTGTCATATGACTCAATTCTGGTTGTTAGTTTAATTGGTACTGCTTTACCGCACGATTATGTTCTTGTAATGTTTTCGAAAATTGATGACTACCATCCCCTTTCGCAACAAAATATATAAATTCAGACTGTGGTGGATTAACCGCTGCAAGCAACGCCGCTTTCGAAGGCATAGCAATCGGTGTTGGCGGCAAGCCTTTTATTTTATAAGTGTTATACGGTGTATACGTCGTTAAATCTTTGCGTTTGATATCGCCATCAAAATCAGCACCAATGCCATAGATAACAGTGGGATCTGTTTGTAAGCGCATATTTGTTTTTAAACGATTGGTAAAAACTGCAGAAATTAATGGCCGTTCACTGGCTAAACCGGTTTCTTTTTCAATTATAGAAGCAAGTATTAGAGCTTCATAAGGTGAGCTTAACACTAAATCTGATGCTCTATTTTGCCACGCAGATTCTAGTTCCTGCTGCATTTTACTATAAGCACGTTTTAATAAGCCGCTGGCACTATCTCCACTGTGGTAGTGATAGGTATCAGGGAACAACCAGCCTTCTAAATTTTTTTGCGTGTTACTTATCTGCGTCGCTAAATTTTTTGTATCTAAGTCATGTGTTAAATGCACTTGCTTTTGGATATTGGCAACGACGTCACGAAGAGGCTGTCCTTCAATAATTGTGAAGCTAAAGCTTACTTGTGCACCTTGATTAATGCGGCGGATATTATCAATCACAGCGCTTGTATCAAGTTCATAAAGACCCGCTTTTAGATCAGTAAGCGTAGGATCTAATTTAGCGATCACCTGAAATTTAAAGCAGCTATCAACCCACTGTTTTGCTTGCCATGCTTGGCAAAGTTGATTGAACCCAGTACCACGTTCTACTTTAAATAAAGTACTGTTTTCAACCTTTAACGGCATTTTCATTGCTGATTGAAGCTGTTGATAGCCAATACCACAGCATAGCAATGCTAATAGCAGCACGCTAACAATGACTTTTATCACACATTCTCCTTGGCAAACTGCGCCGTTAATAGCGCTTTACTGCGTTCAATATCAAATTCTGTATCAGTAATCCGTGCAACGGGAACCACGCCCATTAAACTATTACACATAAATACGGCATCCATAGCTAAAAGCTCATCTAGTTGGATTGCTTTAAATTCAATGGCTAACTTATCACATAAAGCGCTGAGATAAACCCCAGTGATACCGCAGCGGTTTAACTTAGGTGACATAACTTGACCGTCTTTAATGGCAAAAATATTTGCAGCCGAGCACTCAATCACATTGTTATCATAATCAAGTACAACAACGTCATCACACTCAAGGGGGTTCATTTGTCTTTTGATAAGTACTTGCTCTAAACGGTTCAATGTTTTTAAGCCTGCAAGTAAAGGTTGATGTGCAAGTTTAACGTCGCTAACTGCTAGGCTTACGCCCTGCTGCTGCCAACTTTTATAGTGTGAAACTGCAGGCATTACACTGATCAGCACTTGGATACTTGGTGTATCTGGTAAGCCATAACCACGCCCACCTGCACCTCGGGTGATAACTACTTTTAAAATACCCGCTTGCGTTTCACTGATTGCCTGGTTAACCCTACGCTCGATTGCAGGTAAATCTAACTCGGGGAAAAATAGCCTTTGCGCGCATTCTTCTAATCGCGCTTTGTGTAAGTCCCAGTGCTCAACGACAGAATTCACCACAGAGGCTGTGGTAAAAAAGCCGTCACCATAATTTAAGCCACGATCTTGCGTGCTTATACTGGTATCTGGTGTGGTTATTTTTATTGTTTGTTTTAATTTATTCATACAAAAAAGCCCAGTTAAACAACTGGGCTCTTCTTTTTAGTCCGTTGTTAAAAAGAATTATACCTTTTTAAACAGCAACGAGCCATTAGTACCACCAAAACCAAATGAATTACATAGAGCGTAATCCAATTTAGCGTCACGTGCAGTGTGCGGTACATAGTCTAAATCACAGCCTTCATCTGGGTTATCAAGGTTGATTGTAGGGCTTACTTTCTGATCAACAAGTGACAAGATAGTAATGATCGACTCTACCGAGCCAGCAGCACCTAACAAGTGACCCATCATTGATTTCGATGAACTTACCATCACATCTTTCGCCGCATCACCAAAAATAGTTTTAACGGCTGATGTTTCTGCCTTATCGCCTGCATTAGTCGATGTTCCGTGAGCATTAATGTAGCCAACTTGGTCTGCATTAACTTGTGCATCGTTTAGGGCATTTTCCATCGCCAGTGCTGCGCCTGCACCGTCTTCAGGTGGAGATGTCATGTGATATGCATCACCACTCATACCAAAACCAACGAGCTCAGCGTAGATTTTCGCGCCACGTGCTTTAGCATGCTCATATTCTTCCAGTACGATAACACCTGCACCATCAGCAAGAACAAAACCGTCACGGTCTTTATCCCAAGGGCGTGATGCTGCTTGTGGATCATCGTTACGGGTTGATAATGCACGTGCTGCATTAAAGCCACCCATACCAATTGGTGTCGATGCTTTTTCAGCACCACCGGCTACCATTGCATCTGCATCGCCGTATGCAATCATACGCGCAGCATGACCAATGTTATGTAGACCTGTAGTACAGGCTGTAACGATTGAAATATTTGGACCACGTAAGCCGTGCATAATCGATAAATGACCAGAGATCATATTGATAATGGTCGAAGGCACGTAGAACGGAGAAAGCTTTCGCGGGCCGCTATTTAATAGTTTAATGTGGTTTTCTTCAATTAAAGTTAAACCACCGATGCCAGAACCCACTGCTACACCAACACGGGTGGCGTTTTCTTCAGTGATCTCTAGACCAGAATCTTGTAGTGCTTGTACACCCGCTGCAATGCCATATTGGATAAACAAATCCATTTTCTTTGCATCTTTCGGTGACATGTATGCTGATGCATCAAAGTCATTCAGCAAACCTGCGAATTTGGTGCCGAAACTTGAGGTATCGAAATGCGTGATAGTTTGAATACCACTTTTACCGTTTAACAAACCTTGCCAAGTAGATTCAACATCATTACCTAGCGGTGTCAACATTCCTAAGCCAGTTACGACGACTCGACGTTTAGCCACGGGTTGCCTCCAATAAGGAAATTATTTTAGGTGGGGTGTATACCAAATTTATTAGTATCATTCTTCAGATAGACTAAGGGCAGCTTAATGCTGCCCTTAAAATCAAAATGCGTAAAATTACTCAGCGTGAGCTGTAACGTAATCGATTGCAGCTTGAACTGTAGTGATCTTTTCAGCTTCTTCGTCTGGGATCTCAGTGTCGAATTCTTCTTCAAGAGCCATTACTAGTTCTACTGTGTCAAGTGAATCAGCACCTAGGTCATCAACGAAAGAAGCTTCATGTTTTACTTCTTCTTCTTTAACACCTAGTTGCTCAATGATAATTTTCTTTACGCGTTCTTGGATGTCGCTCATTCTTCTTTCCTTTATTAAAAACGCCAATGCGTTATTTTCAGATTGCGGCGTAGTTTACGCCGCATAATTCTGTGATTCAAGGATTTGCTGATAATTACTTATCTGGTCAAACCTCTCGAATAGTATTTGTTCATTTATCGCTTATTTTCATAGCGAATTCAAGTATGTTTAAAGCAAGATCACAAAAAATTCAACAATTTTCGATAATCTTTCGTTAGCAAATTTCTGCCAACTTTCATTAGACCATGTACATCGCGCCATTTACGTGCAATGTTTCGCCTGAAACATACGCAGCAGCGTCAGATGCTAAATAACATACCGCAGCAGCAATTTCATCAGGTTGACCTAAACGTCCTGCAGGTACATTTGCAAGCGTAGCCGCTTTTTGGTCTTCAGTCAGCTCATCTGTCATATCTGTTTGGATAAAACCAGGTGCAACAACGTTTACAGTGATGCCACGTGATGCAACTTCGCGTGCTAATGACTTAGTAAAACCAATTACACCCGCTTTCGCTGCAGCATAGTTAGCTTGCCCCGCATTACCCATAGTGCCCACTACAGAACCGATATTAATGATACGGCCATTTTTCTTTTTCATCATAGGGCGTAAAACAGCCTTAGATAAACGGAAAATTGAGCTTAGGTTAGTGTCGATGATGTCATCCCACTCACCGTCTTTCATACGCATTAATAAGTTATCGCGAGTGATACCTGCATTGTTAACTAATACATCGATATCACCTAAATCAGCCTTGATCGCAGCAAGTGTCGCCTCAATCGATTCAGGATCTGTAACGTTAAGAGCATAACCTTTACCGTTGTCACCTAGGTATTCACTGATTTTAGCAGCACCTGATTCACTTGTTGCTGTACCCGCTACTTTTGCACCTTGTGCAACTAGCGTATTTGCAATCGCTTTACCAATACCACGGCTTGCACCAGTGATTAGGACAACCTTGCCCTCAAGAGAAAATAAATTTGTCATTCTATTCCTACTTATTTCGCTTCATCAATAGCAGCTTGCGTATTAACCGCAGCACATACCATTGCTTTATCAATTCGTTTTGCAAGACCCGTTAGTACTTTACCAGGGCCAAACTCATAGCTTTGTGTGATACCTTGCGCAACTAATGCTTGTACTGTTTCAGTCCAGCGAACTGGGCTGTATAGTTGACGTACTAATGCATCTTTAATTGCTTCACTTGATTGCTCTGCTTTTACATCAACGTTGTTGATTACATCACACTTAGGTGTATTAAATGTTAAAGCAGCTAAATCAGCAGCTAATTTCTCAGCAGCTGGTTTCATTAGTTCACAGTGAGAAGGTACGCTTACTGCAAGTGGTAAAGCACGTTTAGCACCTGCTTCTTTACATGCTTCTGATGCACGCTCAACTGCCGCTTTATGGCCGGCAATAACAACCTGGCCTGGTGAGTTGTAGTTTACTGGTGAAACAACTTCGCCATTTGCTGATGCTTCACACGCTGCTTTAATTTCGTCGTCACCTAAGCCGATGATTGCAGCCATAGAACCAACACCCGCAGGTACTGCTTCTTGCATGTATAAACCACGATTTTCAACTAGTTTAACGGCTTCGCTTAAGCTTACAACGCCAGCACAAACTAATGCTGAATACTCACCTAAACTGTGACCGGCCATCACAACATCGGCATCAGGGTTTGCGTCTAACCATTGACGGTAAATAGCTACACTAGCAGTTAAAAGTGCTGGTTGTGTACGATGGGTTTGATTTAATTCTTCTTCTGGACCATTTAGTACAAGTGCAGCTAGATCATAGCCAAGAGCTTCAGATGCTTCAGCGAATGTTGCTTTAGCAATCTGTGAATCAGCTAATAGTTCAGATAACATGCCCACAGTTTGTGAGCCTTGACCTGGAAATACGAGTGCAATTTTATGTGCCATACTTTGCTCTTATAATTAAACAAAAAAATATTCTGTAGCAGGCAGCATAACAAGTTTTAGATATGCTGCACTACTTTGTTGTTGGATGTGTTTGCTCAAAAATCGCAGCGATTTTTTCAGGGAGTTGGCGTTCGACTTCCCGCGCGGCTTCATCAATAGCTGCATGAAACGCCTTCGGTGAGGCATTGCCATGGCTTTTAACAACAATACCGCGCAATCCTACCAGACTTGCGCCGTTATACTGGTCGGGGTTCACCCGCTTGTAGAGTTTTTTTATCACCGGACGTAATAAAAACGCTAAACTTTTGTATAAGAAATGTTTGTGTAAGGCTTTGGTGAGTTTGTGCATGATCAGTTTGGCAATACCTTCACAGGTTTTTAATGCCACATTACCTACAAATCCTTCGCACACAATAACATCGGCTTTTCCGCTGAAAATATCACTACCTTCACTGTAACCAGTGTAGTTGAGATATTCACACTGCTGCATTAACTGTGCAGCTTGTTTTATTCCTTCATGCCCTTTGATGTCTTCAGAGCCAATATTCAATAAACTAACTCTTGGGTTATCACAGCCAAGAGCCTGCCCTGCTACCACAGAACCCATAATGCCAAATTGATAAAGAGTTTGTGCATCACAATGCACATTAGCACCTAAATCAAGTAAATAGACTGGGTTTTTACGTTCGGTTGGAACGGCAGAGATTAATGCAGGACGTTTTACGCCTGGAAGCATCTTTAATACGTAATGCGCCATAAAAAATAACGCGCCTGTATTTCCAGAGCTTACACACGCTTGCGCTTCACCCGACTTGACTAAATCGAGGGCAACTCGCATTGATGAATCTTTTTTAGAACGAACCGCTGAAGCAGGTTCACACGCATTTGTCACGACTTCGCTACAATGACGAATAATTAAACGAGGGTGCGAAACAGAATCGAGTGCTTCGAGTTCTTTTAGAATAACTTGCTGATTACCACATAAGATGAGTCTTAAGTTGGTATTAGCATTTACCGCTTGCACGGCAGCGGGGATAGATGAACGGGGGCCGTAATCGCCCCCCATCATATCTAACGCTATGGTTAGATTGGTCAGCATATAGCAATCTCTTAGTTAGAAATTACTTTAACGCCTTTGTAGTAACCGTCAGCAGTTACGTGGTGACGACGGTGAGTCTCACCAGAAACTTGATCTACAGTTAAAGTTGGACCACTGATCGCATCGTGTGAACGGCGCATGCCGCGTCTTGCACGAGACTTTTTGCTTTTTTGTACAGCCATTAGTCTTCTCCTAAGAATCTTTCTTAAGTTGTTTCAAAATATCAAATGGATTTGGTTTGTCATCTTTTGCTGCTAATTTACCAAAGCTAGTAGGCTCTGATGAATAACTGCACGAAGCTTCGTTGTGTGTAGGCACTATTGGAATCGCTAAAATCAATTCGTCTTCGATTAACTCAAATACGTTGATTTCACCGTTTTCGTCCAGTTCTACTTCATCGTAGCCTTCAGGAAGATGATCTGACTCTGCATCCAAACCAACTGGCGAATACACAAAGTCTTGATCCAAATCCAACCCTAATTCACCATTACAGCGTTGACAAGTTACAGTTACATGTGTTGATAAGTTTCCACTTATTACCACTAAACCTTGCTCATCAATTTTGCAATGAATCTTTACCGCTATTTCACCTACTTCTTCCTGCACAACTTGCTCTAAACGAGAAAGTTTTTCAAGCGGAACAATACCGTCATACGTTAAACGATGTTGAGCTGCTTTGCTGGGATGAAGAGTGATGGGAATTTTCACCTTTTGCATAGGGGCTGCATCATATAGATAGTTAGTAAGTTAGTCAAAGTAAAAAACCAATTTTGATAGGTTTTTAACGATCTTCTGCTTTGTTTTCGGATTCATTGTGGCTTATCCTTGGCAAAATACAATTTTTATCCAGAATTTATTATGAAACCAACACTTATATTAGCGTCCAGCTCACCTTTTAGACAGCAATTATTAACTAAGTTTAACTTACCTTTTCAAAGTTTTTCACCAGATATAGATGAATCCCCTATTGCAGCTGAAACGCCAGAACAATTAGTTGCACGTTTAAGCGAGCAAAAAGCCCGAGTTGCCAAACAACATTTTAGTGAAGGTTTGGTGATCGGCTCTGATCAAGTTGCGGTATTCAACGATACAATTTTAGGTAAACCTCATACTAAAGAGAATGCCGTTAAGCAGCTATCATCGTTCAGTGGCCACACAGTGACCTTTTTAACGGGTTTAAGTGTATATGACATACAAAGCGATAAAGCAATTACCACTGTGGTGCCATTTGATGTGACATTTAAAACACTCACACTTGAGCAGATCAATGCTTATTGCGATGCAGAGCAGCCATACAACTGCGCAGGCAGCTTTAAAAGTGAAGGGTTAGGCATCTGTTTATTTGAAAAGCTCAGTGGCGATGACCCTAATACATTGATAGGTCTGCCACTGATCACATTAACTAAAGTGCTGGCTGAGTTTGGTGTTGATATATTGATGCTTCAAGGGAAGTAGTTAAAACTTGCAATAGCTGTTGATATGAATCGACAACACATAACGGCGTGTGTTGTTGTAACTGCGCCGGGCTATGAGCACCAAAACTCACACCAATACAAGCAATACCTGCGGCATTAGCCATTGCCATATCGAGTTGGCTATCGCCAACCATCACAGCATCACGTTTAGCTATGCCCTGCTCTTGTAAAATTTGCTCAAGCATATCCGGTGATGGCTTAGACTTAGCATCATCTGAGCATTTTACAGTGGCAAAGTACTTACCAAGGCCTGACTCGTTAAGTAGTCTATCGATGCCTTCACGACCTTTACCGGTAGCCACTGCCAATTGCATACCTGCGTCGCTTAGCTGTTTTAGTACAGTTTCTACATCAGCAAATAAAGGCGTGGGTGTGACATCTAATTCACGATACTGCGCTTTGTAAGCTGCAACTAGTTCATCGTTTAAATGTAAATGGGCAGGAAAAAGCGCCTCAGTAGCCTTTGCTAGCGACAAACCAATCACATCTTTTGCTTGCTGAACTGTTGGTACAGCAATACCGAGCTGTCTTGCTGTATTTTGCAAACAAGTAACGATTTTTGGCACAGAGTCCATCACTGTGCCGTCCCAATCGAAAATAACCAGCTTAAACTTGTTCATTATCTGCACGTAGCTTTTTAATGCAGTTTTTAAGTGCATTGTCTAATGGTGCCTCAACATGCATGGTTGTTTCGTTTTTAGGATGCATAAAACGTAAATCATGAGCATGTAAAAACAAACGATTTAAACCAGTTAGCTTGTTCACGTATTGATCAAACTCTGCAACGCCGTATTTATCATCACAAGCAATCGGGTGACCTTTACATTGTGTATGCACACGAATTTGGTGAGTACGCCCTGTTACCGGCGACGCTTGCACTAGTGAGCACTCAGCATATCGCTCAAGCACACGAAAACGTGTATGTGATGGTTTACCTTCAGTATTATCAACGCGTACAACACGCTCACCTGACTTCAACGTGTTTTTACGAAGTCCTTCGGTAACATTTTTTGTTTTAGAGTCCCATTGGCCATCGACTAACGCCCAATAGTTCTTTTCCATGGTTTTTTCACGTAACTGCTTATGCAAATCAGTCAACACAGAACGACGCTTTGATATTAGCAAGCAACCTGATGTGTCACGGTCTAAACGGTGAACAAGCTCTAAGCTACGCTCCTCAGGACGAAGTACACGAAGTGCTTCAATTAATCCATAACTTAAGCCACTGCCGCCATGCACAGCCATGCCCGAAGGCTTGTTGATCACCATTAAATACTTGTCTTCAAACAAAATGGCGTCTTCAAGCTGTTTTACCTTATCGAGTTTTTTTGGCACAAACTCTTCTTTTTCAGCCACTTTAATAGGTGGAATACGAACTACATCATTTAGTTGTAGTTTGTAGACAGGTTTTATGCGTTTTTTATTTACTCGCACTTCGCCCTTACGAAGGATTTTATAAACTGCACTTTTAGGCACACCTTTTAGGTGAGTAATAAGAAAGTTATCAATACGTTGACCGAGATGGTCTTCACCTATGGTAACAAACGAAACTTGTAAGCCGGTTTTTTCTGACATTGCCTAATCACTGATTTAAGTAAATAATTTAGTTGCTAACGCGACGGTAATAGTGGGATAATCACCGTCGCGAACATAAAGTTTGCAAGTAACAACGGTGCTTTTATCACATTAATACATTCGTGAAGCATATTCTGGGTTGCCGATCATACAGATCCGCGCTAAGTTTTCCAAAGCTTTTATAATTACCCAGCCAACACGAGCGTTCAATTATCGGCGATGCGCGTAATATATTGCCTGAATAATTTGAGCACGAATGTTGATTAATGAACATAAAAAGCAATTGAACAAGATAAATTGACTGATAGTGACGACGTAGCAACGTCATTCAGATACAGCTGTTGTAGCAAGACATTGAATAAAAATTTGAACATGGTCGACTTCGGGACAGAACTCGTAAATTAAAACCGCAGAATTGGCGGCAGTTTTGACACCAAAAAGAATTTAATAACGTGACAACATGTTATTGTCAGCCACACTTAGTGATGCTCAATGTAAGCAAACAACCTCAGGTTTTGACTTTAACCAGTCGTGAGACTGCACAAAAACAACCGTCAGAAACCACTGAACAGACGAGTTTATATCGTCATGTCAGCGACAGAATTAGTAGAGTAACAATATGAAACGTATGCTAATCAATGCGACGCAGCAAGAAGAAATGCGCGTTGCACTGGTTGATGGCCAGCGCCTGTATGATTTAGACATAGAGAGCCCAGGTCACGAACAAAAAAAAGCAAATATTTACAAGGGTAAAATTACCCGTATCGAACCGTCACTAGAAGCAGCCTTTGTTGATTATGGTGCTGAAAGACACGGTTTCCTTCCTCTTAAAGAAATAGCTCGCACCTACTTCCCACAAGGCTATACATTCCAAGGTCGTCCAAATATCCGTGACGTGATCAAAGAAGGCCAAGAAGTAATCGTGCAAGTTGATAAAGAAGAACGTGGCCAAAAAGGCGCAGCGTTAACTACTTTTATCAGTGTTGCAGGTAGCTATTTAGTACTTATGCCTAACAACCCTCGTGCGGGTGGTATTTCCCGCCGTATTGAAGGTGATGAGCGTACTGAACTTAAAGAAGCACTAAGCCGTTTAGAGTTACCTAAAGGCATGGGCTTAATTGTTCGTACTGCTGGTGTTGGTAAATCATTTGAAGAACTTGATTACGACTTAAAAGCACTATTAGTGCATTGGCAAGCAATTCAGCAAGCAGCTGATAGCGGCCCTGCTCCGTTCCTAATTCACCAAGAAAGTAACGTAATTTTCCGCGCAATCCGTGACTATTTACGTCGTGATATTGGTGAAATTTTAATTGATAAAGCACGTGTATTTGAAGAAGCGAAAGCGCATATTGAGCGTTTCCGTCCAGATTTCATGAGTCGTGTTAAGCTTTATCAGGGCGATGTACCACTATTCACTCACTACCAAATTGAAAGCCAAATTGAGTCTGCTTTCCAACGTGAAGTTCGCTTACCATCAGGTGGTTCAATTGTAATCGACCCAACTGAAGCGCTAACGTCTATCGATATCAACTCATCAAAAGCCACTAAAGGCGGTGATATTGAAGAAACAGCACTTAATACCAACTTAGAAGCCGCAGACGAAATTGCCCGTCAATTACGTTTACGTGACTTAGGTGGCCTTATTGTTATCGACTTTATCGATATGACACCACCACGCCATCAACGTGAAGTTGAAAACCGTTTAAAAGACGCTGCTCGCCCTGACCGTGCCCGTGTACAGATTGGTAAGATCTCGCGCTTTGGCCTGCTTGAAATGTCGCGTCAACGTCTGCGCCCTTCATTAGGTGAAGCAAGCCAAGGCCCATGTCCTCGTTGTAATGGTCAAGGTACGATTCGTTCTAACGAGTCAATTGCATTGTCTATCCTTCGTTTAATCGAAGAAGAAGCAATCAAAGACAACACATCTCAAGTAAATGCACAAGTGCCTGTTGCTGTTGCCGCTTACCTATTAAACGAAAAACGTCGTAGTGTTCAGCGCATCGAAAAGCGCCATAACGTTGATGTTGTGATCATTCCTAATCAACACATGGAAACACCTCATTACGAAGTAGTTCGCTTACGTAAAGACGAAACAATCGAAACAGTAAGCTACGAGCAAGTTGTTGCTCCTGAGCCAGAAGCATTTGAAATGGCTAAAGCGCCTTCAGCACCAGTTCGTGAAGAGCCGGTTCTAAAAGGTGTAGTAATGCCTACAACACCTGCTCCTCAAGCTGCGCCTAAAGTTGAACAAGCCACTCCTGCGGCTAAAAAGTCTGAAGGTGGTTTATTTGCTGCAATTGGTAAATTCTTCAAATCATTATTCAGTAATGCCGAAGAGGAAGCTGAAAAAGAGCAAGAAGAGAAAAAGGCAGCACAAAGACGTAGCAATAATCGTCGCAACAACGACAACCGTCGCCGTAGCAACAATCAACGTCGTCGTAATTCGCGCAATAAGCGTCCTGATGATGCACAAGCTAAAGAAGAAAACACAAACACTTCTAATAAGCCTGAGCAAAAAGAAGGTAACGAGAATCGCAACAAACGTCGTCGTAATTCTAACAACAGAAAACGTAATGAAAAACGTAATGATGATGTAGAGCAAACGACAAAAGATACTGCACAAGAAACGCAAGCTGAGCAACCGAAGGAAACTAAACCTAAGGTTCGTCGTCAACGTCGTAACTTACGCAAGAAAGTTCGCGTACAAGATGAAAATGCAGATGATGCGAATACAGTAAAAACAACTGAAACAGTTGAGCAAGCGGCAAAAGCTGAAAAGCCAGCTAAGCCTGCAAAAGAAACAGTAGCTGTTGAGACTGAACAAGCAGAACAATCAGTTTCTGAAAAGAAAGTTCAAGCTAAACCAGTTAAAACAGAAGCTGAACCTAAACAAACAGAGCAAATTGAATCTGTTGAAGCATCAACAGACGAAGAGCAAGCGCAACCTCGCACTCGTTCTCGTCGTTCACCACGTCACTTACGTGCTGCTGGTCAACGTCGTCGTCGCCCTGAGCAAGACGAGAAGTCGAGTGATGACAAAACTGATGCTCCTGCATTCATTCCGGTTGCTGATCAAGCTGCTGCTGAATATGAAGCTGAGCTAAAAGCTAAACAAGCTCAAGCTGGAGAGCCAGTAAAAGCTGAAGAACCAGTAAAAGCTGAAGAACCAGTAAAAGCTGAAGAACCAGTAAAAGCTGAAGAACCAGCAAAAGCTGAAGAACCAGTAAAAGCTGAAGAACCAGTAAAAGCTGAAGAACCAGTACAAGCTGAAGAACCAGTACAAGCTGAAGAACCAGTACAAGCTGAAGAACCAGTACAAGCTGAAGAGCCAGTACAAGCTGAAGAACCAGCACAAGCTGAAGAACCAGTACAAGCTGAAGAACCAGTAAAAGCTGAAGAGCCAGTACAAGCTGAAGAGCCAGTACAAGCTGAAGAGCCAGTACAAGCTGAAGAACCAGTACAAGCTGAAGAACCAGTACAAGCTCAAGAGCCAGTACAAGCTGAAGAGCCAGTACAAGCTGAAGAGCCAGTACAAGCTGAAGAACCAGTAAAAGCTGAAGCACCTGCTAAAAATGAGAAAACAGTTTTAGTAAAAGGTTCAGCAAGCGCTGCAATGGCAAAACCTGCGCCTGTAACTGACAGTGAGCCAGAGCCAACGCCAGCGGCTATGGCGCATGACAAACGTGTAGCTATTCCAGATAGCGGCCTTCGTGCAGGTTCAATTAAACCTGCTGGCAGAGCCAGTGCTGATATGGCAAAAACCTTAGCGGCTGATTAATTTAGTCGCTTAACTAAAAAAGCCGCGTTTTTTAACGCGGCTTTTTTGTGTGTAATGTTTTTAAATAATACCAATTCGCTTAGTTAAGTGATCTATTTTGAGGCAAGGAAACCTCGTTGATAGCAAGGCAAAAATTTCGTTATTTAGTTGCTCTAAATCAGAAATTTTTAACGCAGGTAGCGACAGGTTTAATCCCTCAAAATGATTAAGTATTATTGCTGACTGGTATAACAATATCTTGTGTACCTAGGTGAGTTGCATAGCCGCCCACAAGAACCTTATAAACACCCTGCTCGTTCGAATAAACACTGGCTGAAATGTGTGAACTGCACCCCATTGCTCGGCCTTGTTCAAACTTAAAATGATTTTCTTGCTGTACAAATACATGCTTTGATAAGTAGCATGCAAGCGCACCACTGGCGCTACCGGTTGCTGACTCTTCGGGTATACCAACCAAAGGCGCAAAGTTACGGCAACTTGCGGTCAGCTCACTTTGCTCTTCACATAATTCAAAGGCATGAACACCAATTACATTATGCTGTTGGCAGAACTCGCTAAGCGCAACTTCATCGATATTGATTTTATCTAAGTAGCCATTGGGCACAGCGATAATAATATCCGGTAAACCTGTAGTTATTACATCTATTGGCAAGCCTGTTTCTGCGAATGTTGTTTCACAAAGCCCTAGTAAGTTTACAAAGTCACCATAAGCTAAGTTGCCAAGATAATTTGGCAAGGCTTGCTCCATGGTAATTTGCCCGTCTTCGGCAATTGTTACACCTAACAAACCCGCTTTTGTTCGCTGAGTGTAATTACCTGCGTTTAAAATACCTTGGTCATATAAGGTAGCAAACACTGCAAGTGTTGCGTGTCCACAAAAATCAACTTCTTCGGTTGTAGTAAAAAATGATACAGCAAAGTCAACTTCATGATCTTGCTCTACAAAAGCCGTTTCTGAAAAGCCAACTTCTTTTGCAATCTTCAATTTTTCTGTATCTGAAAGATTGTCAGCATTTAATACCACGCCTGCAGGGTTACCACCTGCTCCCTCTGCTGTAAATGAGTTAACTAAAAATGCAGTTATTGTCATTATTTTTTCCATACTTAAGTTAAAAACTAGGTATTGCACTTGCGCCATAATATATCGATATGTTTGTAGTGCTATAAAAGTTGAGATCTAAATTGGCTGTTTTATACAAGGAATATAATTCTTACGATTCTAAATCTAACACCTAAGCTGACGTTACACCCATACATCATTAACCGCGGTCAACTGCCCACCTGCATTACCTGTATTTACAACCCCTTTAGGTTCAACAAGCATTATTTTACATTCTGTGTCTGCCTTTGGTTTATGTTCAACGCCCTTAGGAATTACAAATAGTTCACCAGCTTCTAAAGTCACAACGCCATCCCTAAACTCAATTTCAAGCATGCCTTCAATAACAATGAATACTTCATCAGTATCAGGGTGATCATGCCAAACAAATTCACCTTCAACTTTAGCGAGTTTAAATTGATAGTCATTCATTTCAGCAATGACCCTTGGCGACCAATGCTCTGTGAATTTAGAAAACTTGTCTTTAAAATTAACTGGTTTGTAAGTCATATTTATTCATCTCCGAAACGATCTTTGTGTAAGTCAAATTCATAAAATAACATTCCATTTTCCTTTGAAGCTTGTTCTTCAAAAGCCAATTTTTTTAAAAGCTTAATCGATGGTGTATTTAACTCATCAACACCAGCAATAAGCTTACGCCAGTATGAATGAGTACAAGCGAGGTTTATAAAGCCCTGCAATAACTCAAGTGCAAGACCCTGCCCCCAATACTGCTCAGCTAACAAATAACCGATATGAGCATCATGCTTTTCGGTATATACAAATAAAAGCCCAATAACTTCTTGATGTTGAGATTGCAGCATTAATAGGCGGCATTCGTTAAGCATGTTAGCCAGCCACTTTTCAGCTGCAGCTATAGAATCTACCCCCTGAAAATAACTAGGTAAGTTTGTAACTACAGCAGGTGTTAATATCGCAGGTAAAGCGTTAACTAAAGTAGTTCTCTCTGACTTAGTGTCATTCGAGTTTAATTCAATAACGTTTAGTCTCGGTGTATTAAATGAAAGATTCATTTAATCTCTTAAATCTTCAGCTGTAAAATTACTTTTAAATGTAAAAGCATAAGGTGTGTCACCGTTTTTACGAAGATATTGCAACTTCTCTAATGCTTCTTGAGGGGTTGGAATATGCTTATCTTCAATCCACCATAAAACATAACTATCTTCAGCTAAGCGATGAAACCATTCAGCTTTTCTACGCATGAAATCTCTGTGATGAGTGCGAAACATAAAATTTTTAAGATCTTGAACGCTTTCCCACACAGACATATTGATAATCATATTCGGATCATCAAATAACTTAATATTGGTAGCATCACCTGATTCGTCTTTTAATCGCCATACAAATCCAGCACTGTTTTCAGCAACGCCATTTATTAAATCGAGATTGTCTACAAAATCTTTTATTTCTGGCGCATCCAATGGGTATTTGGCAAGAGCTATATTTAGCTGAGCAAGTTTCATCTTATGACTCTCCATAGCCATAGGGAAGTTTGTACCTTTAGTGTATTAAAATTAAGCTATATATCAATAACAAAGTTATTGAAAATCAAACCTAACTTATCTAATGTTTTTGTTCATAAATAAAAAGCCCAGCTAGTGCTGGGCTAAAAAGTGTTATCTATCTTCATATTAAAGTTGAGTCAAATTAACTCTCTTCCTGCTCCATAAAACGCTGTAGCTGGTCTTTAAGGTTAGGTGGAATACCTTTGATCACAAGTGTATCCGTAGCCTCGTTGTACATTACACGCTCACCTAAGTGTTTACGTTCAAAGCTCACGCTGACACCACCGCCCATGCCTGAGAACTTCACCATACTAGTGACTGTTTTCTTATCAACAGGGAAAGACTCTTCTAAGTCGTAACTTTGCTCTTGGCAAAAGCTGTCAAATGGACTGTCTTCATTTTTCGATAAGGTTGCAGAAAGTTCTTTAACGTTGGCATCTTCACCTGTTGTCACGCAATCATTACAGTAATCAAATACTTGCTTGCGTAGCTCGTCTTTCTCTGACTTATCGTATTGTTGCTCAGATAAGTAATCTTCTACAGCATTTAACATGACTTGGCTTTGCTGTTTAGGATCAATGCCCTCTTCGCAGCCTAAAAAGTCTAAAAAGAAGTCAGCAACTTTACGACCCGCACGCCCTTTAATAAACGACACATAGCGGTTATCCTCTGGTTGTGTATCCCACGCAGTTAAATCTACACGTGCAGCTAGTTGCATACGCGAAATATCTAAGTGGCGTGATGATGCTAGATCAAGCTCAGAAGTAATTGAATAATGCTCTTTAATATTGATCATAGCAATTAACAAGAAGTCACTTGCCACATATTGATAATGGCAAAAAACTAAATAACCCGTTTCGTTAAAAGCATACTTATTTAACTCTTCTTTAAGCACATTCGTTGCTTGCTCTGTCATGTGCCAAAAGCCTAGTTCATTGTTACGGTAACTTTGCATTGCTGAAGCAACAATGCTGTTTTTCTCGCCGCTGAATGCACAGTAGCCTTTACCTGGCTTACCATTATATGCATGGTGTAGCTGCTCAATAAAAACGGCTACTTTATCGTTAACAACCATCTCATCATTGCGTAAATGAATATCTGTATCGTCATCTTTTTTGTCTACATAATGAACGACTAATTTTTTAACATCTATTGTCATCTTTGTTTTTCACGCCTCTGGTGTTAAAATACGGGAATATAACTCTTTTTATCGAACCAACTGATGCCTATCATATCAAAATATTCTAATGAGCAAGTAGAACAAATCGTTGATCAGCTGATTGATGTACTAACAGAGCACAAAGCGCCTGTTGATTTAAGCCTTATGTGTTTAGGAAATTCTATCACGCATATTTTAAAAGAGCATGTACCATCAGAGAAAAGACAAGCTGTTGCCGACAACTTTGCCAAAGCATTAGCACAGTCGGTTAAATAAGATTTATGAATTTATCGCAACAAAGTCAGTTTTCTTCAAAAGTAAGTCAGCTTTTAAGTTGGGGCCATTGGTTCACTTTTGCTAACATAGGTTTAGTGCTATTTATTAGCTTAAGCTACTTAGTCGCAGACAGTGCACCAACCACTTTTATAGGCTATGTTTACATGCTCGTGACTTGGTTAAGTCACACGAGCTTTATTACTTTTATTGCCTTTGTTTTAACGATATTTCCATTAAGCTTAGTGTTTCCATACCCTCGGCATATTAGAGGGATGGCAGCAATTATCGCAACACTTGGGGCATCATTCTTAACGCTTGATGCCTATGTGTATTTCAACTTGGGTTATCACCTCAATACTTCTGCCCTACCAGAGATAGTTTCTTTATTGTGGCACCGTTTAACAAGCTCACCCGCATTAACAACGATTCTTGCGGGCGGTATTGTTCTGCTAATTTTAGCGTTTCAATTATTAGTCAGTAACTATACTTGGCACCATTTGGCGCGTTTAAAGCAATATAAATTCCCGCGCTATGCAACCAGCACTATCTTAGTGTGCTTTGCATTAAGCCACAGTATTCATATTTGGGCTGACGCTAACTTAAAATTTGATATTACTAAGCAAGATAATGTATTGCCATTGTCATACCCAACAACAGCAAAAAGCTTATTAGCAAAAAATGATTTACTTGATATCGAAAGCTATAAAGAAGCTCACGATGTTAGGCTAGACCCACATAATATTAATTACTTAGCACCGGCCCCACTTGCCGAGTGTAAGGCTGAGTCGAGTGCTACTATCGATATTTTAGTATTTGAAAACAATACTGAACTTGAGAAATATGTTGCCACTGAGCCGGCACTGCGTAAAACCGATTTGTTCTTACAGCCTGTTGAAGCCGAAGATACTTTATTTAGTTTAGTGTATGGCCTGCCAGCATTTTACAAAGCACCTATTCTAGACAAGCAGCAACTACCTGTGTGGCTTACTGATAATCGCTCAATTCAAATTAATGGTTTTGAACAATTCGAATTTATTAATAACGACGATCAAAACCCTGCGGTACGTTTAGTACGTGCAGATGCTGCAACACAAACTCGCGAATCTGCCAATGCCGTATTTGCTTTTAGCCTTGCTAAAGAAAGCAATGGCATTGTCACAGCCTCACGTCTATACAGCTCAGATAAAAAAGTTGTACAAACCGATGGGCTTATTCAACCAAGCGATATTATCGCCACCAGCGTTGGTCACTATCTTGGCTGCAAAACATTAGCTAAACAAACCATGTTAGGTAGTAACCTATATAAACGCCATGATGACACTGGCGTAAACTACTCGCAAAATGTATTTATCGCATTTAAAAAAGACCGAATCACCCTGATTGATTCTGATGGTAATTTTAAAAATATTTCAGCAGCACAAGGCTTTGCAATTGAACAAGGATTAGATATTCCATTCTTAGTGCAAAGTATTAAAAAACTGAAGCGATATACGCCTTAGAACTTATTGATAAATCAATAATATGAACTAGCTTTAGATATTAGACACCTTATTTGATTAGGAGACACGGATGTCATGAAAGCCATAATCATTTACCTTATATCAATAGCCCTACTGTGTTTTTCATACAACTCAATGGCTGCCACCACTGAATACTATAAATGTGTTACAGACAGAGGCACAATATTTAGTGAATTTCCCTGCGGTAGCCGCGCAATAAAACATAAGATCCAAGTAACCGACCCAGACTTACAAGCTCCGAAAAACTTTGTTAAAGAGCTTAATGAGCTCGAACGCCAGCAAATTATCAGGAATATTGAGGCTGAAATTCGCAGTTATAAGTACCGTTTAGATATTTTAAGCCGCAACCGAGATAGAGCTCAGTATCAACAAGAACAACGCCTAAATCGTATTTTGTCTGATAAAGAAGCTAAGCAGATTAGTAAAGACATCAAAAAACAACTGAAAGCAATTAACAAGCAATATGGGCGTGACGTGAAAAGTGTTAATAAAAAACTCGCAAAACTTGAGAAAAAACTAGCTCGCTATAATTAAATACACTTTACTATTGGGTTTAAAGAATAAATAACATATTCTTAACACCTATAGAGTTATTGCTCTATGTTGGTATAAGACCAACACGCTTAATTAAGTGAACTATTCTGATGCAATAAAACCTTGTTGATAACAAGGCAAAAATGTCGTTATTTAGTTGTTCTAAATTTGAGATTTTTAACGCAGTTAGCGACAACTTTAATCCTTCAAAATGATTAAGTATTATTGCGGGTTAGTATGATTGTTAGAAGGAGTTTATATGCAGCCACAACACATTGCAGAGTTAATTTTATCTGGGTTTCGCAATCACTATAAACTCTTTCAAGCGATCACTGCCAAAGCGCCACTCGCGTTTGCAAACCGCGATTGGCAAAAAATAAATGAGATAAGCAAACTCAGAATTAGCCATTACGATGATCGGGTTAACGAAACCATTGCTAAGCTCAAATCGCTTAATGAACAGCAAATTATTACCTTAAACCAAACCTGCTGGCTTGAAACTAAACAACTCTATCAACAATTTTTGCGCTTTCACCCTCAAGCAGAACTCGCCGAAACCTTTTACAACTCGGTGTTTTGCCGCTTATTTCATCGCCGCTATTTTAATAATGACTTTATCTTTGTTAAAGCAACTTTAGCGGATGCTCCAGCATTACCGATGGAAGTAGAGTACCGAAGTTACCACCCTGTTGTTGATGGCCTAAGACCCACGATACGCAAAATTATTAATCAGTTTGATTTTAAAGCGCCCTTTGTCGATTTAGAACGCGATATCCGATTGCTGGTAAAGGCATTTTATAAGCAAGCGCCCGACACACATCACCAAGCATGGCAAATGCGCTTTGATATACTGCAAGCCCCGTTTTACCGAAACAAAGCTGCTTATATTGTTGGCCGTGTGGTATCAGAAAGTGGCGTACAGCCATTTATTATTGCGGTGTTGCATCATGAAGACAAAGGTCTATACCTCGATGCCCTACTCACCAAATCATCGCAAATGCGGGTTATTTTTGGTTTTGCGCGTGCTTATTTTATGGTTGAAACCCATGCGCCATCTGCGTTAGTACGCTTTTTAAATCAGCTTATGCCGAACAAAACTCTGGCAGAGCTTTACAATGCAATAGGTTTTCATAAACAAGGTAAGACCGAGTTTTACCGAGAGTTTTTAAGTCATTTAGAGCATTCAAACGATCAGCTCGTTATTGCCCCTGGTACACCCGGGATGGTGATGATGGTATTTACTCTGCCGTCGTTTGGTTATGTGTTTAAAGTCATTAAAGACACCTTTGGAGAAAGCAAACCCTTTGGCCGCGATACCGTATTAAAACGCTATCAATTAGTAAAAAGCCATGACCGTGTTGGCCGAATGGCCGACACAATAGAGTATTCGAACGTCGTATTTCCACTAGCCCGATTTGATAGTAAATTACTTGAAGAGTTACATAAAACCATTGGTTCTTCGATGATTATTGAAGGCGAATGGTTAATCATCAAGCATTTGTATATTGAAAGACGGATGACACCGTTAAACCTGTATCTTGAAAATGCCAGTGAACAACAAGCGTTTGAAGCAATAGAAGAATATGGTCAAGCTTTAAAAGAAATGATCGCCGTAAATATTTTCCCAGGCGACATGCTGTTGAAAAACTTTGGGGTTAGTAAACATAATCGCATTATTTTTTACGACTATGATGAAGTTCAGTACCTAACAGACATGAACTTTCGCGCCTTACCAAAAGCAAAGTCGTACGATGATTACTTAACCAATGAGCAGAGTTACTCTGTGGCACCACAAGATGTGTTTCCAGAGCAATTATGTACCTTTGTGACAGCAAACCCAGTGTATAAGCAATATTTATTAAGTACACACCCTGAGCTTGAAGATCCAGCCTATTGGCGACAAGCACAATACAATTATAAGCAAGGTGTAGTTAGCCATATTTATCCATACCCTGCTGCACAACGATTTATCCATTATTGGTAAACACCAAGGACACACAATGAATATAAGTAAAATAGATTTAAACTTACTTGTTTACCTAGATACCTTACTAAGGGAGTGTAATGTAACTAAAGCTGCTAACCAGCTGAGCATTACCCAACCTGCCATGAGTAATGGCCTAAAAAGACTCCGTAATTTATTTAACGACCCTATTTTAGTGCGTACCAGTGAAGGTATGGTACCAACTGAGCGTGCAAAAGAATTACAGCCGGTGATCCGCGGCATTTTAATGACTCTTGAAGAAACACTTGCACCAAACCGCGAATTTGAAGCATCACAAAGTAAGCGTGTTTTTCGTATCATGGCCAGTGACTATGCAGCAAGTACCCTAGCACCACGCTTATTGAGTAAATTACACGAAGAAGCGCCCGATACCACACTCGATATTTTGACTCCAAGTGATGTAACCTTCCACGATGTTGAAAACGGTAAAGTGGATATGGCTATTAACCGTTTCGAAAACTTACCGCAATCGTTTCACTATAAACAAATTTGGAAAGACAGCTTTTGTTGCTTAGTAAAAGCAGATAACCCAATTATCAAAGACTTCAGCCTCGACAGCTATTTAAAAGCCCGTCATATCTGGGTAAGTAAAACAGGCTTTGGTGTAGGTGTTGGGATGGACCCTAAAGATGTTCAAAAGCTAGGTTGGGTAGATGAAGCGCTCGCTCACTTTGGTAAACACCGAAATATTGCCACCTTTACTCGTAACTACCACGTTGCCATTCACTTAGCGAAAGAACAAAACTTAGTAGCAACTTTACCATCTAAAGCGGCAAATATTTATTTAGACGATCCGGGCCTTACAATTCTAGAGCCGCCATTCCCTATTCCACCATTTGAGCTAGATATGATTTGGAGCCCTCTGCTACACCGCGATGCAAGCCATATTTGGTTACGCCAAAAAGTTGCAGAAGTAGCCGACGAGCTTAAGTAAGATTTTACCACTGAATTTGTAATTATTGCTGATAAGCAACGTGTTAGCTTAACTTATCAGCAATCCCCCTCCTATAAAAAACCTACAACCACTTGAAATACAATAACTTTATATTTAAGTGATGAACTGGAATATGCTTTGCAAGTATCTAATTACATTGTTTTTAATATTCAAAAAGAGGTCATTATGAATACTCATCAAGGACAAGACGTTCATCATATTGCAGATATCATTCAAGTTATGAATAGCGGTATCGATTTTTATGAAAAAGCACAGGAAAAAGTAACCGACCCAAGTATTATTGCCTTATTTCAACGCATGATAGATGCGCGTAAAGTAAGTGTTGAGCGCTTACAACCTTATGCCATTAACGAAAATGGCGAGCGTGAAAATGGCTCAGACTTTGCTGTAGAAGCACGTAAAGCCTATACATCTTTAATCACCAAACTTGGTGCAGACAAAAACGCCACGTACGTTAGCGAGCTTGAAGAAGTTGAAGATAAAACACTAGCTGAAATCAAACACGCGCTTAAAAAACCACAACCACATGACTGTGAAGCCGCATTATCAAAAACCCTGCTGACAATTCAAAGTTGTCATGCTGAAATGAGTAAAATGAAAAAGCATTAAATTGTGAGAGTGCAAAGCCCAGTTAAGCTGGGCTTTTATCTGTTTAGATATAGATAAGCGGTGTGTATCTCACCTGAGAGTTTAGCTGATAGGTTTAAACATCTATTGAGAGACAGCAACAGCTTAATTCACCATCCGAAGTGCGAGCTTTTCCTAAGTTCCGTTAAGTTCCAATTTCTGACCATCAAGCTTGACTCGTTAATGCCCCATTTCGCGTTAACGCAAATACTCTAAGGGTGTCTTTGAGAGATCAGGTACAGTGTTATTCATCTAATGCTATTGGCTCTACTCCATAAAACTGATATTTCACATAACTTTATGTCATCACCAATACAAATGACTGTTTTAATATGCAGTTCAGTTTTCGTACTCCCATATTCAAGAAAATGAGCGACGAGCGCACTTTCTTTTTACTGAATCTCTTTAGCTTCAATAAGAAATTAGAATTGGCAATGCATTACGTTATTTGTTAAAAATAGATTAATTAATACCTGCGCGTAACATCGGCAGAAAGATGCGCGACGGGCGCACTATAAAATTGTTATAAATCAAAAGGAAGTTTAGTCTAGATGTGGAACCCTTTCTCTATCTTGAGTTTTTTGTATACAGTTGCTAAAGATGCTCCTGATCCAATAAATGTTCAATTTGAAGAGCCTTCACCAAATCTTTTACCTCAAGTGCTTAGAAAGAAGGCGAAAGTGGATGGTTTTTATATTTCTCAGTTGTGGATAGAGAATCTATCGAAACGTGTTCTAGAAAACGTGCGGATCAATTTGACATCGCCTTTGAAGTACGCCCCTGTAGTCAGAACTAATAAACGTCATGGGGAAGTTGAGTTTACTTATGACGAAAATAAAATGGAGCTGCTTATTACAAGGTTAGACCCTTCTGAGTCGCTAAAGTTGTCCTTCTTTCCTGAATCAGAGAGGCTTAGTGAGTTCCATGAACCGCAAATCATCATAGGTGGTCAAGAGCTTAGTTCTCTCATGGTTCAGCTTGGGTTGTATAAAAAATATCCATCACTGCTATCTACTTATCTTTTTTCGATTTTTGCAGTGATCTTTGCTGTTGGTGCAGCTGGCTTCACGACCTACCTAACCATAAGAGACAATCCAGCATTTTTTCCTAACTCTGAATATACAGTTCTTCGAGAAGCGCAGGAAAGGTTGTCAAAGTATGGCTGTCCACTTGTCGCCAGAGAAAATACTCAAGATTTAAGAGAAAAGCTAAAATCAGGCCCTCCATATCACATTCCAACAATAATGGAGACGAATGGAGTTGATTCTGAAAGAAAACTTTGGGCCAAAGAAACTATTGCATTTATAGAGTGTGGGGATTAATTTATAACAAGGCGCTGCTGTCGGACAAATTTTCCGCTGCGCTCCAAATTTGCCGCAGAGCGCGGCGTTATTACCAATGCCTTTCTTTTTTATACAGAGCCGTCCTTCAGCTCTAACTCATTTCTGTCCATAGATGGGTTATAAATATAACTGCCCCAAAATAAGTTAGGTTAAATGCTCTAACTGCTGCTTTGAGCAATCAAGAAACGGTCCAAGCCCAACACATTGAATGATAAGTTAACGCATCTTTAATAATAGCTAGAAAATTTTGCTTAATGGGCTTACAACACCGTTTGC